>NZ_JBDGKM010000006.1:0-242925 GCF_057656375.1 Arthrobacter sp. Soil_C_60 | reverse complement strand
CCCAAACCTGCTATCCGGGCAAAATCAGATGATTCCACGAATCAATCGAAGCGGGCATCTTGACATGATTCCCCGGGCGGTCAGTGCGGAGGCGTGACAGGTCTCATTCGTTACTGGAACTGTTCTCGGCTCATTCAACCAAGACCGTCCCAAATTGCAGCATTGCGGCTGCGCACGAAACGGTTCGCAGGCCAAATGCCTCCGTCTCAGCAGTTTCCGCATGCAGGAACTAGAGCCAGGTTCCATTGTCGGCTTTCGGGAAAGCTGCTTGAGTGAGGGACAACCCCAACGAATACTAATCATGTGGGGGCCCGAATTATGGGGACCAACAATGGAGTTGTCATGACACAGCAGCTGACGGACCAAGTGGTCCGTACGGATCTTTACATTAACGGCGCAATACAATCGGCAGCAGGTGAACTGAACATTAAGGATCCGGCGAACCCGCTGGAAACCGTGGGGGTGGCGGCTGCGGCGTCCAAGGGACAGGCACTGGAGGCAGTTGCGGCCGCTAAGGCAGCATTCCCCGCCTGGTCAGCGCTGGAACCGGCGGAGCGCGCGCGGCAGCTAAGCGAAGGCATCAAAGCTCTGGACGCCTTTCAGAAGGAAGACGCCCAGGTGTTGTCCCGGGAAAACGGGAAGGTCCTGCAGGAAGGCCTGGTGGACCTGATCGTCTTCAACATCCGAGTCCAACTCGCCTGCGGGCTAGCGGACAAGGTGAACCAGAAGTCCATACTGGCCGGGCCTCCTACCGAGACGGTCGTGGAGTACAAGCCGCTGGGCGTCGTCACTTTGATTGTGCCCTTCAACTGGCCGCTGGCCATTCTGGCGGCATCGCTGCCGTACGCATTGGTCGCGGGGAACACAGTGGTGGTCAAGCCGCCACCCTCTGCCCCGTTGGCCACCACGCGTGTTGTACAGCGTTTGGCGCAGCAGTTGCCGCCCGGTGTCCTCAATGTCATCACAGGCGAGGATGCTGAGATCGGAGACGCCCTTATTGCCAACGAGGACGTGGCCAAGGTCTGCTTCACCGGAAGTGTCGGCGGCGGCAAGCGCATCATGGAGATGGCCTCTCGGACTCTGACCCGTGTGGCACTGGAACTGGGCGGAAACGACCCGGCGCTCATTCTTCCGGACGCCGAACTGGACGATGCAGCACTGGACCGGCTGTTCCACGGCACGTACGACACCACAGGGCAGGTCTGCATGTCGGTGAAGCGTCTGTACGTCCATCGTTCCCGCTACCAGGAAGTGGTAGACGGCCTGAAATCACGGTTGGAAAACACGGTGCTGGGCCGCGGCACCGATGGCGGAACCACCATGGGACCCCTGCACTCGCCGTTGCAGAAGTCTCTGGTCAATGAGTTCGTTGAGGAAGCACGGGCATCCGGGGCAGAAGTGCTGGAGTTCGGCATGCTCCCCGAGGGGGACCTGGTAGCCGGTAACTTTGTCCGCCCCTCGCTGGTCCTGAACCCGGATCCGGAATTACGGATCGTCACTGCCGAGCAGTTTGGCCCGGCATTACCCGTGATGGTCTTTGACGAAATCGACGACGCCGTTGCTGCCGCCAACGACACATGGGCAGGCCTTTGTGCTTCGGTATGGACCAGGGATGAGACAAAAGCGCGCAGCGTGGCCGCCCGCTTGGAAGCCGGGTACATCTTCCACAACGCCCATGGTCCGGCATGGCTGGACCAGCGGGCTCCGTTCGGTGGCCTGAAGTCCTCCGGCATGGGGCGCGAGATGGGTATTGACGGCCTGCGCGAGTTCATGGATACGCGGAGCATCGGGATCAACACTGGTGGCTTCGAAGTCCACTAAGGGCGGAACCAACAGGGGAGCTGCACCGGGCACATGGTGTAGCTCCCCTGTTCTTGCAGCCCTGGGTAGCCAGTGTTCAAAGAGCCGATCCAGAGCCAATCAGGTACGTCAGTTGCTGCCGCGCAGCCTGCGTTGGATTTGCTCCGCGTAGCCGTCCAAGGCTTCGGCGAATGCTGCGGCTTCCTTGGCGTTGCTTAGCCGGATCAGCGGAACAGAGACGCAGATTGCGGCCCGTGGCGTGCCCGTGCCGTCGATGATGGGCACGCCAATGCCGGCCAGAGCCAGATCCGTTTCCCCGAACTCGACCGCCCACCCGCGCCGCTCGATCCTGTCAAGATCAGCCAGGAACTCGTGCCAGTCTGTGATGGAACGGCTCGTCTCCGGTGGGAGTCTTTTAGTTGGGTAGCGCCGCTCGAGCTCGAAAGCGCTCAGGTGCGCCAGGATGGCCTTTCCTCCTGCCGTGGCGTGCGCCGGGTGAACCTGTCCCAGCGGCGACGCTACACGCACGGACTGATGGCCTTCGATGGACTCGACGAACCGGGATTTGGTGCCCTCGAGGATCACCAGGCTGACGGTCTCATTGAGCTCTTTGGCAGCCTCGCTGAGTAGTGGTCCCGCAGCATCTCTGAGGCTGACGGCGCGAGTGGCGCCTAGCGCGAGTTCGTGAAGTGCTGGTCCCGCCTCGTATGCTGCCCCCGGCTGGTCCTGTCGGACAAAACCAACATGCCGACATGTTGAAAGCAACCGGTGCGCGGTCGAATCGCCGACGCCAAGTTCTTCCGCTACTTCCTTCAGTGTGACCCGCCCCCGCTGACCGACGAGCGAAACAAGACGCAGCACCCTCTCGGCTGACTGTAAAACTGTTGGTCCGTATTCCCGCATAGCAAAAACCTACTTGCATAACTTCCGTATGGAGAGAAACTCCCCGAAAATGACCTGAATTTTGGTTGTATTACTCAACGTTTCCGCATGGAGGAAACGTTGGGCCTTTCCATTGTTCCGTCGATGTGACCCTGCTTGAATCTGAAGGAGACGAATCAACTGTGATTCGCATCACCGAAAATCCCCCCATTGAACAGCACGGACGCTGCTGTTTGGCCTGCCTACAGAGGAGAAAACCATGACAGAGTTGTCGCTGGAAAAGGATCTTGCATCGGCGCTGTTCGAACTCCAACGCCGCGTTGATGTACTCGAGGCACAACAGGCCGTGCGGACCCTGCAGCACCAGTACGGCTACTACCTGGACAAGACCCTGTACCGCGAAGTGGTGGACCTTTTCGCCGAGGACAGCGAAGCGGTGTTCTGCGGTGGTGTGTTCAAGGGCAAAGCAGGCGTTCGTCGCCTCTACATTGACCGGTTTAGCAACCGCTTCGCCGGGGGCGTCAACGGCCCGGTGTTTGGCTTCCTGCTGGACCACCCGCAGCACCAGGACGTCGTCACGGTTTCCGAGGACGGCCTCAGCGCCAAGGGCCGTTTCCGCTGCACCATGCAGGCCGGCATCCACAAGGACGCCACAGAGAGCTTCCCCGGCCGGGTGACCCACGACCAGTGGTGGGAAGGCGGCATGTATGAGAACGAGTACGTCAAGGAAGACGGAGTCTGGAAGATCAAGAGGCTGAACTACCGCCCGTTCTGGCACAGTGAGTACAGCACCGGTTGGGCCCAGGGCGACCCCATGGATGTGCTGCCGAAGGCCACCTTCCCGGAAGACCCGGTAGGCCCGGACGAGATCATCAGCACCGGCTACGAGCTGTACCCGAACACCGATGTCTTCCCGTTCCATTACGACCACCCGGTCACGGGGGCACCGTGGAAGGCCTGAAACTGGCCGGACCGCGGGTGGCAGCGGCTTCAACCGCCACGGCGCGGCCGTTCATCGACGGGGCAGAGGAAAGGGCCGAGGGTCTGGAGTTTATCGACGTCGAGAACCCGGCACGTCCGTCCGACGCGGTCGGAATCGTGGCCCGGTGCACTGCGGAGGACGTTGACCGTGCGGTCCGTGCAGCCGAAGGAGCCTTTCCTGCCTGGTCCGCCACTACGGCAGCCCGGCGTGCCGAGCTGATGCGCCTGGCCGCGGACCGGCTTGCCGAAAGACTGCCGGAGTTGACCGAAACCGTGGTCCTGGAAGTAGGCAAGGTAGTCAATGACGCCCGCGGGGACGTGGCCGGTGCCATTGCCCTCCTGCGCAGCTTCGCTGACCTGGCCCCCGCCGTTGAAAAGACGGAAGACCTGACCGGCGAGCCGGGCACGGGCAACGCCAGAACTGTGCTGCTGCACAAGGTGCCGGTGGGCCCGGTAGCCGTGATCTCGCCGTGGAACACGCCTGTCTATCTGACCTTCAACTCCGTGGCCCCCGCGCTGATCGCCGGGTGCACCGTCGTCGTCAAGCCACCGGAAATTGCTCCGTTGGCGCTGACTGCGGCGCTGGCGGAAGTGGCTTCGCTGCTGCCGCTGGGGGTGTTGAACGTGGTGCCCGGCCGCGGCTCGGTTGTGGGCGATGCCCTCACCATCCACCCCGGGATCCGCGCGGTCCTGTTTACCGGCGGCACCGAGGCCGGCAGCAAGGTCCTCGCCGCCGCGGCAGGCACCGTCAAGAAAGTCTCGGTAGAGCTGGGCGGCAATGACCCGGCACTGGTGCTGGAGAGCGCCGTTATTGACGAGGCCATGCTGCGCGAAATGATCGCCGGTTCCTTCAGCGTCTCCGGCCAAGTGTGCTTCAACATCAAACGGATCTACGTCCACCGGTCCCGGTATGACGAATTCGTGGAGAAGTTCTCTTCAATGGTGGAGCAACTGGTGGTGGGAGACGGTTTTGACCCGGCCGCGCACATTGGGCCGGTCACCACGAAGGACGGGTACGAGAATGCCCTTCAGCTCATCTCTGATGCCAAAGCAAACGGTGCCATCGTGCATGAAGGCGGACAGCTGGGGGAGGGCATCGACTGGGAAGCGGGCTATTTCATCCGGCCAACAGTCGTCACCAACCTAAGTACCGATGCAGAGCTTGTACTCACCGAGCAGTTTGCCCCGGTCATCCCGATCCTCCCGTTCGACGACGACGAGCAAGCCATCCGGGAAGCCAACCGGACCGAATTCGGTCTGGCCTCCTCGGTCTGGAGCGCCGATCCCGAACACGCGCAGCGGGTGGCGCTGCGCATCGAAGCAGGTAACACATTCATCAACGCCCACCGGGTGGGCGCCTCCGTCCCCGCGGTGCCATTCGGCGGCATGAAACAGTCCGGGCTCGGACGCAACCACCTCATGTACTCGGTTGAGGCGTGCATGGAAGAGCACGCCGTGGTGCGCTACGGGAACACCGGCGAAGAGCTGCCGGGAATCCAGCACTGGTCCGCGCTCCAGCTGGCGGCCATAACCTCGGACGAATCCCCAGAAAGATGACCATGAGACAACAAATACTTCACGGCCCGCAGACCGGCGGCGGCAACGGCTACCTGCGCATTGCTACTGAAGAGGCCTATGCACTGCCCGAAATGTTCGAGCTCTACCGCAAACAACTGGCAGAGAAAAGCAACGACGACGTCGGCTTCAACAGCCTGCTTGGATACTTCCTGGGCAGCAAGCATCCGCAGCCGCGCTCCGTCGTCGAACGTCTCCAGGATGCCGGCGAACGGCGCATCGCGGACATGGACGCGTCCGGAATCGACCACCAAGTCATGGCACTGACTGCTCCCGGCACCCAGGTGCTGGACGCCGCGGATGCAAAAGACATCGCCGCGCTGTCCAATGACCGGTTGGCCGAGGCCTGCGCCGCGCACCCGGACCGGCTATCGGCGCTTGCTGCGGTGGCCTACCAGGAACCGGACTCCGCCGCCAAGGAACTGCGCCGGGCCATCGGGGACCTCGGCCTGAAGGGGCTCATCCTCAATTCGCACATTCAGGGCGAGTACATCGACAATCCCAAATTCCTGCCGGTGCTTGAAGAGCTTAATGACCTGGGCGCACCGCTCTACCTGCACCCCTCAACACCGTCCAATCGGATGATCGAACCGCTGCAGGAGGCAGGGCTGGACGGCGCCGTGTACGGGTTCGGCGTGGAAACCGGCATGCATCTTCTGCGCATCATCACCTCGGGGCTGCTGGACCGGTTCCCCAACCTAAAGGTGGTGGTAGGCCACCTTGGCGAGGCCCTACCGTTCTGGCTGCACCGGATTGACCATATGCACGCCAAGCAGGTGGCTGCCGGCCGCTACGAGGCCATCAAGGCATTGGAACTGAAGCCGTCCGAGTACTTCCGGCGGAACATCTTCATCACCACCAGCGGCATGCCGTGGCAGCCTGCCATTATGTTCACGCGGGAAGTGGTCGGCGCGGACCGCGTCATGTACGCCATGGATTACCCCTACCAGTACGAAATCCAGGAAGTCATCGACCAGGACAACCTGCCCATATCCCTGGACGAAAAGAAGCGGTTCTTCGAAGGAACCGCCAGAGAGGTATTCAACCTCACTTTCTAAATTACGACGGCGGACCTCACCTTGGCCTGGCAACACCAGCTGAGCATCGCCGTCGTCCGCTTCATCTTTCTGCTCTAATCCTTCTCAATAAGGAGCTGCAACATGGACGTTGTAAGCCAGATTAAAAACGGCCCGATGACCCGGTTCCAGAAGCTCACCATCGCGGTCTGCATGCTGATTGTCATCATCGACGGGTACGACATCATCGTCATGGCCCTCGCCGCACCCTTCATCGCCCAGGAATGGGGTGTTGATTCCATAAGCCTCGGCTACTTGATCAGCGCAGCCACGGCCGGCATGGCCGCCGGATCGCTCCTGCTCGCCCCACTGGGCGACCGCTACGGACGCAGGAACGTCACCCTGATCAGTCTAGGCATCGTCTCTGTCGGCATGATTTACTCCAGCCTTTCGCAGGATGTAGCGAATCTGCTGGTCTCCCGGGCAGTGACCGGCGTCGGCATCGGTGCGGTGATCGCCATCGTGGGTGTCATCACCGCGGAGTATTCCTCGAAGAAGTCCGTCGGCCTGACCATGGCGCTGTTCTCCGCCGGCAACGGAGTCGGCGGTTTCATTGGCGGCTTGGTGGCCGGCGTCGTCATCCCCGCTTCCGGCTGGAAGATGACGTTCATTATCGGGGCGGTAGCCAGCGCCTTGCTGTTCCTGGTGGCCGTTGCGTTCCTGCCGGAGTCCATTGATCACCTGGCAGCGAAACGCAACAGTAAGTCCCTGCAGAAACTCAACGTGATCCTGCAGCGGATGGGCCGGGAACCGATTGCGGATCTGCCCGTCGTCACGGAGCGGACTGGCACACCGACGGTCAACCTGCGCAGCCTCTTCAACCCGGCCCTGCTGGTGACCTCCGTCATCCTGATGCTCGGTTTCGGCGCCCTGATGGCGGCCTTCTACTTCAATATGGGCTGGACAACCAAGCTAGTGGTGGACGCAACCCAGGACGAACAGCTCGGTCTGAGTGTTGGAACAATGCTGCCCTTCGGCGGCATGGTTGGCGGCATCCTGTTCGGGCTCGTCTCGCTGAAGATTGGCAACCGCATTTTGACTGTGGTGTCCCTGGTGCTGGCCGGAGCGGGAGCCGCCTGGCTGGCAGTTTCGCTGGACAGCGGGAGCGTGGCACTGCTGGTCCCGGTCATCATGGCCACGGGCATCGGCGCCAGCATCGGCGGCTACTACGCCGTGGTGCCGCTGATGTACCCGCCCCAGATCCGCTCGTCAGCGTTCGGCTGGATCATCGGCTTCGGCAGGATTGTAGCCATCTTCACCCCGATCGCGGCCGGATACCTGCTGGCCGCCGGCTGGACCGGAGGCGGACTGTTCTGGGCCGCTGCCGGGCTGCTGGTCCTCTCCGGAGTCTTCTGCCTGGTACTGGTCCTGATGCGCAAGACGGAACACACCGACGCGCCGCTGACAGAGGGCCAGCCCGCAGCAGACCTGAGGCCGGAGCCAAGCCAGCCAACTGCAGGCTGAGCAGTCCGCTGACCGACAATTTTCATGGAAGGAACACTCATGACTACCTATCCAGATCTGCAGTCCGCCGACACCGATATGTTGGTGTGGCAGCGGACAGAACCCAAGGAGCCCATTCCGGCGCCTGATCCCTACCCCATAGTCCGCTTCCCCGAGGCTGCGCATCCGTTCGACGCGCCCTGCCGGATCGAAGCCGACATCGTTGGCTTGGAATGCATCCAGGGCGAAATACCCGCGCACCTTGACGGTACGTTCTACAAGGTTGTCTGCGACCGGCAGTTCCCGTCCTTCATGAAGGGGGACATCGACCTCTTCAATGGGGATGGCATGGCCCTGTCCTTCCGCTTCGACAACGGACGCGTGGACTACAAGAGCCGCTACATCAAAACGCCTCGGTTCAACGCGGAGCGCGAAGCCGGCAGAGCGCTGTTCGGAGGCTATCGCAACCCCTTTACCGATGATGCGGCGGTCGAGGGTATGGTTCGCGGGATTGCCAACACTAACGTCTTCTTCCACGGCGGCAAGCTCTACGCTGCCAAGGAGGACAGCCCGCCCTTGATCCTGGACCCGGACACCCTGGAGACGGTGGGGGACTACGACTTTGAAGGTTCGCTGACCTCCAAGACCGCAACTGCCCACCCCAAAGTTGACCCGAAAACCGGAGAGATGGTGTTCTTCGGTTACGCCGCCAAGGGTGAGACTTCAAGGGACATCGCGTACTACGAGGCCGATGCAAGCGGCCGGATCATTCACGAAACCTGGTTCAAGGCGCCCTATTCCAGCATGGTCCACGACTTTGCGGTCACCCAGAACTACGTGATTTTCCCGATCATCCCGCTGCGCAGCGAGGCCGACTGGCTGCGGAAGGGTGAGTCGCACTTCCAATGGGACCCCAACGAAAAAATCTACTTGGGTGTGATTCCGCGCAAGGGCAAAGGCGAGAATATCCAGTGGTTCGAAGGGCCCAACCGTTTCGCCAGCCATATCATGGGCGCGTATGACGACGGCCGGTACATCCACCTGGACACGCCCGTCAGCGAATCCGCATACTTCCCGTGGTTCCCCATCACCGACGGCCGGCCTTTTGATCCGGAGAAGGCCAAGGGATACCTGTCCCGGTGGACCATCGACACCCAGAGCCAGACGCGGACGTTCTCAGAGAAGAAGATCAACCGTTACGCCTCGGAATTCCCGCGCATGGATGACCGGTACGAAACGCTCAAGTACAGCTGGGGTGTCATGGGCTTGTCTGACGTGCCGGAACAGCAGGCGCCCGGCGCCGGCTTCCGCTGGGTGGCCACCGTGGATGTCCAAAGCGGGAAGCAGAAGATCTACTACCCGGGCCCCGAGTCAACCATTGGCGAGCCCATCTTTGTCCAGGGCACAGACGAAGCACCGGAAGGCCATGGCTACGTGTTTGTCATAGTGTCCCGGCGGGATCTGATGCACAGTGAACTGGTTGTCTTGGACGCCCAGAACGTCGACAAGGAACCCGTCTGCACCCTGAAGGTCCCGCTGCGCATCCCCAAAGGCCTTCACGGCAACTGGGTGACGGCCGGGGAGCTGTCCCAGCGGACGGACTGAGTGCCAATCCGTTCTGGAGGAAACTGTGGTCCGGGATGGCGAACATCCCGGACCACAATTCTGCAACGGCGGCGGTGCAGTTCGCGAAACAGCTGGATGCGCACGTCACCGACGTGTGCAGCAGCGTCAACAGGGAACTGGTTACCGCGCTGCGCAGACCGCGTGATCGGAGGACTTCACCGCCGATGGCTGGCTTTACGGCTACGGCGCCGAATTGTGGGTCAAGGAAGCAGATGCCTCTATCGCAACGGGCAAAGAGCCGGACTAACAAGGAGCGCCGGCCTGCTATTTTGTGGTCATGACAGAACACATAGGACAACTCGCATCCATCTCGCTCGACTGCCCGGACACCGACCAGCTCGCTACCTTCTACTCGCGCCTTCTGGGCCTTGAGGAAGCATTCGCCACTCCGGACCGCGGCGTCGTCGCACTCTCTGGAGCAGGCCCCATGCTCACGTTGATGCGGGTCGACAGCTATGTTCCGCCCTCCTGGCCGGAAGGTCCGCAGCACCAGCAGTTCCATCTGGATGTTGCCGTCAGCGAGCTGGAGCCGGCTGTCGCGAGTGCTCTTGCGCTGGGCGCTACGGAGGCGGAGCACCAGCCCGCTCCTAACCAGTGGCGCGTGCTGGTCGATCCTGTCGGGCATCCCTTCTGCCTCACCGTCGTCCGTCCGGACTGAGTTTCGGCGCTCGTTTCCGCATAAGGCGCGAGCTAGCCTTAACTTCACACCAGCTGTGCCAGCTCCTTCAGGAGGTCCTTGACTCTGGTGTCCTGGTTCTCGGCCAGCATCTCGTTGGTCAGGAAGGAGAACCCGACGTTTTTGTCCGGCCAGGCGCCGTGCAGCCCGCCGCCCGCGCCGGAATGTCCGAACGCAGGAGCCACCGGCCCGTAGGTCCCGATGGGATCGGCCAGCTCATAACCGAGGCCAAACCTCAGCGGCCGGTCGTTGATGGCATCCACGCCTTCGGACCACGTCCGGGTGGCCTCCCGCAGCGCCTCGGCGGAGACCAGACCACCTTCAGGGCTTGCCAGACGGGAGTACAGGTTTGCCATCGCGTCGGCGGTGGCGATACCGCCACCGGCAGCCAGCTGCCCGCGACGCATCGCCACGCTGTTAAACGGGTCCTTGTCCTCGGCGAGCAGGTTCCTGTACATCCGATCGACGATCCTGCGGCGTTCCGGGTCCTGGAGGTAGGTGCTGATGGCGTAGCTCTCGGAGCGGAAAATGGTGGCGAGCCTGGGGTCGAGTTCCTCGGGCAACCCGAGGAAGATATCCAGTCCCAACGGGGCGCTGATGAGTTCGGAAATCAGCTCCCCAACGCTCTTACCGGTGGCCCGGAGGAGCAGCTCGGACATGAGGTAGCCGTAGGTTGTGGCGTGATAGGCAACCTTGCTGCCCGGCTCCCACAATGGGGTCTGCGCGGCCAGTGCTGCCGCGTTTCCGACATTGTCGTACTGGCTCTCTTCGCCCGGCGGCTCCGGGTCCACGTAGGGGAGCCCCACGGTGTGGTTGAGCAGGTGGTACACGCGCACGTCCTGCTTGCCTCCGCCTGCAAACTCTGGCCAGTAATCGGCCACGGGCAGGCGCACATCGAGCTGCCCGCGGTCCACGAGGATCGCCGCGACGGTTGCGACCACGCCCTTGGTGCCGGAGAACATGACTGCGAGGGTCTTAGGGCTCCAGCCCTCCTCCACGGCCGCGGTGGGCGTGCCGCGTTTTATCGTGCTGCCGCCGTAGAAGCGCGCCAGGGGTTCGCCGTCCCGGTAGACACAGAACGCCATGCCTCCCTGCGAGCGTTGCAGGTGGTTGGCGAACGTTTCCTGCAGCCGTGCGAAGCCAGCGGCGGCCAGTCCGCCGTCGTTATTGCTCTCAAAAGGTATTTCCACAATGATCCTCAGAAGGTCGGGACGTTGGCCAGCAGTTCGCGGGTGTAGCTGTGTTGCGGATTTTTCATCACTTCGTCCGTGGAACCCAGCTCGACCAGCCGGCCGTTTTGCAGGACCGCCATCCGTTGCGAGATATGCCGTGCCAGCGCGATGTTGTGCGTGACAAAGAGCATGGACATGCCAGATTCATGCTGCAGGCTGCGCAGCAGGTCGATGATGGACGCCTGGACGGACACATCGAGTGCCGAGGTGACTTCGTCGCAGACCAGCAGTGACGGTGCATTGACCAGGGCGCGGGCGATGGCCGCACGCTGGCGTTCGCCGCCGCTGAGGTCGCGCGGACGCCGGTCCAGGTAGCTTTCACCGAGGCGGACCTGGTCGAGCGCTTCACGTACCCGCCGCCGTCGTTCTTTGCGGCCCATTTTGCCGGACATCTGCAGAGGCATCTCAACGGACTCGCAGATGGTGCGGCGCGGGTTCAGTGAAGAGAACGGGCTCTGGAACACGTACTGGATGCTCTGTCGCTGCTCAGCAGTGCGTGCACGGGTGCCCGCCGCAAGATCACCGCCGTTCAGACGCACGCTGCCGGCGTAGTCGTCATTCAGGCCGGCGACGCAGCGCGAGAGCGTTGTCTTGCCGGAGCCGGATTCGCCGAGCAGCATCATGGATTCGCCCTGGCCCAGCGTGAAGCTGATGCCGTCCAATACCTGGTTGCTGCCGTACGCCAGCCGCAGGTCCGCAACCTCCAGCAGCTTCCGCTCACGAGCGGCCGGTGCCGCCTGGGCGGGGCGGGCTTCCGCAAGTTGCCGGTCAACCACCGACTGCTCGCCGGTGATGGCCGCAACCCGGCCAAGCGGTCGTTTGCCGGCCAAATCCGGCACCGACGCCAGCAGCTTGCGGGTGTAAGCATGTTGTGGTTGGTAGAGCACCTGGGAGGTGGGTCCCTTTTCCACCACCTCGCCGGAGAGCATGACAACGACGTCGTCCGCTATTTTGGCGACCACCGCCAGGTCGTGGGTGATGTAGAGCCCGGCGACGTTGTGCCGTTCGGCTAACTGGGCGATGGTGGCCAGGACCAAAGCCTGTGTAGTGACGTCCAGTCCCGTGGTCGGTTCGTCCAGCACCATCACGGCGGGCCGGCAAGCGAATGCCATGGCGATGCCGACGCGCTGTTGCTGTCCGCCGGAGAGCTGGTGGGGATACCGGCGTTGGTAGGACGCATCATTTTCCAGGCCTACCTCCGCCAACACCTCGGCGGTGCGCGTGCGCCGGTCCGCCTCCGAGGAGCCGTAACCGTGGACCTGCAGTACCTCGAGGATCTGGTCGCCGATCCGGATGGCCGGGTTAAGGGAGAGTGCGGGGTCCTGCGGGACATAGGAAATGGCGCCCCCACGCAGTTTCCGGCGGGCGGACTCAGGCAGATCAAGGATATTTCCATCCAGGACTGTCTCGGCGGCGCCGGCGAGCCGGACGGTTCCACCTGTGTTGACCAGTCCTTGGCGGAAGTGGCCCATGCAGGCCAGTCCCGCAGTTGTCTTGCCGGACCCGGATTCCCCCACCAGGGCCAGGACCTTACCGGGGCGAAGCTCGAAGGACACCCCATGCAGGATTTCGTCGCCCGAGGTGGTGGCAATCCGCAATTCCTCCGCGCTGAGGACGGGCATCGTTATCGTTGTGTCTTCCTGGACCGAAGTGCTCATTTGCTTGCTCCCACGCTGGAGTTGGCCGCGGCGCGGGCCAAGGAATCGGTTATGAGGTTGGTGCCCACCGTGAGCACGGCAATGGCCAGCACCGGCAGCAGCACGCCCCAAGGCTCGAGCACAAGTGCAATGCGGTTCTCATTGATCATCAGGCCCCAGTCCGCGGTGGGCGGTTGCATACCCAGTCCGAGGAAGGAAAGCGAGGCTACGGCCCCGATGGAGTACGTCATCCGGAGGCCGAGCTCCACCATCAGCGGGCCGGTGATGTTGGGCAGTACGTCCTGGGCCAGGATTTTCCATTTCGGTACCGCATACATTTCGGCGGCCCGGATGAAGTCCTCGGTGATCACGTCCACCGTCGCCGAACGCGTGACCCGGGCAATCCGAGGTGCATGCGTGATGCCGATGACCGCCACCAGAACCCACCCCTGCGGACCGAGGACGGTAATGGCCAGCAGCGCAAAGACCAACTGCGGCAGGGCCAGCAAGACATCATTGGACCGCATGATGATGCTGTCCACGCGGCCGCCCTGATAGGCGGCGGTCATGCCTGTCAGCACGCCCAGCGACATGCCGAGCAGGGTAGCCAGTCCGGCGTACATGAGCAGCCGCAGCCCGCCGTCGAGGAAACGGGAGAGCACATCGCGGCCCAGGTTGTCGGTCCCGAAGACCCCGTCGGGCTGGAACGGGCGGCCGGTGAACTCCGTGCTGGTGTGGCCCGTAGCCCAGGGCAGCAGCAGCGGGCCGAGCAGGGCCAGGAGCACGACGGCGCCGGTCAGCGCGATGCCGATCTTTGCCTGCCGCTGACGGAGCAGCCGGCGGAGGAGACCGGGCGGGGTTTCGACTTCGCGGGCAATGGCCTGGGGTGTATCAATGACGCTCATCGCGCGCCCCCTGTGCGTAGTTTCGGATTGGTGAGAATACCGACGACGTCGGCCAGCAGGTTCACGACGATGTACACCGCGGCGATCAGGACGGACAGCACCTGAACCACCTGGACGTCCCGGTTGGTGACTGCGTCCACCAATGCCTGCCCGATGCCGGGGTAGCGGAAGAGGAACTCGACGACCACAACTCCGCCGGCCATCCATGCCAGCTGGATGGCGATGACCTGGGCCACGGGGGAGAGCGCGTGCGGCAGGGCGTGGCGCAGAATGACCTGCCGCTCGGGAACGCCCTTCAACCTGGCCATCTCCACGTAACCGGAGTCGAGAACCTCCAGCATCGTCGCCCGCATCATCCGGGCGATGTACGGCGTAACCATCAGGACCAAGGTCATAGTGGGCAGGACCAGTTGGAGCGGATAATTCCACACGGGTTCTCCGGGCGGCGCCATGGTGACCGACGGCAGGATGGCGAACACGGTGGTGGAGAAGAGCGTGATCAGCGCGATGCCGATGACGAACTCGGGCAGGGCGGCCAGTACGAGGCTCGTACCGGTAACCACGTGGTCTCCGGTGCGGCCCTGGCGAAGGGCGCTGTAGGTCCCCACGAGAAGGCCCACGGGGATGCTGATGAGTCCGGCTGCGGCCAACAGGACCAATGAGGCGCCGATGCGTTCCCCGAGCAGGTCCGTGACCGGCCCGCCGGATGCTGCGGAGACACCAAAGTCGCCGGTGACCAGGCCGCCGAGCCAGGACAGGTACCGCTGCCACGCTGGGTCATTGAGGTTCATCTGCTCGCGCAAGGCGGCGAGCCGTTCCGGCGTGGCCTGCTGGCCCAGAATCGCCTGCGCCGGATCGCCGGGCAACAGCAGGGTTGCGACGAAGACGAGTATGGACACTGCAAGCAGGATGAGCACGCTGGTGCCCAGCCTGCGAAGGATGATCGGGGTCATGACGCGTTGCCTCCTAGCCAGACGCGGCGGAATTCGAATCCTGAGAGGGCCAGACCTGTGCGGTTCGGAACCAGGCCGGCAACATACTGCTGGTACGCATCTGCCTGGTTTGCGTGGCCCCAGATGATGTAGCCACCCTCGTTGTATTCGATCTCCATCGCCTGCGCGATGAGCGCGTTGCGTTCCTGCGGGTCAACGGTGCCCGTTGCCTTTTTCACGAGGGCGGTGAACTCGGGATGATCCCAGTGGGTCTCGTTAAATGGCGAGGTTGGCAGCGTGCTGGCGTTGACTTGCGGCAGGTAATTACGGGTGTAGTAGAAGTCCTGCGCGAAGTCCCACTGCAGGTAGCCGTCACCGAAAAACGTGGTGACGTCCACTTGCCGGATCTTTACGGTGATGCCGGCCGCGGCCGCCTGCTGGGCAAAGACCTGTGCGGCTTCCACGGCGCCGGACTGGATAGGCGCGGTTACCAATTCGACCGTGAGCCCGTCCGGATAACCGGCGTCGGCGAGAAGTTCCTTGGCCCGGGCAATGTCCTGGACACGCTGCGGCAGGTGGGAGGGGTACCCCGGGTCGAACGGAGAGTACATGTCGTTGCCGAGGCTGCCGTTGCCGCTGAGGACCTGCTCGATCATCTGCTGGCGGTCAACCACCAGCCGGAATGCCTCGCGGACCCGGTTATCGTCGAAAGGCGGCCGGTCCACCCGCATGGTGAAAGGCATCCACGCGCCGGTCTCCGACTCAAGGATGCTGATCCGGGGATCGGCGTCGATGACCTCCAGCAATGCCAGCGGGATCTGGCCGATGGCGTCCACTTGGGTTGAGAGGAGCGCGTTGATCAGGGCGTCTTCGTCGCTGAAGTTCAGGATTTCCAGTTCGTCCAGGTAGGGCTCATTGTCCCGCCAGTAATGCTCGTTGCGCACAAAGACACTGTTGCGTCCCGGTGCGAAGGACTTGTATTTGAAGGGTCCGGTGCCCACCGGATTGGCCGGGTCGTAGTCCGCGGGGACAATTCCCAGCGTGTACTGGCCCAATGCGTCGTCGAACGCGGCGTTGGGACTGTTGAGCCGGAATTCCACTCGATGGTCGTTAACGATGACCACGTCGTCGAGGATGGCCAGAGCTGCAGTGCCGCTCTTGGGATCATCCGGATTGGTGATCCGCTTGAAGCTGGCGGCTACGTCCTTTCCGGTTACCGGCCGGCCGTCATGGAACAGGACGTCGGGACGCAGGTCCACCGTCCATACTAGGGCGTCGGGAGACGGCGTGACCTTGGTGGCCAGCAGGGGTTTGAGTTCGTAGTTTTCGTCCCTGTAGACCAGGGACTCGTACAGGTTCACTACCCGGGCGATATCGGTAGTGCTGACCGATGAATGGGCGTCGAGGCTGTCTGCCGCTCCGCCCCCTGCCAGCCCCACTCGGAGGCGGCCGCCAGGCTGCGGCGGTCCTGTGGGTGCGGCGATTACTGAGGTCTGGCTGGCGCCGCAGGCGGACAAGAGCCCACCCAAACCGATCACCAGACCCATTCCCAGCACACGGCGCCGGGTCGGATGGAGCGCTGGGCCGCCGGAGGGCAGGCTGCGCATGGGGGATGCTTCCACGGATCCTTCTTTCTCAGAGGGGAACGGCTAGGAGCTGACGGTCCTGCCGATCCAGTCCGGGGCCTCATCGTCGAGGCCTGACCGGTATCTGCTGATGTCCTCCAGGACGGGAGTGGGGAACGCGCTGCTTCGGCCGCTGCCTTGGTCCACATGCAAGGCCAGCAGTTCCTCGGTGGCGATGAGCTTTCCCGCTGTGCGCATCTCGTGCGCCAGGTGGAGCTTCTTCGCTCCGCCGCCGACTATCTGCGTGGTGACTGTCAGTTCCGCATCCAGCCCCGTCTCGGCCAGGTACCGGACATGTGCTTCAACTGTGTAGAGGGAGTTTCCGGTCGACTGCCGGTAGGCTTCGCCCATTCCGAGCCGGTCCATCACCTGGTCCGTTGCGAAGCCGAAGACCAGGACGTAAAACGCTTCGGAGAGGTGGCCGTTGTAATCGATCCACTCCGGCAGGACGGTGCAGCGGTATGCGGGCAAGGCCGCCACCGCCGTGTCCGTCATGGTTTGTCCGCCTTGAGCGCGGCAATCACGTTGCGGACGGCGATAATGGCTTGGTCCCTCTCGAGGATCAGCTCTGCGACGGACCTGCCGTTGGCCTCTTCGTCACATCCCGCGATCACCGCGTTGCGCAGCTCGGGGGTCAGTTCGGGGGCGTCCAGCCGGGTCCAGGGCGACTTCAGCGAAGGGCCGAAGTGGTCGAGCATATGCGCCATGCCGCCTTCCCCTCCGGCGAGGTGGAAGGTCAGCATCGGGCCTTGGATCGGCCAGCGCAGACCCGGGCCATCGGTAATGGCCAGGTCGATCTGCTCCACCGTGGCCTCGCCGTTGTCCACCATGTGCAGTGCTTCGCGCCAGAGGGCTTCCTGCAGCCGGTTGGCAATGAAGCCGGGTACCTCGCGGTCCATGGTGATCACGGATTTGCCGATGTGCTCGTACCAGGCGGAGGCCCATTTCACGGCCGCGGCGGAAGTGGCTTCGCCGCCGGCTACTTCGACGAGCGGAATCAGGTAGGGCGGGTTGAAGGGATGTCCGACAACCAGACGGGACGGGTTGGCGGCCTCGGTAGCCATCTCCGTCATGCCGTAGCCGGAGGTGGAGGACGCAATAACGACGTCGGGGGCTGTCACCGCGTCGATCTGCGCGAGCAGGGACCGCTTCAGCTCCAGGACTTCAGGAGCGCTTTCCTGCACAAATCCGGCCCCGGCCACCGCTTCGGCCAGATCCGTATGCACGCTGATGTTGTCCTTCGAGGCATTCGGCGCCAGGCCCAGTTCCGTCAGGGCGGGCCACGCCGCGTCGATCAGCCGGCGCAGCTTCGGCTCGGCATCGGGGGAGGGGTCCCACGCCTGCACCCGGTAGCCGCGGGCCAGGAAGTACGCGGCCCAACCGCCGCCGATGGTGCCGATGCCCACACAGGCAACGGTGTCGACGTCATTCATATCAAGTGGAGTGAACTCAGCAGTGGTCATAGGATTCAGGCTTTCTTCTCGAGCTTCAGGATTTCGCGGGCTTCGTCGGGGGTAGCCACCGCGGCACCGAGGTCATGGACAATCGCGATCGCGCGTTCGGTCAGCTGGGCGTTGGTCGCCTTCACGCCCTTGCTGAGGTAGAGGTTGTCCTCCAGCCCCACCCGGACATGGCCACCGAGCAGCACGGACTGGGCCACCCACGGGAGCTGGTCGCGTCCGATCGCGAAGGACGTCCACTGCGCGCCGTCCGGCAGCATATTGACCATGGCCTGCAGCAGGCCCGGGTTGGTGGGTGCGCCGTAGGGAATGCCCATGCAGATCTGGTACAGCGGCGGCGGGGCAATCAGGCCCTCTTCGACCATGATGTTGGCAAACCACAGGTTGCCGGTATCGAAGATTTCCATCTCCGGTTTCACACCCAGTTCCTTGATCCGCTCGGCGCCTTCGCGGAGCATATCCGGGGTGCTGATGTAGACCTGGCTGCCCTCGCCGAAGTTGAGCGAGCCGCAGTCGATGGTGCAGATTTCCGGCCGCAGTTCCTCCACATGGGCCAGGCGCTCGCGGGCGTTGACCAGGTCCGTGCCCGGCAACTGTTTTGTCGGTTCGCCCGGATCCAGCAGCAGGTCACCGCCCATGCCCGCTGTCAGGTTGATGACAGGATCCACGTCGCTCTCACGGACCAGGCGGACTACCTCGCGGTAGAGCGCTACGTCGCGCGACCCCTGCCCCGTCTCCACATCGCGTACATGGATGTGAACCACCGAGGCGCCGGCCCGTGCAGCGGCGATTGCGTCGTCGGCGATCTGCTGCGGCGTGACGGGCACGTACTCGCTCTTACCTGTGGTGTCGCCGGCGCCGGTCAGGGCACAGGTGACGATGACCTTGCGGTTCATGCGGAACTCCCTTGCGATAGGACAATGTTGCGGTCAATGAAACTTTCGATATGGCTGTACATCTGATCGGCAGTCAGAATTCCGGTCAGTACCTTGATGCCGAGGCCATCCACCATGCTGGTCAGCTCCATAGCGAGCTGGTCAGAGGGGATGTTTACGAAGACGCCGGATTCCTGGCCCTGGAGGATCGCGTCTTCCACGGTCTTGTACCAGCGGCGGTAGCCCTGCGCGTGGTTCTCCTTGCCGGAACCATCAACTGCCACATCTGCCCAGGTCTGCAGCCAGATCGAGAACTCCGCGCTGCCGCGCTCGCCGGCGGGGAGCTGGAGTTCGATCAGCCGCTTGAGCCGGCGGACCGGATCCGTGATGGAGTGCAGTTCGGCGATCTGGCGGTCGAAGGCCAGTTTGATGGAGTAGCGCAGTGCTTCGGCAAAGATTTCGCGCTTGGTCGAGAAGTAGTAGTGGATAGCGGCTGTGCTCATGTCGCAGGCGTAGGCGATATCGGCAATGCGGACCGCGGAATAGCCGCGGCGGGCCAGTAACCACCAGGCCGCCTCGATGATGGCGCGCCGCTTCTGGGCGTGTTCGCTGTCCTCCCGGTGCTTCGTCGGGAGGATCCTTGCCGGGGGCGGCACGGACGGGCCGTGCGTTTCATCCGACCCAGACAGCAGCCAGTTGACCGTAACGCCGGTAATGTCGGCCAGATCGGTCAGCTCCTGCGGATGGAAGCGCCGGGTGCCGTTGAGCGCCTTGGACAGTTTGGTCTCGTCCAAGCCAATATGATGTGCCACCTCACGTTGCGCCATTCCGGAGTTCCTAATGGACTTCCGGACGCGCTCTGTGACCTCCGTCTCAGTTGATGTCATGAGACGAAGCTACGCGTTGTTTGCGATTATGGCAAGGGTTGCTAACTGAAAGTCAGAAAATTGCGATTTCTTGATGGATTAGCGAGACAAAGGTGCATGGGGCGAATTACCTGCGGTTCTGAACCTGATAAGGAACGGCGCAGGCACTGATCTGCATCCCCGTCCGGGGACAGACTCCGAACGCTACTCAGTTGGCGCGGGCGCGGGTTCATCAGCAGGAACCGGTGCAGGCTCCTGCTCGGGGGCCGGAGCCGGTGCGGGTTGTGGTGTGCTGGTGGTTATCGGCGCCGGGGGAGAGGACACCGATCCGGGATCAGGCTCTGCGGTAGGTTCCTGCACGGGAGCCGGCTGTGGCTCGCTGTCGGGGTCTGCCGGAGGGGTTTCATCCGATGACGATTCTTCATCGGCGGTGCCTGGTTCCGGTGCCACAGTGGTGGAGCCGGGCACCGGCTGAGGCTCCCCGTCCGTGTCCTGCTCCTGGGTGGGCTGGGTATCTGAGTCCACGTCGGATGGCGTCCTGCTGCGCCACCGCGGTCGCCTCGCTGTCCACCGAACCGATGTTGGCGGCCACCGCGGCGTCGATGGGCGCGGCGACGTTGGCATTGGCGGCCACGGCACCGTTGATCGGGGCAGCAATGTCGGCGTCCGCGGCCAGATCCACGTTTACATTGAGCAGGTTCCCATCAAGCGTGGACGAAAGTTCCTCCGTGACCGTTCCGGCGTCGGGCAGCGTCCCGTCCGGCAGCAGCGCTGGATCGGTCGTGTCCTGCCCGGTGACGCTCTCCTGCAAGGGCGCAGAATCGTCGACGACGGCGTCCGTTCCTGCAGCGGAGCCCGCATTTGTGTCCGCGCCGTCGACAGTGTCGTTGCTCTGGTCGATATTGCTGTCCTGCGTGGATTCGGCAGTCGCATCGGCCGCGATGCCCTGGTCGATGATGACTCCCTGATCGGATAGCGCCTGCGCGGTGGAGCCGGACGAGAGGATGTTTGCCGAGGCAGCGGCATCGATTGGCGCTACGACGTTGGCGTTAGCAGCCACGGCCAGATCGATCGGCGCGGCCGCATCGATGGCAAGGTCAAGATCCGCATTCAGATCGAGAATGGAAGCGACTTCCTTGTCCGGCAGCGCAGTGCCGGACTGGGATTCGAGTTCCTCCGGCGACAGCGGCGTGGGTCCCTGTTCGTTGCTCATCAAAATCTCCGTCTCCGGCGCAAAGCGCCATCCGTTCCAACCGGTGGTCGAAACATGCCGAATCCTGCCAGACAGCCCGAGATGCCCGAGCCCTAGTTATTGGAAAGCATACTGATGAATCCTTCCACTGTGGCAGCACAGGCAGGAATTGATAGGTGCCGAGGCGAGGATGGGGCCTTATCATCAACCTTTCTCGACAGCGGGGATACCGATCAATTTGCGAATTCTACTGCCGGCTCTGGGCATGAGGACGCGTCCGCCACTCCCGATCGCGGCGTCGTTGCTCTTTCTGGAGCGGTTCCGATGCTCCTGCTGATGCTCGTGGACAGTTATGTTGCTCCCTTCTGGCCGGGAGGTCCGCTGCACCCGCAACTCCACCCGGACTTTGCGGTCAGCGAGCGGACTCGCTGTCGTGAGTTCTCTGCACTAAGCCGTCTGCGTCACGGTCGACCGCCCAGACGGAGAACCCCTCCCACGTTCTCCTGTTGGCGCCGGTCTGGTGCATCAGCTGTAGCCGGTGCCGGCGCCTGAATTCTCCCCATTTTCCTGCGATGGCCTGGGCGCCATCGAAATGATGCTATTCACCCTGCGCTGGCAGGTGAAGGACGTGGTGGGCGGCCTGTCGAATGACCCTCGCCGGATGCTGCGTGGACATATTAGCTACGGTCGTATTGATGTCACTGCTGTATTTGTTCCACTTACCTTTCGACACCACGTCCTGGAGTCCGTGCAGTATGAGTAACGGAACTCTGATTCCACCCGAATTAAGTGACTTGATCAGTGCCGAGTGTACGAGCGTTGAGAGGCCGGTGGTCGTTGTGCCTACAGATGCAAGACTCCTTCCCGCAAGGGCCCGGACAGAGGCGTCTGGATCCTGGGTGAGTTGAAGTAAGAGGAGTTGTGCCCATTCCCACTCCTCGTAAGCAGTAGCCACATCCAGTAGCACTTCGCTTGCAGCCGCCCGATCTTCGGGAGAATTGCCGCTGGCCATCTCTGTCGCGGCAGCTACGCTTTCGTTTCTCGTGCAGATATTAAGCACCGCGCCCACACGGAGGGCCTCAGCAAATTTTGATGACGGATCCGGCTCGGAGAAGAGACCGCGTTGTTTGGAATCAATTACTGCTGCCCAGTTTGCGCGCAGCGTGGATTGAGCTGCCTCAGGAATCGCGTTGCGACCGTACTTGGCGATCCTATCGAGTGCGCGGCTCTTCAGTTCACGAGCGACATTAGAATCAGTCAGAAATTCAGTCACAGCCAGCCAGGCATCAGTCCTCTTATATAGATGCGCGAATAGCGTCACGAGCTCAGCGGAATCGATGCCACCGAAAGAGACGGTGCCACGCTTCGCATCCTCCTGTATGTTCTTCAGTATCGATCGACAATGATTATCTGCTCGGTCTAGTACCTCTGTTTTCAACGCCTCTAGTTCGGAGTGGTGCGTAACCAAATAAAGGGGGAGCTCCGCATCAGAAATGAGTCCAAGAACGGCGTCATGATCTACGTGTTGCTGTAAACTGGCGGCGCGATGAGCCAAAGAACTCACTAAAGAGGATTTCTTATTGGCCTCCCCCCACGATCTCCAAGCTGCAATATTTTCGGGGCTAACTACGTCCCAATTTATTGACTCAAGAAGACTCAGCAGTTCCCCCTCGATTAGATCGAGCGAGTACCGACCATCAGTCGCAGCTAGTGCTGCACTGGCCACTTCCTCATCTCGGCCGCTTTCCGGTAAAAGCCGGCTGACAGCCCGCCATAGACTGCGTTCATCGGCAGCAGCGACATCATGTCTGTTCCGGGGAGAACCAACGAAGTAAAGGGCGCTATCCAAAGACCGTTGTAGCAATTCCGGTTCTAAATATGTGGCAGCTGAGGATAGAACCATGAGATCGAGGGCATTTACATCGCCAGGGAACCCGCTCCGCTCCAGTATCGTCATGGCATCCTGCAGGAGAGCTGTTCCAGGCCCGCGCAGGTAGATCCATTCTAAAACGCGCTTCAGACTTTTTTGGGCGCGTGATCTCCTAAGTAGACGTAGGGCATCGCGTACCTCCCACACTTCATCATTGTCCGTGGTCTCTTGTTGGCGAAGTATCCTCGTCTGGGCAAGCGCCTCCCGGCCTTTCATGAATCCGTTTACGTCCCCAACTAGCTCTGCGGTAAGCAAAGCCTCATAGGCGGGAGAAAGTATTGGATCGACATTTCTAAACGTGCGGCCCTTTGTGCGCATGCCTACTGAGTTTTCGAAACGGTGTTCCACATACTTGCGATCGCGCCCGGCAGCAGCGAGCTCATTTCTGAAATCGGGCCACGTCGAACGCGACTTCACCACCTGTACCCAAGTTGTACCTTCAAATCCTTCCATCCGTGCTTGCAACTCGAGTCTGTGCGACTCGGCAGCGTCACGAATGTCCTGTTGCACTTGTTCCGAATTCCAACTAATGCCGAGCGAAACGGCAAAGGCGTCCCACTTGCCTCTTTTACCAAGAAGATGCTCGTTGGAAAGGATGGACTCCAAGGCGCCGGCATAGTCAAAGATTTCAAACTTCCGCGCAGCAATTTGTTGGTGTAGCAGAGCCCAACCCAGTGCTGAACTACGAGTGTACGGTTTTTCCGATTGGGAGATAATTGCGGTCATCCGCCGGATAGCCTCACCGTGCTCATCCAGATCTACCTCAGCAACGCTGGCATAAAGAGCGGCAGCAATGCGTGCCCCCACTGGAATACCCTTGAGTTCTGCAATGGTCCACAGTTCGTTAGCACCGGCGCGTACAGATCCGTAGCTGATAGAACGTGCAGCGGCGTTCACTAGGGCGAGAACCCAATCACTGTTTCCTTCGGGAAGGAGTTCCTTATAGCGTTCTAAATCATCAAGACGTGACTGGGCTACTAGCGCCAAAAGCTGAGGACCGGTCACTGAGTCTTGTGAGAAATTAGGGTGAGGGGCCATGGCCCATGGTGCTCCGACCGCCGCGATCCAAGGGCCGTCTTCTAGAATCTCCAAGGACTCACCTCGTATCTGAGTAGTGAAATACCTGCACTTCCGACGCTATTGCTACTAGGATTACCACCCGTAGAAAAGCCCATATGCCGGAGCGCGCGTCTTATATGTATCTCCGCTGTTGCTTTCAAATCCGTGGGCTCGAGCGCCCTCGTCGCATATTTCTTCGCAACCTCAGCCAGATGGGAGTTTGCAAGTTGCGTAACTGCTGCTTCAGAGAGAACAGGATGCGCCGGTTGACACGCTGCAAGGACGATTCGTGTGGAGGAATCAGGGCGAACTTCGGCGAGGGCGTCACTAATCTGACTTCCTGACTCGATAAGGGTGTGCGCGCTTGCAGGGTACAAGAAGAAGTGTAATAGCACCTCGGAGCTGGCTTGCGCTGCCAGCTGAACAGGTGCGGGCTCTGCCTGAACGGCAGACAAAGCGTCATCAAGTGAATCTTCCCATTCAACGCCTAAAACCATAAGCGACCGATAATGGATAATCAGCGAGTCGCCTGTCATGAGTCGGCCACATTGGAAACAAAGACATTGCTCCGATGCAAGTAAAGGGTTCGAGCTAGATTCTCAGAGTCATTTCCGCACTGTTTTGCAGTCACATATACCGGAATGAGCTCTGAACTGCCAGTTAGATCCGACGGCACTACCTGGCCCTTTACCTGGTCCTTGATTTTCGGGCATATCAGGAGACCATCGGCCGGTAAGTCTAAGACTTGTATTGTTACCTCCACTTTAGCGGTGGGAAACCAAATACTGAACGGAATCATCAGAAGGAGAGAAAGGATTGCGACGAGCCCAAATCTCTTGCCCCAGTTGGTGCGACGAGATATCGAGGTAATAAGTGATTCTGCATTGCTTCTCGATACCTCAAGTAACTCGGCAACAGACGAACCGTTGTGGTTTTCTTCGGTGTTCTTCAACCGGTACATCGAGGCGCTCAGAAAGAAGCACACACTTACGGAGAGCATTGTGATTCCGAAGTATCCTGCAGCTTTCGTCAACAATGGGAAAGATTGGCCCACATTGGAAAAAAAGAGGCCAGCAGTCAGCGCACCCGTGGCGGTAGCTAATAGCGTAGCCACAGCCCGCGCCCGATCACGGTACCTATCACCGTCAGATCTGTAGGAGGAGATGAGTGCTGCGGCTTGGTCCGGTTCTATCTCCGTTGTCACCTCAACATCATATTCATAAACCGGCACAGGCGGAAAACTGGCGGTAGGGGCGAAGTGCCCTCATTCCTGGACAGATTGGACGAAGGGTATTATGAGGGGCATTCAGAGCAGCTGGTAAGGTCACTGGAATTGCTGATTTTCGCAGGAGCCCGTCCTTTCGGATAATTCCTACGAAGTATCTGTGCCTTCCCCATGTCCATTTTGGGATAAGTAAACCTGGATAGAGGCTGATATTCGCTAAGAGTGCCCATATGAAGACTTTTACTCACTAAGCGGAGGACTTGAAGGCCGTGGTAGAAATATGCCGGGACTGTCAGATCTGTTGCGCCGGATTGCTTGGGCTACCCGCAAGGCGCGAGTGCGTTTCGCGCCGCCGCATGGTTTTCCCCAGCGGCTTATCCCGTTTCTTCGCAGCCCCACTATCTTTCGTAGCGGCCTAAGGTCATCCCGTTGTCGGTCGGTGCCCTCTTACGCTACGCGCCATTCATAGCCGCATTCAGCGTTCATGCAGGACCATTGAGGAGCGTCTGGTTCGATGACGCAGCCAGCCATGATGGCTTTCGGCGCCGGCTTATCCCGTTCGGGTATCCACATGCCATAGCGGACGGGCCAGGCTTCCTGCCCGCATTTGGGACAAATCGTCGTTCCATCCTTGGCAACCTTCGGCCGTGTCTTCTCTGCACAGGTCCAGCCGTCGAATGCCCTCATGATTTCCTCTTGGGAGAAGCCCAGCAGCTCCGAGACTTTGTCCAGGGGAGCGCCGTCGTGGTGGAGCGCTACCAGTAGGGGCCATTCCGGGGTGTCTCTTAGATCGCGATGCATGCGAGCTCCTTCTCCTTGTCTTCCTGGCTGCTTACGGGTAACTGCATCTCGGCAGCGCGGACAGCCGCAGACCAGCCGCCGAAGAAGTTTCGAACGGATGCTTCGGCAGGTCGCTTCACTCCTGCGGCCTTTTCGCTGGCGGCCCATGGACCGTAGCGCTCGACGCTTGGGTGCAGGCCGAGAAGCTTCATCTCACGGACGAAGGAATCAATCGCGTCCTGGTATTCGGCTTCGGAGAATTTGACGAGACCCATCAGCTCCAGATCCACGTTCACAGAGGTGTAGTCGGGATCCGGTGCCAGCCCCACGTTGCCGATGTCCACAGCCTTGTGCCCGAGGACAGGCGAAACGCTCCCGGCGAAGGTCAGGACCCAGCCGTGGCCTACCCAGCGGGAGCCCCTTCCCCGCGATGCATCCGTGCCAATTTCGACGGCGGAGAACATCGTATCTATGTAGGAACGCACGGCGTCGTCAAGAGCCGTGATGGCAGGAACAGGCGGATAAAAGGGTGACACTGCCAGCCCGAGCTGTCGCAGCGACTCCGCCGTGTCCTCGTTCGTGCAGAAGACGTCTACTTGATTGGAGCCGCTCAGCCGGCGCACGGCGTCGCGCATTTCACTGAGCAGTGTTCCGCGGTCAGCACCGCAGACGGTCGGCTCCATAGTGCCGGAACGAACGCCAAGGACATGCTCGCCCTGCGTCCGAACCGCGGCCCAGATGTATCGGCCGTGTTGGTATCTGACGTGAACGGAGACTCCGCTGCGGACGGATACTTCGTCCGCAGCACAAATGAATCGGCGGACTGGCGGAACGGGTACTGGAAACTGCATGGCGACCTCCCTGGCCTGGTAGTTGGTTTGGGGGTTTGTTCCCTTTCTAGATGCGCTGGGATATCTGCGGTCGGCTGAGCTTGCTGAGCTCCCTCAGGATCTTGGCGCCTTCGACGTCGTAGATCTCTGTCAGATTGGCGATGGGACGGCCGGTAGTCCGCGTCTGGAAGGCCAGCGAGGCCTCCTTGGAACGAATCCCAGCACGCCGCAGGCCGTGGATAATTTCCAATTTCTTGGCTTCTCGCAACAGCAGCCTCACCGGTTTGCGCTGGTCATTGCCCCTGTCGAAAACTGCGTAGCCGTCGCTCATCATTCCCCCAAGAATGTCCGTCGTTCTGACATGGCAGCTGATGCCTGCCCCCATGCATTCACAGTAGGGCCTGCCACTGACACTTTGCGGAAGACATCGTGTGAGACGCCGGGTGCAACACGACCGGTTGAGTCTCCTGAGCAGAAGAGCATTGTGCTCGCCGATTGACAGCGGTACTCGCCTAACTGGCGTCATGTCGACTGATCACAACGTGACAAGTTTTTTGGCACGGTCTCCCTATAGTGAACGTCATTAGGTTTTGAAATTGACATTCTGAACTACAGTCGGGAGTACTATCGATTGGAGTCCCGTGACTCTGGCGGCTGCGTCGATTATTAGGCGACGCTGAACCGCCGCGAGTTTGGGACTGGAGGGGAACAACTACATGGCATCAGTCGTCGGCAGTGCTTGGTCGGCCTCAGAGATCAGTGTGCTCATCGACGAGTACAAGGAAATGCTTGCCGCAGAACTCGCAGGTGAGCCCTATGTAAAGAGGCGTTTCAACGAGGTCGTTCAAGAACGTACTGGGCGCTCGCGTGCTTCCATAGAGTTTAAATTCTGCAATCTGAGCGCTGTCCTCCGTGATCTGGATCGGGCCTACGTCGTTGGTTACAAACCACGCGACCACTATCAAATGCACCTTCTAGAGGCTGTACGCAATCGGTTGGAGGACTTTCCGGCTACCAGTGAATGGCAAGTGCCCGATGAAGAGATCCTCCGAGCGTATGACGAATCGGTCGACGACGTTCAGCACGCAGTCGAGCTCGCCACAGAGGACGAAAACGAGAGGAGGGGGCGTCGTGTAGCGGGGTTCGTATCGTGGAATTCTGTGACTTCCAGCGTCGAACACGACACGCGCGACGCTGACTCTGACAACCGTAATGTTGATTTCTGGAATGGACTTGGAGCCCTCTGGGGAAGATCGACAGGCGGTCATGACGTAGCCGACAAGCCCGGTGACAAATTAGGATCAGAACACCCTCATCCGGTCGGTCTGGACGGTATCGTCGCTCCGCGTCCAGCTGGCGTCGCTGAAGCGTCCACGTGGTTCGAGGAAGGGCGCGAGTCAGCGACGGTGCCAAGGATGCTTTTTCTCATTGGCGGTCCCGGCGCGGGCAAATCGCACGCGGCGAGCGCCCTTGTACAAGGGATGCAGCGACTTCGTCCCCAAGACGATGGCTTGGCACATCGGACGTACGAATACAAATCACCTGGACTGAATACCGTTCTTGTGAACGATGCGACTATCCCTAGCGATGAATTTGTAAAGGCCGGTTTGGCTGCGGAGATCGCAGCCTCGGTAACAGGCAAAAAACATCTCATAGCGTGCGTAAATCGGGGCATCCTCGTGGAGGAAGGACGTAGCCTGACTACACTGGCGGCAACGAAGTTGGAGCCTGGTCAAGCACTCGTTCATTGGCTTCGAACACAGGGCCGCAAATCCTCTACCGTGGGAACATGGACGGTATTTACCCATAAGCTCTCCGACTATATGGTCACGGGGCAGCTCCGCTACGGGGATGAGACCGTGGCTGAGATTGTGGGGGTCTACGTGGATGTATGCTCGCTGCTTGAACGCAAGCCTAATGTGATTTATGAAGTATCTGATGGATTTTCACCAGAGTCATATAAAATTTCAGATTTTGTGGACCGCCTTTCGTGGGATGATCATGCAACTTCTGCCGGTCACCTCTTGGCCGATATATTGGATTTGGTTCAATTGCCGGACGATCTGTGGGATTCGGCAACGCTTAATCCGATTGTCGCCAACATCCAATCTCTCCGTTCGAGACCAGTTCGCGCCGGCCTGCTTGCGACGCTGCGTGCAGCGGAAATCGTCAACGGTCAGCGGTTCACCTACCGGGAGGTTTGGGGAGCGTTCGTCCGCACGATTGTTGGATCCTTGCCCGAAACGATTTCAGCCAAAGAGCTGCGCGAGTACTTCGACGACAACTTGATGTATAGCGATGATCCAATTCAGGAGTTTGAGGCGCTCACTAAACTGGCTAACTTAAGATTCTCGCAGGCTATCTACGGGACCGCATCCGGCATCGGGCAAGCGGGTACGGATCCTCGCCGCAACCCAGTCACACGTTTGACTCACGTGATTGACCCGATGAAAGACGCTGTTCCAGGATTCGTCAGCAAGGACCCGTCCACTGGGTGGTCCAGCATGGTGACTGAGGCCTTTAGCGGGCCATCTGCTGAAGGATCGCCACTCATGTCACTTGTCGACGAATTGGCCAAATGCGAATACGACCCGTTCAACGATGCTCTGACAGATTTCGACCGGGAGATCGATGAGGCCTACATGAGAGTGATGAACTTCGATGGGACGAAGGATAGCGAGCGGGCAAAGTACATTCACTGGTACGGCGCTTACCTCGGTAGGCTTTATGCCATCGCAAATGGCATTCCTGCCTTCAGGAAAGATGTCAAAATCTGGTCGGAAGCGTGGTATTCGAGCCCTCAACTGCCAAAGATGCTTGGTTCAGGGCTGCGTTCTCTACTAAGGCCAAAGCGGAATCCACGCGATACGGACTCCCGATCGTTGATTCCGATCCTCGACAGTCGGACAGACCCCATTGTTGGCACTGTCAGTGAACCGAAGATCGCATTGCAAACTGGCAATTTCGAGATGACGACTCGAACGAACGCAGAGTCAATGTTCTTATTGCTTCTTGAAGGGACGAAGGAGATTTCACGCATGCCGCTTGATCTCGCATTGACGCGAGAGGCTGGGGCATGTGCTTTGGACCATCCCGGAATGACAGAGCTGACCGAAACAACTTCTCCGAGGCTTGAACGTTTCCGGTCGGCGCGATTGATCCTTGGAAATCTTGGTCCAGACCAGTATCGCATCGTACATGGTGATGGGGACACGATCTTGACAGTTGAAATGCCCTTCCGCCAGAAAGAAGGGCGATGAGAGTGGCGAACGTCAGCGATATTTTTTTGGACATCAACAGACCAGAATACATTTCGGTGCCAGAAGCCTTCCTTTCTTCGCTCGCTTGGAGCACGCATACATGGGATGCGGTTGGACATAGCGGAAAGCCACTAGGATTGGTCTTTCGGTTAAGAAGTGAAAAGAAAAGCCGAATCGTTGAAATCTGGGAAACCGGGCCACAAGGGAACGCCCATGAAAAATTTGGTGCGGCCCTTCATCTGGAAGGCCTAGGTCACGATTCGACAGACCAGATACTGCTTTCTGAAGCGATAACGAATTCGGTCACAGGGGTGCAGGCCGAAAGAAGCACAGCCCAAGCTGCAAGTCCGATCACTCCGGGTTTTGCGCTCCTCCAGGACATAAGGGGTCTCAGAGGTGGCAAGAATCCTCCGGATTTGGCCGGCATCCTGGAAACACTGTATTCGTTTGGAACGGACTCAGACGCCGTTGATCAAGATGGGGTCGCGCAAAAGTGGAAGAATGCGTCCATTTACCGATGCTCAAAAGATCCTTTGTTATCTGCCATGGATCGTGCGGTTAAGGAAAGTCTTCTTGGACATGGGCTTAAGGATAACGAGGCGGATACGCCCCGAACGGAAATTGTTTACCCTAGCAGCCCATTTACGTGGTTCGTGCGTTCGTGGGACAAGATCACGTCAGAAGAGTGGGTGGATGCGCTCCCCGCTAGAGTTTGGACCGACTGGGCAACGACAATCTTGCGATTGGCGCTGGGCATGGGGTTTCTCTGGGAAGCAGCCTGGTACGAGACTTTGGCACGGCGCATTCTATCCGGTGATTCATGCACTTGGACAGAAATGCTTGCGTCTGTTCCCCCCACACTGCCATGGAAGTCCACGAGGGCTTCAATGTCAGTCAGGAACGTGAAATCGATACTCCTTCGAAAAACGCAGAAAAGCATCGCGGTCAGGGAAGTGCTCGAAGAATGGCTTTCCAACAAGGTCGATCCCGCTTTGGACTTTGAATCCGGCTTGAGGTCAATGCAGTCTGATACGGATCTAGTAGCCGCCCTAACGTTAGCGCTGGGCAGTCGTCAGGCCGGCACCAACAATCTGTGGGAGGCAATCAAGTACGCATTGCAAACACGAGATATAGCCGGACCGTTCGCTGACTATTACGGATTACTGAAATCCTCGTCAGCACGTGCCTACCTAACCGTCGATCCGGGGACTGAGTGGATTGCGGTCATTGCAAGTCTCGCTTGTGACGGTCCCGGAGGGCAGGCCAACGTCGGCGACCTCATGACAGATTTGAATGATCTGGGGATGCAGCCAGAGCTCGCAGATGTGGTGATGTTGCTCGAACGGGCTGGACTAGCGCGGGGCAGCGCCGACGCTGACCAAGGCGTGCAAATACAAAGTGCTTTCTAGGGACAATGGAGAGATAGATGTTAGGAACCGTACTTGGTGCTTGTCTCAATGAACTGAGCGGCCTCAACTCCGTTTACCTGCCGTCGGGCGTTGATATCAATATAGCGAAGGACATCGTTACCCGAGCGAACGCCAGTCGTTCAGACAAAGAACCCTACGCGATTTTGGTGGTCCCCTCAGGTGAGCATGGTGGTATTTCAACCAACGAGGCACTCAAGTACCGGCAAGGCGACCGGCTGGCAGTAGTGGCTGGACGCCACCCGGACTTAGGTTCCTTCACGCAGTCCTTTAAAGAGGTACTTGGATTGAATCATCCGGAAGGCGCGGCAGGTGTCGTCAGTCTGGAGTCGATGGCGTTGGTCGCCATTGATGTCCTGCTTGAAACTGCGGGAATTCAGCTGGAAAATCAGTGGAATCCCAATGAAGCAGCTACGTTCCTCACCAGCAGCCTGCACCGGATTCAGGGGTTGCAAAAGGAACTTCGTGAAGGCACGGATAGCTGGAATGTCTATTGGTTTCATCAAACGGACTCTGGCCTCAGACGGCTCTCCGAATTGCTGGACAGTGAACGTCCGCGAGCGGCCGCAATGGACGAGTTCTTTGCCACACATACCTTCTCTGCGTTCGGACTGCCGCGGCCACAGTCGGGTCACACCTCGACGTATACGCCAAAACAACTTGCGGACGCCTATAAGACCTACTGGAGTGACGAAGCTACGATCGTCAGTACGGCTGCATTCCTGGCACACGCTCCAAACAACCCAGACGGAACCCCACACGCGATTGAGGGCGTGGACTGGAGCAGTTTCGACCGCGAATTCGCTGGCAGCGACAACCACGGGATGGCTTTTGCGCGCTACTTCAAATATGACTCGTCGATAACTCGGCGGCTTGGGGACTTAACCGACCCCCAGTTCGTGAATCCCACGTCCACTGTGAAAAATACAGACAGGCTTAGGCCGTTCACCGCTGCCGGCGGGAGCATGTCAATCTCAGATCCTGAGGGGGAGAAAGGTCCCTATCTCGCTACCGCAGCGTTGGCAGATTGGGACGATCTGATCGTTACCGAAGAGATCCTAGTATTTATACCCACCGTGGCCTCCGTGACCCGAGAAGACCTTTCAGCCACTGAACTCCGCATCCTTTGCACCACTTCGAAAGCTGAGTGGGTAGGCAGCCTCGAGATTCATGACGACGGGTCGCTGTGGTGTCGAGGCACGATTACGAAATCCATGGGCAAGTATCCGTGGGGCCTTGAGCCGAAGAAACACCGCCTACGGATTGAACTCGATCTTTCCGATATCTTGACAGGTCGTGTCGACCCAACCGCGACATGCGAAGTGTACGTTGCTATGTCAGAGATAGAAGGCCTATGGACAGCGCCTATTCGGTCTGGGGGAGCAGCTGGAAAGCCCGTTTATTGGGGCCCTAAAGAAATACCTGAACCTGGTTGGAGGCCCGAGGCAGGAACTCAAGCAGTGGAGCTCGAATCGGCCAACCAGAAGCATCGGCTTGTAGTGTGGACAGAGTCGGGAAACGTTCCGATGTTCGAGAACTCAGAGTTTGAGCCACTGGCTGGACGGCGAGGCCTCTTCTCTTTGGACGCTGCTCCGATCCGATTTGCCCAGGTCGAAGTGGGCGAGCAGACGTTCGAATGTCGTTCACCAGAAAGTGCCGATGCGCCGCAATCACCAGTGGTGGCCGCTATCGCAAAGATGCTGCCTTCCCTGGATCCGATCGACGCAAAAATGAAGAAGTCTTTGCGCGGAGTTTACGAAGACTGGCTTGTACAGGAAATTGACGGTCCGCTCATCGAACAGTCGTTAGGCCACATAGTGGTACCGAGCGATCGTGATATGAGTGTGTTTCCCGCAGCAATTGAAGAACACTCCAACTTCGGAATGTCCGAAGGACTAACAGAGCATTGGAGAATGGTCGCGGATCTCGAGGTGCCGTCAGAATTAGTCAATTCTGAGGCCGCCAATGAGTTTCGGGCAGCATTGGTGAGCCTGAAACTTCGTGACCGGTTTTATAGGGCTGACACAGGTGGGGAGTCACGCCTATCATCCTTTCCGTCGACGGCAACATGGAAAGACTTATGGGTCGATACTTCATATCTGGAGCGCTACCTCAATGCTTACTCAGATTTGATTCTAGAAGCCAAGCGTCTAGAGGACCCAGTTGGGGTATTCTGGGCGACCTATCCATTCTCAATTAGCATCTGGTCCACCTTCAATAACGCGAAGTGCCAAGCTGTCCTACTCAGTCCCTTACATCCCATTCGGCTGGCCTGGCTGGCCGGCGTTGAGCACACTTTATGGAATTCGGATTTGGCTGCACGGCTCGCAGGAACAATCGAGGGTTGGAATTTGCCGTTAGTCGGTCCAAGAGAAACCGAAATGGGAAGACTCATGGCGGTCCCCATAGAAACCGGCGTCGGCCAGATTTTTCTTGGATGGTCCATGCTAGTTCAAGCGTCGATTTCTGAACATGACGCTCTTGAATCACCAGAGAATGCCGGAAACCTCAAAGTCCCGGGTACGGCAGTGAGTGGGCTCAATGCAACAGCGGTTTCGGCAGCCATGCGCAGCTACCGACAAATGAATCCTCATATTTCAACTTTGACAGTCGATTTGGCCGCTTCTGCGTCGGGCACCAGATTGGCGGAGGTCGATGAAGCCGTCCTAACCGAAGTTGGCGAATGGGCAGGACATGCTTCCACTCCGCTGTTCGGTGGTGCACGATTCTGGGATTCCATCAATCGGGCCGGAGAACCGCCCCGAGAAGAGATTGCACGACTTGTGCAGTCATCTTGGGAAGTACCCCTAACGTGGAATCGATACTCGCCGAAGGAACACGAGGCGATGCGTTGCAACATCCGGATTCTTCAGGATGGAGGAGTCAACGTGCTGTTGAAGAATGTGGGTCAGGCGCCACGTCTGGGTGTCCTAGCTGAAGTTCCACTTCGCCGTTATGAGGCAGTTGTGGCCCAAGGGCATAAGGGTGGTACTGCCAAGTCTTCTCCAACGCTTCGAGACAATCAGGGTTGGGAGCCATTGACCAGAGCCGTTCGTGAATTCGAGGGATCCGCATCAGCAACAGAGGTCTCCACTAAGCTTTTTGCGACGCAATTGGCCAGTGATAGTGCCGACTGGACGGTTTCAGGCGAGGCTTTGATGAACCCAAGCGCCATGGCTGCCATCGTTCAGAAGTCGGGCAAGGGCAACCAGATGTTATGGGAGTGGCGGCCGCCGTTCTTGGAATCTTCGAACGAAGTGCCGGCTCTCGAGAGACGACCCTTCGTGTCAGTCGCACGAGTACCTCGTGGCTTTAAGCGTCAACTGGAGAAGCTGTTGGCCAAGGCCACTGGTAAGCCGGCCAGCGAGGAATTGGTCCGGTCGTTGCTCGAACGTTTAGGGACCCGAGGCGTCGGATTGTCTTCCATGCTGTCGATGGGCGGAACGCACGCCGCCGGTGCCCTGGGATTTTATTTGGTGTTTTCTATGATGGACCACTTCAAGCATATCGATCCCGGGACTTATGTACTGCCGATCGACGCCTGCGACACGTTCCTCCGCGCTTTGGCGGGAAGCCACAACAAAACGGACGCCATGCGCCGTGCAGACGTATTGATCCTGAGGATTGAACAGGACAACCTGACGTTTTCTCCAGTAGAGATAAAGTTCTATGACCTTGACTCGCAATCGCCACAAGGGAGTCTCCCACAAGGTGATGAACCGTCAGTATTGACCGAGGCTTTGGACCAGGTCCAAACCACCCTAGAGCTCCTCCTAGCCCTGCAAGCTTCCTGGGCGGACCAGCTGCTGACGGGGAACGCCTCGGACCGTGCGCTGTGGGCAAACGGATTGGCTGCGCTGGTAGAAGCTGCTATTCGCCTTGGTCCCTCGGAGACTGATGATGCCGCCGGCCTAGGACAAGCTCTTGAGCACGTGGCTGCTGGTAAGTCGTCTATATCAATCGGACAACCGATCGTGGCCTACTTTAAACATGAGGCTAAGACATCCGATGGTGGGGACCACGTGGTCGCTATGGTCGATGAAGGAGTATTAGCTAAGAAGTACGGCTCTTTTGGCCTGATCTCAGCTAACTCTGCTTCCGCCTTCGAGGGTATCTTAGGGGACGATTCCTTGATCGTGAAGGAATGGGCTGAACTCGTCACGTGGTCGCTCAACAATGCTGTGGCTTCGGACATAGGTGAAGTGGGCCAAGCGGTTGGTGAATCGTCCGATAATGAATCAAAAATTCACAAGGATCCGTTGGGTGGAAGCGAGGCGAATGTCCTAGTTCGGCTAAAGGAGGGCCCCAACCGGAAGCCGGAAGGGCACCAGCCAGAAGTGGATCCTCATCGTCGCGGAGAGGCTCTGCCCGGAGCCGGGATTAGGCCGGAAGATGAGGAGAAACCAGCTCGTCCCGTCATCGTTGCTCAACCTTCCAACGACAAAGAGTCTCTGCCTGCCCGTGCAGACGGAGTGAAATTTCCTGTCGGAAGCCTGCTGCCTAGTTCCAGCGGGGAACAAGCGTACTTCTGGCCAAGCAACACCGAGCTCAACCAGATGAATGTCGGTATCGTCGGAGACCTTGGGACCGGCAAGACCCAGCTGATGAAGGCGCTGATCTTCCAACTGAGGCTACAAAGTCAGCGTGCTCAAGAGACCCCGGTGTCGATGCTGATTTTCGACTACAAGAGAGATTTTCAGGACCCGGAGTTCCTGGCATCAGTCGGCGGGGAGGTTCTTCGAATCGATAATATCCGACTGAACTTTTTCCAGCTCCGAGAAGGCTTCACGCCCATGGCTGCCACACAGAGGGCGAACGAATTCATCGACGTGCTGGACAAAATCTATGGAGGCGTAGGACCTGTCCAGAAAGACAGGCTCCAGGTTACGATCACAGACCTGTACCGCGAGAACAAGCAAGCAGCCCCGACCATCGGTAAAGTTCTCGAACGCTACAGTGACGGAGGTGAGAGAGTTGACGCCGTCACGTCCTTATTGAGGAAGTTCGTCACATCAGAAGTTTTCACAGAGAATGCGGAGGAGTTCCAGACATTTGACGATCTGATGCAGAATAAGGTTGTAGTCGTCGCGCTAAATGACTTCGGCACCGACGACGATGGCAAGAACGCCTTGGTTGTTCTTTTCCTCAACCTCTATTACGACTACATGTTGAATGCACAGAAGTGGCCGTACGTTGGCGAAGCTCCGCAGCTGAGGCGCCTGAATTCGTTCCTGCTTGTCGACGAAGCCGTAAACATTATGAAGTACAAGTTCCCCGTGCTCATGAACCTGCTCTTGCAAGGTCGCGAGTTCGGCTGCGGCGTGATGCTTGCATCGCAGTACCTGTCACACTTCAGGCAGGGCCAAGAGGATTACGCACAACCGTTGTTGACCTGGTTCATCCATAAGGTGCCCTCGGTCACCTCAAAGGATTTATCGATGCTTGGGTTGGGGGAAAAAAACGACTACTTCGCGCAGCGAATTACGTCGCTTCAGCGGCACCAGTCTCTATACAAATCTCTGGGTTACGGTGGGAAGTTCATTGAAGATATTCCATTCTTCAAGCTCCTCCAGGACAACGAGGGCCAAGCGTGAGTGAGTCGGCAGAGTGTCGTTCCTTCGAGCCGCATCTTATAGAGGACAATAGAGGGCGATGAAATATGTAGATCTGTTCTCTGGATGCGGTGGGCTCTCGCTTGGAGTGGAGGCAGCAGGCGGTGAGCTGGTCCTTGCGGTTGAAAAATCCGACATGGCGGCCCGCACGTTCTACCACAATTTGTTGGGCGACATGTCCTCCGATTCGAAGTGGGAGCGATATCTCAATTCGTCACTGATCGACCAAGTAGCTGACAGGGTGGTTGTTGATGAGCTGGCTAATGTCCTGAGTGATCAAGCGGCCATGACATTTGTGTCTGCCAGCAAAATTGATGCTGTTGTCGGCGGCCCTCCCTGTCAAGGTTTCTCGCTGGCGGGACGTAGGAACCGGGATGATCTACGCAATCGGCTGCCTTGGGAGTATCTCGACTTCGTCGACGCGGCATCGCCCAAGGTCGTGGTGATTGAGAATGTGGTCGGTATGGATCATAGTTTCGATAAAGGTGCCGAATCGTCGTTCAAACAGTTACAGCGTGCTCTGGAACAAACTGGTCCGGGCTATGTCGTACAAGGGATCCGAGCAAACGCCATGCACTATGGTGCTCCACAGCACCGGCCCCGGCTGTTGATCATTGGAGTACGAGAAGATATTGCAGGAGCGTCGGGGTTGACGACGACGCAAGATACTTGGCGCTCCGGATTTCTGGATGAAATCGATCAGGACATCCCTTCTTTAGCTCCCCGTCCGACGGTTACTCGATCTGAACTCCGGAAGCTATCCGATGCCGTTGGCGACCTCACCTTTGATCCGTCGTTGCGCAGGGGAGCCAGTCAGTATGTTGCCGAGCTGAACGGTCATGCGTGGCCGGTTCGCAGGAACGATCGAGCATTCCCAAGGAACCACGTTCCTAGAAACCACAGGGAAGCAACAAAGACACGTTTCAGGTTGTACCAGTTTTTAGCCGATTCTGGCCTCAATACCAGGCTGTTGGGCCAGATCGCATATCTCGATGGCCCCATTGCGCAGTCGCTGGTGCTTGCAGAGCTCGCCGACGTATCGCTACCAGCCGTTGCCCCGGATGGGACGGTATTGGCTGAAACGCTGCAGGAGCTGGTGGACGTCACGACATCCCTTGCCACGAAGAAGCACTCGCAGAAGGTTCTCCGCTGGGGCGAACCGGCGCGGACCGTGGTTACCCTTCCTGACGACTATGTCCATCCTTCCGAGCCTCGAATATTTACGGTGCGTGAAATGGCTCGTTTTCAGGGGTTTCCCGATCATTTTGAATTCCTCGGCAAAGAGACTACGGGGGCGCACCGTAGGCGCTTGGAGGTGCCGCAGTATTCCCAAGTGGGAAATGCCGTTTCTCCTTGGCTCGGAGCAGCTATAGGTAGTCTGCTTAACAGTGTTATTGAGGAGTCCGAGCATAAATCGCTTATAGCCAGCTAAAGGGCATAGTCAAGGAGTACTTGGGAACGGGCCGGGTGTGAAAGCATAGACATTACTTTTGACTCAATTTGGCGGATGCGTTCACGAGTAACTCCATAGACTTTGCCTATCTCGTCTAGAGTTTTTGGAACGCCATCGGTGAGGCCAAAGCGCATTGCGACAACCCCCGCTTGTCGCTCGGTGAAAGTATCCAAAATAGAGTGCACTTCTTCTACGAGGAATTCATGGATTACGTAGTCGAACGGTTCCAACTCATAGGAGTCAAAGACAACATCTCGCAACATCGTGCCGTCCGACTCAACCTCTAGCTCTAGCGAGATCGGCGTTTGGTCGTATCCAAGGGTCCGCTCGATATCATCTTCGGTCATACCGGCGGCGTGGCTTATCTCGGCAGGGTGGGGTTCCCTCCCGAGCTCACCCAGCAATGTACGACGCGTCTGGTGAATCTTGTTGATGACCTCGACCATGTGCACGGGAATACGTATGGTACGGGCTTGGTCGGCCATGGCTCGGGTAATGGCCTGACGGATCCACCAGGTGGCGTAGGTCGAGAACTTGAAGCCCTTGGTGTAATCGAACTTTTCCACAGCACGGATCAGGCCCAGGTTGCCTTCCTGGATCAGGTCAAGGAAAAGCATGCCGCGGCCGGTATAACGCTTGGCCAGCGAAACGACCAGACGAAGGTTGGCCTCGAGCAGGTGGTTCTTCGCACGCTTGCCGTCGTGGACAATTTGCTCCAGGTCACGGCGAAAGCGCGTTTCCATGCTGCCGTCGTCCTTGGCCAGCTTCTCTTCGGCGAAAAGCCCGGCCTCGATGCGCAGGGCGAGATCGACTTCCTGTTCTGCGTTCAGCAGGGCGACCTTACCGATCTGCTTCAGGTAGTCCTTGACGGGATCGGCAGTAGCTCCGGCTGAAACTACCTGCTGGGCAGGGGCATCATCGTCGTCGGCGTCGGAGTAGACGAAGCCGCCTTCATTGCCGGCAGGCTTGGCGCTTTCGTCGTGCAACTTCCCAAGATCACGCCCCGAGGTTGGCGCATGTTCTCTTCCTTCTCCATGCTCCTTATTGGGGGGCGATAACGGGTCTGCCCCAGAACTGCTGTGAGAAACGTCCCTCTGTCCGTTACTATCTACGACATTAGTGCTGTCGTTCGTGTGTTTACCGTCGCCCGTATCCCAAATGTCATCGGCAGTCTTCTCTGTCCCCTGAAAGTCACGGGAATCATTGGCATTAGGGGCTTCTGCGGTAGGAGTTTCGCATGATCCGCCAGAGGGGTGATCGTTCCCCAAAAAGCGCCTACACGCTTCGATGCCGGGAAAATAAAGGTGTCGGTTGAGATGGAAGGATCCGTCGTGCTTACGCTCTACGACGTCCGGTAGTTTGATATATGGCGGTCGTGATGACGAACAATCGATTCTTGCGCTATCCATGCTTCGGCCGGAAGAGCCCTGTAAGAGTACGAGTCCGGAATCCTGAACGAACGCTGTGGCGCGCGTCGAGCCGAGGGACAGGTCGACGAGGCGGCCAGGTGACGCGTCGTTCCGGGCTGGCTCGCCCAGCACTTCAGTTGGATGCCACTTCTGGTCACTGAACAAAGACACGTCCTCGACTTTCGGTATCCTTTCGCGAATCAAAGATCCGAGAGCAGTCGCGACGGAATCGAAGTAATACTCATGAATTTCATGCTCCGACGCCACTGTGATGGCCATGCGCCAACCGGGAGTGGGACTGGTCGTGGCATTCTCTTGCTGAAGGGCCCGGTCTTTGAATGAATGGATGAGGGCAACATCTGCCGCAGTCAGGCTCCCTACCCAGTCTCCAACACGAGGGTTGTACTTGTTGCGCCGGTAAAAGATATGTGCGGCGTCGGCGCCCTCAAAACTCAGTTCAAAGTGAACAGATTCAGACCGATATTCGAATGAGATGTCCGCCAGACTCGCTTGAGCCGAATGGATGCGCTTATCGGGGCTGCTTCCCCCGTCTGAGGAAATTGCGGCTGATGTTGCAGCATGAAATGGCGGCACGACCGGTTGAGCTGTTTCCGTATGGGCGGACTGCGCCGTCAGAGGGTTATTCTGAAGCCCAACCAGGTCTATCTCTTCTGCGACATCCTTGTCCACAACTCCCGGTGCGTCGTTCGCAGCAGTTTGCACATTATCAGGGACGACGATGTACATTGGTGAGCTCTGCAGATACTTGGCGCACACGGCACGGTGTATCGCACGCCTCGATTGTTCAGAATCGAGTAAATGATCACCTTGATCGCTTTGAGAGACTTCGTACGAGTGATGATCTGGTGCGGCAGCATCGACTTTAAGCTTCTGAGCGTGGAGGAAATTGCGTCGCAGGCTTATAGCATCGAGTCTAAGCATTTCCACTTTGCGGACCATCTCGGCATACTCCAGATCGGCAGTTGCCCCTGCTCGGAGTGAATGCAGCAACGTGTCACGGACGCTGATTTGGGCAGCTAAATAGTCACGGGTGACTGAGAAGTAAGAGTGTCCTGCACTGTGCACTTTTCGGCTTGAACCGAACGTTTCATTATGGCGAGAGAGACGCTCCTGATCCGTATGGAGAAGGAATTTTGCAGCCAGGACTTCTGTTTCGATTACGTTTAATTTTGAAAGTTGACGGATCGGAGAAGCAACATTTAGGAAAATGCGCCGTAACTGATCTCTATAAGCTGCCCTTCCATCATCAAGTTGACGATTCTTGTTTGCTAGATTTGATTCAGAAACGTTTTCAGGTACAGCGCTGTTTCGTGGAAGGTCAGGTATGGGAACCCACCAAAGATGCATAGGGTTGGGTCGAGGCCAGGACCAGTTGGGACACCATGCGTCATCCGGGATGAATCCCGAAGGCGGCGCTGGCCAACCTGATGCAGGACACCAGATCCAGTCTGTGCTCTTTGAAAGCATTTCGAGTCCCATTGTTTCCCCCAGATCTAAACCCGTCGGGCAGGCGGCCTCCTCGCCGACTGTCCAAACCTTTAACTAGAATAGGTGATCGGAGCACGATCGGTGCAGTCAATGGCGGGCATCAGCGCTGCGTGTGCAAACTCTGAGGAAAGCGGAACCAACGTGTACGTCTCACCAGCAATCCCTGCAAACCGCCTGAACGAGGCTCTGGATGCCTTAGTGAAATTATTGGAGACGGGTGAAGAGATAGCCGCAGTCTTTTCGGTCTTCAGGATGAAACGGCACATTGAAGTATTAGCAGTCAGTAATTTCAGAGTCGTTACTCTGGGGTTCAAATTACTCGGCGGGGTGCGCACCGTAGACTCGATCGCCCTCGCCGTTGTCCGTTCCTTCAGCGTGTCTCGTTCTGGATTCAGCATCGGTCGAATTGACCTTCACCTTGACGGACAGCCTGTTCACCTCGGAACTATGAATGGAGCTCATGCTGAAGGAGATTGGCAGCGACTCGAAGAGCTCCTGAACTTCCGTTCCCAATCCGGCGCGCCGGCTCGTTACTCTTCGGCCCTTTCAATCCTCCCGCCGCCCGCATATCCGCCGATGATAGGGACAAACTCCGATCGGGTCCATCCAAGTCCAACTGACTTGAAGCGGAGATTAGGTGAGCTGGCTGAAAACCACGCCCGCGGTGAGCTCACAGATGAAGAGTTGGCTGAGGCGAAGGCTCGAGCCATCGTCCCGTAGAATCTGAGGCCCTCCTACGGTAAAGCTCTTCCGTCCAGATGCTTGGAGCCTTGCCGCCGGGGTTGTTCGATCTGGATCTCCCTATCGCAGATAGAGGTAAAGCATGGCCGACTTCATGACCCCGGAACAGCGAAGCGCCCATATGGCACGAATTAAATCCAAGAACACAAAGCCCGAGCTGATGCTACGGAAACGGCTTCATGGAGAGGGATACCGGTATCGCTTACATGACAAGCGGTTGCCGGGGAAACCAGATCTCGTGTTTCCTGGACGTAAGAAAGCGGTCTTCGTTCATGGTTGCTTTTGGCATGGACACGCCTGCCCAGTTGGTAGTCGATTACCGAAGTCCAACACTCATTTTTGGGCTGAAAAGAGAGAACGGAATCAAGAGCGCGACGCAGTGCAAGCCGAGCAGCTCCAGACACTGGGATGGGCGGTCCTTGTAGTTTGGGAATGCGAAGTCCGAAGCGACAGCGACGCAACACTTGGCAAGATCCGGGATTTTTTGGACCCTAAACCAACAACATGAGAGCTGTTCCATCGCTCGGGTGGCATCGCCCAGATTCATGGCCGGCTACGCGCAGGTTCACAGATCCGAAGCAAACGGTATCTGGACGCAGAATTCGCTGAAGTCCGTTTACACGAAGTGCCTAACTTGGAAGGCAGCGAATCCTTGAAGAGAATCAAGGCTTAACCCGATAGTGGACTTTCCTATGGGCGTGACGTACTCGGTCTTCGGCTTTGAAATAACTTTGTGCTTGGTCCGCCCGCCATCTATATATCCAATTCATTCCGTCTTGGTCCGTCACCCGCTTTTGACCCAGCCTATCGAGACCGGCAGGAAACGCGACGACACCAACATCCCCAAAGCGCAAGTGTCGATCGTGGGGAAGCCATCCTTTAGGATGTGCCCATTCGCCCACATATAAATTTATTGCGACAATTCGTCCATCTGTTAGCGGCTTCCAAGCTTCTTTTATGAGTGCGACGACGTTTTCTGCCGTATATGGTAACCCTTGTTGTTTCGTTCCGGCGCAGATATCGATTTCCACTTCGGCCCCCCGCGACTCGTCAATCTTGTAGAGTATCCACGTAAGGAAATCATGATCCGTTCGTTTGCCGAACGATAAATCTTCAACATACCGCTGCATGCCCTTAAGGATATATCTATCCAAAATTGTTATTGTTTTCGTATGTGTTGCTAACGGTGAAAGAACTTCGTCCCAAAAAGTACTTCTAGCAGAATCTTTTGGGAGGTTACCGATCTCCGCAGCCGTGACCATGTTAAAAACAGGTTCCACCTCGCGTAGAGATACTCCTGAAGTGCATGCATAAAGAGCGGACTGGTCGTCGGCGCTAGGTGATTTCGGAAGAAACTCGAGTTGCTTCTCAGTGAGAACATAAAGCGGCCAATGCGGATGATAATCTTCGATATTCTTTAACTCTTCTGGCGATTTTATATCGCTGATACCGTAAGGCGTTTCAGGTGATTCGATCCGCAGTCGGCCTTGCTTGACCAAGGAAAGAATGGTTTCTTTCCACGCGGTAGTTTCACCGACCGGTATGGTCGAAGCCCCTTTGAGGATTGCCAAAAGACGTTGCTTTTCGGCACCGTTTGCCAGACGCACAGAACCATGCGCGGCGATCGTGTCGCGCATGGTTCGGTTTAAGCTACGGACAACGGACGGTGGCCCGAAAGTGGAAAGCTCTTCTATTGCACTCGGCGAAAGTGCCATCGTCGTTATCATTATAGACCCGCAAATACTTCATCAAGGCGTTCGTCGAAGAACCCATTCGGCCACATGTCTATGAAATCACCTTCATTGTCAACCCTGAGCGGTATAACTTGTGCTTGACCATCTTCGTCCTGATCAACGTAAAGTATTGAGACCAGGTGCGGATCGAGGAGACCTTCGCGTATTCGACGTTGGATTCGCAAGACGAGATGCTCGCTGTGCGTTTCTGCAATCACCTGATTTGCTCGTCCTGCTGGGTCCGTAGCTTCGATGAGTAGATCAGCCATTTCCGACTGCATGGCCGGATGTAGGTGGATTTCCGGTTGCTCTATGCAGACGACTGTGTTTTGGTGAGCAGAGAGTTCTACCAGAATCGGGAGGACCTGGCTCACGCCAAACCCCACATCGGCCGGACTCAGTGTCACACCTGACCTCTGGTCCTTCAGCGAAATAGCCAGTGCGTCTCCGAGAATCTCTGATCCGTTACTCGTATTGAGAGCTAGGACCTCGATGCTGTATGGGATGCCGAGCTTCTCCATCCAGCGGGAGATTTGGTGTTGTTCTGAATTATTGTCAAACAGCGCTGAAGCTAAATCGCTGTCAGCCCCTTCTCCCGATCGCAGATGAACCCGCTTCGGCGGCTGGCGGAGAGGGCCGAGGTACGACATAGCTCCGAGTAATTCCTGCAATTCTCGGCTGAGGCCTGCGGCAAGCTTCAGGCCTCTTCTTACATATGACTCAACGGTTGTGACTTCTCGTTCGGAGACCCCTCCCCGATCCAATTCGGTTATTAGTGAAGATCCGGGAAGTAATCCGTCAGAAGCTATGACTAGCTGTTTTTCATTGATTTTTCTGAGTAATCTAGCAAGGGCGCCCCGGTTGGCATGGCTAGTTCTTCTTGGCTTTGAACTATACGTGCTGCCCGGCCTGGAGATCAGATCCAGTAGCTGGCTAAGCTGCTTTTCGGTAAAGGTTGTTTGAGCTCGTTCTAGCGCTTCGTTTTCCGATGTTTCACGGACATTATAGCTGTAAGACTCATGATCAAGATGACAGATTACGTTGACATTATCGGCTTTATTGCTCCCGTCTTTCGAAAACTGAAAGTCGATGGATCGTAGAAAAGCAGCCGAAGGGTCACCTTCCACCTGTGGTAAAAGCGGGTTGTTGCCGAACGTGATTCCTATGCAAAGTTCTCGATTCACGTCATGCTGGTGAACGCACGTAGAGAATGACCCCGCGTCGGTGTATCTGCCCTGCGTTACTAGATATGGGTAATCTAAGGACTGGCGGAGCACTTGGATAGCCTGAAGAATGGAAGACTTTCCTGATGAATTCTTCCCGTAGATTAGAGTTAGAGGTTTCAACGGAACGGAGACTTCCTCTCCGAATGATTTATAATTGGATATTCTCAACTCGCTGATCAAATGTTCCGGTGGGGTAGGTCGGTCCACATCAACAAGCTTTTCCAAGAATCTGGCCGGGTCTAGAACGCCTTGGGTCTTTATTTCTCGGTAGGCCACGGAGCGAGCCACTGAAGCCGCTAGGGTTAGACTGGAGTCACCGCGGGTCCAGCTATGGAATGTGTCAGCCACCTGGGCTATCGCGCTTTCTCCCAGTCCAGCCCGTCCGCTTTCAGGAGTTTCATTAAGGGGCCCGAGATTCATCATAAGGACTTCGTCCCGCCCCACGGGCTTTCCCCCGGCTCGAACCACCCATAAAGCCGTAGGGAGAGCGGTTCTTCCTGCGCCGCCTGACGGAATGCGGATAATGGCCTCTATACAACCCTGTTCCAGTAATGACGCTCGCAAGAGATCGCCTGTAGGGCCGAATGTACTTTCGAGTGGAAGTAGGATGAAGCCGCGCTGAAGCGGGCGCAAAATCCGCACGGTTTGCATGATCCAGAAAGGATCCAATGACCCGTTCGCGCCTTTCCACTCTCTGTAGTTTGTTGGATTTGAAAGAGCTGAGCGCTTCATGCCGTATGGGGGGTCAATCACGACATTGTCAACGGAAGTGGTCCAGTGCTGGAGATCTAACGCATCGCCTTCTCGGATCTTGGCTTCTAAACCCGCTAGCTCTAGCCGCATCCGTGCCAGTCGCGCAATCTCGGGGTTTAGCTCTAGGCCAAGTAGTTGACGTGCCCCTAATTTGCCGGCTTCAAGAAGGACAGACCCCATGCCGCAGGCAGGATCAAAGACTGTTTCTGAACCCGAGGCAAGTTCGGCAATCAGTCGCGCTACCCAATTTGCAGTATTGTGCTCCAGCCCTGCCCTGCTGAGTTTCGAGAATTTCTTTGCAAGTAGCCACTCGAAGAGTAGATGCAACGCGGATCGAAGCTCATTCGACTCGATAGCTTTCTGACCGAGTAAGTCGATTTCCCTGACTAGTGCTGGTGCAATTTTATCGCCATCGCCATTTCGGCCCAGTACTTCACTTAGTCGTCCTCGCGACTCAAAATCGGGGTACCCGCCATTGTTTTTCTGATCGAGGTGTTCTCGATGGTTTGAAGTCCTGACTGCTTCGGCCCATCGGCTCGGTTCTGCGACCAACCTCCAACGTGTATGGATCAGGTCCAAGGCAACATCAATTCCACGTTCAAGGCCGATTTCGCGGGAAATTTCGATAATCCTCTTGCCCGTTTGACTTACGTCGATTTCCTGTGCCATACGTCCCCAATGCTTGCCGAGTAGTAACTGGAAATCACAATAGTACGAAAAAGCCCGGAGAGACGTGTGTCGCCCTTTCGAATCGGAGGACCAGCTAAGGTCCTAGCCGTCGTCTTCTTAGAGCATCGCTTGACGGGTTATCAAATCCGTTGTGTAGCCCTCTGGGCTTCGGTGTCTTCTGAGCGCAGTTCATGACACGGCACACAAGCCCACGGGGACGACCTGATCAGATGCATTCCGATGAACTTTGCTTTACACGGGTTTGCGGAGCTGAAAATAAGCGGATCAGGACCAGACGACGCCGAGGCGGGCGGCTTGTTGGGGGATGGTGACGTCGATGCCGGTGAGGTCGGTGAAGCGGCGCAGGCGGTTCATGAGGGTGTTGCGGTGACAGAAGAGCTGGTCCGCGGATTGGGCGATGCTGCCGGTGGTTAGGTAGGAGCGCACGGCTTCCTCTAACCGCGCTCGTTCCACTGGGCCGCATTCGGCCAGCGCGGCGTCGACGTCGGGTACTACGGGGACGCCGGTTTCCGAGAGGCGGTGGCGGGCGAGCCGCGCCCAGGCGTTGCGCATGGTGAGGGCTTCTCGATCGCTGTCCTCGACGAGCGAGGCCAAGGCGCGGGCGGCCTGGGCGGCGACCCGCAGGTCTGGGAGTCCGCGCACCTGTTCAACCAGGCCACACCTGATCTGTCTGATTGGTTCGATGGCTTCGCGGACGGCGCTGCCGGGGCGGTCATCCGCGGCCCAGAACGTGACGAGCCCGTCGGGCAGCGGGTGGGTGAACACCTCGATACGACGGCGGGAAGCCGCGGCTATCACCACACGGAGGGGCGGCGGCGTCGTCCGTTGTTGCTGCTGCCACGACGAGGGGAGCGTCTTCATCGATGCCGAGTTCGTCGGCGATGCGGGTGAGCATTTCCGGGGCCGGGCTGACCGGGCCGAACATGGTGGCGACGTGGCCCTGCCGCACGGAGGACGCTTCCTGGGCGATGCGCTGGCGCTCGGCGATGTAGGTGGCCTGGGCCTGGGCGGCGTAGGAGTCCACCACCTGCCACACCGTCTCGGCCCGACGCACCAGCAGCTCGGCGTCGCCCGGATCGGCCAGCGCCATGAGCTCGCCCCAGATGACGGTGAAGTCGATCCGGATGGCCGTCATGAGCGATTCCACCGGGATGCCGGCGCGGGCGCGCGAGACGCCGACGTCCAGGGAGATGTTCTGCCGCTCGGCCACCAGACGGTCGCTGTCCGCGCCGGGACGCAGGCTTTCGATCAGCGACGCGAACGAGGCGGCACCGGTGCGGCGGATCTCGCTGGCCGGCAGGATCCCGTCCCGGTAGTCGTCCAACTGCAGCACGCCTCGATGAAGAGGTCCGTCAGCACGTCCACAGAGAGCTGGTTGAGCAGGCCGTTCCAGCGGGTGACTAGGGCGTCGTGAAGATCAACAATTCACCAACGGCCGCGGCGCTCACTCAGCCATCGAGGCTGTCAGCACTCAGGAGCCGATCATGAAGGCGGTTCGAGCGACCCTGCCCGCGATCACGACGGGTATGTGGGCATCTCCGATGAGGCCGCCGAAGCCTAAAATGCTATGGACGCGCGTCGCGCCTCCATGGTCCTGCTCACCCTCTTATTTGGTTATTTCGCGGCGTCCTTGGAACAGCTCTTGTCCGGGCCGGTTTCGCATACATATTGAGCGTAAAAGGCATCAAACGCGGCTTTCGAGCGCTCGGTATCAATTGCGGGCTGCGGTGTCCCTACAGGCCCGCCGGCTCTTTCTGTTTCGAAGGGTAAGAGGGAACGTCGAAGGTTCTCAGCCAGTTCTGTAGCTTCTTGAGAGGCGACAAGTTGTAGCTTTCGCTTCGACTCGTTCCATCGGTTCACGGAATTTTCGAACTCTTCATTCGTGATGGGACACTTCGCGTCCTTTTGACCTTCCGGCCAAATTGAGTCTGACCCTACTACACAGCGAGCACTGGCTCTCCGTGTGATCTGCTCTTCCAGAGTGCGACTATCAACCCAGAACGCCTCATAAGCCGGACGCCTGACGTCTTTCCCACGCTGCTCCCGTTGCTCACTGATCTCATAGATCAGCGCGGATTCAACTTGCTCGTTCGCCATGTTCGTCGCAATGACTGACCCCGCAATAGCTAAGGCCCCGCCGACAATAGCCCCACCAAACGCTGTTATCGCAGGATTGCTCACATGCGTTCCTACTGCTGCCCAAAAACCCACGTCTTCCCCCACTACGCCGAATAACTTGTAGATGAAGTCTAAAGAGCGAACCTAAGACTGATAAACCGTGTCGTCACGAAGGGTATGCTCGTGGCTGCCATGAACAGCGCTTACGCGAATACAATAATGAACGGGTACAGGCAGCTCCTGTGAGGAAGCTATCTAGCGGCATCGGTGAAGGCATTGACAGCTGATGATTCCTCACTGTTGGAAAAATACTCGTACCAGCCTTGTCCCGGCTTGCGGCCGGGCTCCGTTCCGCACTGTTTGGATGGACTCCATGAACAGCGCGCGGTTGACGAATCGCATTATTGCAGACCCGAGCGGGGCCGCCGCTGGCCTTGGCGACTTTAGAGGATCCGAGGGTGGACGAGCTGGCCGCCGGAATGATGCCCCCCAGGGCAGCCTGTCTGACCCGGGCGAAGATCTGCTGCTTCCCGTCCAGCCATTCCGTAAGGTCTCGGCGAAGTCGGCATCCGCCGCCGTGGTGTCAAGGTCGGCGTTGAAGAACGGGCGGCCCGAGGGTGCCTCGGTGCGTGAGGAAAGGGGCTGGACACGTGCAGGCTGCCGCAGGACCAATCTGGCCTTCGAGGCGGCAAATCAACTCACCGCGGCTCTAAGGCTGGTCTAGGAAACTGGATAGACGGAACTGGCCACCGACGACCGTATGCACACGGGCGGGGATCTGCTCACAGTGGATGAAACGTGTGGTCGCCAGTGCGTTCTTTCCGGGCTGACGGCGCATTCGCTCATGGATTCTGCTGCGCCAGTCAAGGCATGAAGTCCGCGGGCTCCTTGTTCGTCGAGATATTCCGCGAAATAGGCGGCGATGGCGTTGCCGGCGGTGGTGACGTGGCCAGAAGCGATGGCTTTGAAGATGGCGCGGTCGCATTCGTGGGCCTCTTCCACGGCTGATGGAGTTTGCGGAGCGTTCCATCCGGTCATTCATGAGGTTGAAGATGGAGCCGGAGCCTGCTTCGCCGCAGATGCGCAGGAGGCTGTATGGCTGGCTTCCCAGACGGCAGCACGGAAATCCATCTCCGCGCGGTTGAAGCTGTCCGAGCCGTTGGCGACTTCGGCTTCCATGGGCTCACGGCGTCGCGCATTTTTCCACCTGCTCTTCGGCGTGCATGTCGGCGGCGGCGTGCTGGCAGGCCGAGCTCCCAAAACGATGCGGAACTGCACCAACTCCGAGAGTGACAAGGAAGTAACGCGGACCATGGTGGAAAGGACCGGCCGAGGCTGTCGGGAGACAGGCAACACCTGCGGTCCGCTGCGGCCGCCGGGCTTGGAGACGATCAGCACCCGGTACTGCAGGACCCCCAGGGGCTTCGGATAGGTTAGATGCTGGCCCGGCTTGATGTCACCGGAGATGATCGCCTCTTCGATCTGCTGGCCACATGCTCGTACGCCACGGTGGGAATGACCGGCGTGAAGGCCAGATTGCTCATGAAGTACCTTCCGTTGTCGCAATTTTTAGGGAGATTCGTCGACGAGCACATTGCCTCCGGCGCTGCCTTCCTTGTTAAAGAGTGCCGCTGAAAGCAATTATGCAACTCGGAAGATCAGGCAACTCGTCAGGACCAGGCGACGACGAGGCGGGCGGCTTGTTGGGGGATGGTGACGTCGATGCCGGTTAGGTCGGTGAAGCGGCGGAGGCGGTTCATGAGGGTGTTGCGGTGGCAGAAGAGCTGGTCGGCGGATTGGGCGATGCTGCCGGTGGCCAGGTAGGAGCGGACTGCTTCCTCCAACCGTGCTCGTTCCACTGGTCCGGCTTGGGCAAGCGCCGATTCAACATCGGGGACTACGGGGACGCCTGTTTCCGAGAGGCGGTGCCGGGCGAGCCGCGCCCAGGCGTTGCGCATGGTGAGGGCCTGCTGGTCACTGTCCTCTACCAGGGAGGCCAGCGCGCGGGCTGCCTGGGCGGCGACGCGTAAATCGGCGAGGCCGCGGACTTGTTCAACCAGGCCGCACCTGATCTGCCGGACCTGCTCGATGGCTTCACGGACGGCGCTACCCGGGCGGTCATCCGCTGCCCAAAAGGCGACGAGTCCGTCCGGGAGCGGGTGGGTGAACACTTCTGTGCCACGGCGGGAAGCCGCGGCGATCACTACGCGGAGGGCGGCGGCGTCGTCCGTTGTTGCTGCTGCCACGACGAGGGGAGCGTCTTCGTTGATGCCGAGCTCGTCGGCGATGCGCGTGAGCATCTCGGGCGCTGGGCTGACCGGGCCGAACATGGTGGCGACGTGGCCTTGACGCACGGAAGATGCTTCCTGGGCCATGCGCTGGCGCTCGGCGATGTAGGTGGCCTGGGTCTGGGCGGCGTAGGAGTCCACTACCTGCCATACGGTCTCGGCCCGGCGCACCAGCAGCTCGGCGTCGCCCGGATCCGCCAGCGCCATGAGCTCGCCCCAGATGACGGTGAAGTCGATCCGGATGGCGGTCATGAGCGATTCCACCGGGATGCCGGCCCGGGCGCGGGAGACGCCGACGTCCAGGGAGATGTTCTGCCGTTCGGCCACCAGGCGGTCGCTGTCCGCGCCGGGGCGCAGGCTTTCAATCAGTGAGGCGAACGAGGCGGCGCCGGTGCGGCGGACCTCGCTGGCCGGCAGGACCCCGTCCCGGTAGTCGTCGAGCTGCAGGACGCGCTCGATGAACTGGTCCGTCAGCACGTCCACAGACAACTGGTCCAGCAGGCCGTTCCAGCGGGCGGCCGACGCGGCGTCGTCGTTCTTTTGTTTCCTGCGTATTGCCATGGTGTTTTCCGCCCCGATTTTTGTGCTTTTGCACATTCTAGCCGTCGAAACCCGCGACTTTTCGTGCGGGTGTGATGCGGCGCACTCTGGAATGCTGGTGTGCATTCCTAGTCCGTTGCGCACCGTTCGGCACAACGGGCAGTCCGAACACCAAGCGTGGAGGCACCATGTCACAGACCCTGAACCTCGAGGCCGGGGCCACCCGGAAGATCACCGACAAGGAGGCGATGAAGGTCTCCATGGGCGCCCTCATCGGCACCGCGATGGAGTGGTACGACTTCTTCCTGTTCAGCGCGGCGGCTGCGCTGGTGTTCAACGTCCAGTACTTCGCCAACGAGAACGCCACGGCGGCGGCGCTGGCTTCTTTCGCCACCTTCGGCGTCGGTCTGGTGGCCCGTCCGCTGGGCGGCATGTTCTTCGGTGCGATGGGTGACAGGATCGGCCGCCGCAAGACGCTGATGGTCACGATTGTGGGCATCGGCGCGGTCACCGGTCTGATCGGCCTGCTGCCGACCTACGCCGCCATCGGCATTGCTGCTCCGGTGCTGCTGGTGCTGCTGCGTGTGTTCCAGGGCCTGTTTGTGGGCGGTGAGTGGTCCGGTGCGATGACCATTGTGGTGGAGAACGCGCCGCTGGAGCGCCGCGCCCGCTACGCGGCTATGCCGCAGATCGGTTCGCCGATCGGCACCATCCTCTCCTCCGGCGGCTTCTTCCTGATGACGCTGTTCTTCTCGCAGGAGAGCTTCAACTCGTTCGGCTGGCGCATCCCGTTCCTGGCCGCCATCCCGATGCTCCTGATTGCGCTCTACATCCGCAGCCGGCTCGAAGAGTCCCCGGTCTTCACCGAACTGATGGAGCACGACCAGGTGGAGAAGGCCCCGATCCGCACCACGCTGCGGGAGTCCTGGAAGCACATCATCATCGGCATGGCCGCGGCCCTGCTGGGCGTGGGCGGCTTCTACCTGGTCACCGCGTTTGTGGTCTACTACGGCGTGGCCATCCTGGGCTACTCTCCCCGGCTGATGCTGCTGGGCGGCATGATCGCCGCCATCGTGGAAATCCCCATCCTGATCCTGGGCGGACGCCTGGGCGAGCGGTTCGGCTGCAGCCGCGTGATCCTGGTGGGCGGCATCGCCTCCGCCATTGCCGCCGTTCCGTCCTTCATGCTGGTGGCCAGCGGCAATCCCGTGCTGGTGGTCATCGGTATGGTCCTCGCGGTGGCGACGCTGTCCTTCCCGTACGCGGCCTCCGGCACGGTGCTGACCGGCTTGTTCCCGGCCCGTACCCGCTACACCGGCGTGGGCTTCGCGCAGAACACCGCCGGCATGCTCTCCGGTTTCGTGCCGCTGCTGGCTACGGGCATGGTGGCCGCCGCGGCGAACCACTGGTGGCCGGCCGCCGCGATGCTGGTGTTCCTGAGCCTGTTCACCGCCGTCGCCGGTGCCGTGGCCCCGCGCATGAGCGTAGACCTGCCCGGCTTCAAGCACTAAATTCAACGTACGACGACGACCTCCCGCCGACGCTCCTGACCTGCTTCCGGCGTCGACCTTCCTGATGAAAGAGCTCCACACTATGTCCCAGTCAGCCGGCCACCTGATAGTCCGCCAGCTTGAGGCGCACGGCGTCCGCCGCGTGTATTCCGTCCCGGGGGAGAGCTTCCTCGACGTGCTGGACGGGCTGCACGATTCGCCCGTGTCCACGGTGGTCTGCCGCCAGGAGGGCGGCGCCGGGTTCATGGCGCTGGCCGAAGGGCGCAAGACCGGTATCCCGGGCATCGCGATGGTCACCCGCGGGCCGGGCGCGGCGAACGCGATGATCGCCGTGCACACCGCCTGGCAGGATGCGACGCCGCTGGTGCTCTTTGTCGGCCTGATTCCGGTGGCGGACCGGGGCCGGGATTCATTCCAGGAGTTCAGCCTGGAGGGCTGGTTCTCGACGACGGCCAAGCGCGTGGTGGTGCTCGATGACGAACACCGCGCCGCGGAGACCGTCTCGGAGGCGATGCAGCTGGCGGTGTCCGGCCGGCCCGGGCCGGTGGTGATCGGCCTGCCGGAGGACGTGCTGGTCCGGCTGACCGACGCCGACGTGGTTCCGCCGCGCGCGCTGGCTGCCGCGGTGCCGCCGCCTGCCACGATGGAGGAATTGGCCAACCGGTTGGCCGCTGCCGCCCGTCCGCTGATTGTGGTGGGCGGGGACGGTTGGGGCGACGACGGCGGGAAGCTCGCTTCGTGGGCGGCCGAGGCGCAGGTGCCGGTGGCCGCGGACTGGCGGGCGTACGACGTCGTGCCGCACAGTTCTCCGGCGTGGGCCGGCTGGCTGGGTTACGGCCGCGCGGACACGCTGGCGGCCAGGCTGGACGAGGCCGACCTGCTGGTGTTTGTAGGCTGCGGGCGGACCGATGTGCTCAGCGACGGCTACACCAAGGGCTTCAAGGCGCCGACGGTGCTGGTGCTGCCGGACCCGGATGCGGCGACGCATTCCGGCCGGATCGACCTGCACCTGGCCGTGTCGCCGTCGTCGTTCGTTGCGGCTTTGCCGGCTCCCGCGGAGGCGCGCGGAAGCCGGGGGAGCGGCTGGATGGAAGCGCTCGCCGAGGACCAGCGCCGGTACGCCACCCCGCGGCCGGATAACAGCCCCGGCGTTGACCTGGGCGTGGCCTTCGGCGTGCTGGAAGACCGGCTGCCCACGGACAAGGTGGTCACGTACGGCGCCGGCAACGCGACGCTCTGGGGCCACCGCTACCTGACCCACCACGGGTTCGGCTCGCTGATCGGGCCGCGCAACGGGGCCATGGGACTGGCCGTTCCCGCCGCTGTTGCGGCGTCACTGATCGAGCCCGAGCGGCAGGTGGTGGCGGTCTGCGGCGACGGCGACTTCCTGATGAACGCGCAGGAACTGGCTGTGGCCGCGGCGCACGGTGCCGCTCCGCTGGTGATCGTGGTGGACAACGGGATCTACGGCACGATCGTGCTGCACCAGCGCAACCATTACCCGGACCGGCCGTCCGGTACCTCGATGGTCAACCCGGACTTCTCCGACTGGATCCGCAGCTTCGGCGGGCACGGCGAACGGATAGAGAAGACTGAAGAGTTCGGGCCCGCGCTGGAGCGTGCGCTGGCGAGCGGAAAGCTGGCGCTGCTGCACCTGGTGACCGATCCCGAGACGATGCCGCCGGGCACCGCGAACGCGCCGGAAGAGCTGGCCGAGGTTGCCTTGGAAGAAGGCGCGCGATGAAACTCGACCTGATCCTGCGCGACGCCGACATCATCACCCTCGAGGCCGACCGTCCCCGGGCAACATCTGTGGGCGTGCTGGGCGGGCGGATCGCCGGTTTCGACGAGGAACTCGAGGGCTGCACGGCCGAGCGGGAAGTCTCGCTGGGCGGCGCCACCGTGGTCCCCGGTTTCATCGACGCGCACTGCCACACCACGTGGTGGGGGCTGGGCCTGGGCGCCGTCGAACTTGAGCAGGCCCGTGGGCTCGTGGAGCTGTATGCGCTGCTTGAAGCCGAGGTCCGGCGGCTGGACGCGCTGCCCGGCGGCGCCTCCGACTCCTGGGTCAACGGCACCGGCTTCAACCACAAGCACCACGGCGGGGCCTTCCCGGACATCCGCCGGCTGGACGAGATAACGGGTGACCGGCCGCTGTACCTGCGGCACGTATCCGGGCACTTGTCCATCACCAACTCCGCCACCCTGCGGCTGGCCGGCGTTTTCGAGCCCGGCTTCGCCGATCCCACCGGCGGATTGGTGCTGCGCGGACCGGACGGCTATCCGACGGGCGTCGTGGAGGAGTCCGCGCAGCAGCTGATCCAGAACCTGCTGCTGCCGTATCCGGTGGAGCGCATCGTCGAAGCACTGGACGCCGCGACCAGGCGGTACGCCGCCGAAGGCATCACCAGTTTCACCGAGGCCGGCATCGGCGGCGGCTGGATCGGGCACAGTCCGGTGGAGGTGCAGGCGTATCTGACTGCCAAGCGGGCCGGCAAGCTGCACGCCCGTGCGCAGTTGATGCCGGCGCTGGATTCGCTCCGGCCGATCGAGGCGAACGCCGCTGATATGCACGGCACGGGCTCGGGCCGCGGGCTGGACCTCGGCGCCGTGGCGGGCTTCGGCGACGAGTGGGTGTCGCTGGGACCGGTGAAGGTCTTCATGGACGGCTCGCTGCTGGGCGCCACCGCGGCGGTGACCGAGGACTACTGCGGCCACCAGCACAACACCGGCTACCTGCTCGATTCGCCCGAGGCCTACCGCGAACGCGTCGACGCAGCCTACCGTGCCGGCTGGCCGATCGCGCTGCACGCGATCGGTGATGCGGCCATCGACCTGGCCACCGAGATCATTGTCGGCTGCCAGGAGCGCTACGGCCGGAACCATTTGCCCAACCGGATCGAGCACTTCGGCATCGCCCGGCCGGACCAGTTGGCTCCTGTCGCCGCCGCCGGGATCGCCGTCGCCCCGCAGGCCGCCTTCATCGGTCCGCTGGGCGACCAGTTCGCGGCGCTGGTGGGGCCCGAGCGCGAAGGCTGGCTGTACCGGGGACGCTCGCTGGTGGACGCCGGCATCCTCGTGGCCGGCAGCTCCGACCTGCCCGTGGCCGACAACAACGTGCTCCGCGCGATGCAGTCCTGGGTGGACCGGCGCACCGAAAAGGGCAAGATCCTTGGGGGAGCGGCCGAAGGCCTTACCGCCGAGGAAGCGCTGCGCACCTACACAGACTGGGCGGCCCGGGCCACCGGTACCGCCAACCAGAAGGGCACGCTGCGCCGGGGCAAGCTGGCCGACTTCGCCGTGCTCAGCGGGTCGCCGCTGGACGCGCCGGACATCTCGGACCTCGAGGTGCTGGCCACGATTGTCGGCGGTGAATTCAGCTACGACCGGCTGGGCGCCGGTCCGGTAGCGGTTTCCACAGCTGGCCCCGATGCCGGCCTAACTGCCGGCCCCGCGCCCGAGTCTCTCTTCGCGCCCGAGCCGGGCGCCGCCGTCGTTCGCTGAACATCTATACGTCAGACCGAGCCGTTAGGATTCCACTCATGACCACCACCTCCGCCCAGCCCGACCCGTCCGTCTCCGGCGACGAGGCCAGCGCCTTCCTGCACGACTTCCGCTCGATGAGCACGTTCGGGGCCACGCCTGGCGGGGGAGTGGATCGCCAGGCGGGGACGTTCGTCGACGGCCAGACGCGGACCTGGTTCCGCGGCCTGGTGGAAGGGCATGGCTTCGACGTCCGCTACGACGTGGTGGGGAACCAGTTCGCGCTGCTCGAGCTGGTGCCCGGCGCCCCGTACATCGCGGTGGGCTCGCACCTGGACTCGCAGCCGCTGGGCGGGCGGTTCGACGGCGCCTACGGCGTGCTGGCCGGAGCCCACGCGGCCATCCGGCTCCAGCAGCGGCTGGCGGCAGAAGGCACCGAGCCGGCGTTCAACATCGCCGTCATCAACTGGTTCAACGAGGAAGGCTGCCGGTTCAAGCCCTCCATGATGGGCAGCTCCGTTTTCACCGGCAAACTGCCCGCCGAGCGGGTCCTGGCCACCACCGACCCGCACGGCACTACCGTCCGCGAGGCGCTGGAGGCCATCGGAACCATCGGCGACTTCTCGCTGGATGTGGCCGCGTATGTGGAGATCCACATTGAGCAGGGCCGGTCGCTCGAGGACGCGGGACTGACCATCGGCCTGGTCGAGTCCACCTGGGGCGCGAACAAATACGAGTTCATCGTGCACGGGGAGCAGGCGCACACCGGTGCCACCGTGATCGCCGACCGGCACGATGCGCTGCTCGGGGCCTCCTCGCTGGTGGTTGCCGCGCGGGAGATCGCCGACGAGTTCAGCACCGACGAGCATTCCGTCATCACCTCCTGCGGCGAGTTCACGGTCTACCCGAACTCGCCCGTGGTGGTGGCCAGCCGGGTGGAGCTGCTCGTCGACGTGCGCAGTACCGACCCGGACGTGCTGGCCGCCGCCGACGCCGAACTGCACCGCCGGGTCGCCGAGATCGAGCGGAAGGCGAGCGTGCGGATCGAGCGCGGCGCCGAACATGTCTGGGCCGCCAAAGCCTACGACGAGGCCGGCATGCGCCTCGCCGCCAAGAGCGCCGAAGCGCTGGAACTGCCCTACGGAACCGTCCGCACGCTGGCCGGCCATGACTCGACAAACATGAAGGACATCGTCCCGACGATCATGCTGTTCGTGCCCAGCGTCGAAGGCATCTCGCACAACGAGAAGGAACTGACTAACGACGACGACATGCTCGCCGGCGTGGATCTGCTCACCGAGGTGCTGGGGCACGTGGTGGTAGGGGACTTCGTTTCGCCGGACGCCTCGGGGGACTGACAAGGCCATTACGGTCCAGTGCTTGCTAAAAGCGCGCCCCTGCGCGGCGTGTCGCGAATCCGCCGGTGGGATCATCGAATCGGGGGGGATTGGCAGCCAGCGAAGGAGCGGATCATGGCAGGCGGATCGGGAATTATCGAGCGGTTCTACCGGGAAATCATGGAGGGAGGGAACCTGGACCTGATCGACGAGCTGGGCAGTGAGAGCTTCACGGAGCACGAGGAGCCCATGCCGGGGCAGCCGTCGGGTCTGGACGGTATCAGGTTCTACATCGAGACGTTCAGGAAGGCGTTCCCGGATATCAAGGCGAAGACTATCGATCCCACGATGGCTGATGGGGACCTGGAGGCGGCCCGCGTCGTCCTCACCGGCACCCACCAGGGCGAGCTGATGGGAATTGCCCCCACCGGCAACACTGTGGAGTTCGGCGGCATCGACATCATCCGTGTTCAGGACGGCAAAGCGGTGGAGCATTGGGGAGCCACGGACATGCTGAAACTGATGCAGCAGATTGGCGCCGTCAAGTTGTAATCATGCCGCGACGACGGGAGAGCCGACGTTGACTGCACCTCGAAAGTTGGACAAGAAAGTTGAGTCTGCTTTCCGAGGTGCAGTTCTTATGTGGTCAGTGCGCGATTGACCGCGAAGAACGAAGATGTGTCCTCAGCGTTACATGTAACATAGATCGTATGGGAGTACGCGACAGGGTCAGCGACTATCGGCGTCGTATGCGGGAGCAGGGATACCGCCCCATCCAGGTGTGGGTGCCTGATGTGCGAAGCGAGCAGTTCGCCGCTGAGGCGCATCGGCAGTCGGCTGTCGTGGCAGGCGCAGGCAGGGACAGTGACGACCAGGACTTCATCGAAGCCGTGTCGATCGCGTGGGACGAGTGAACCGCGGCGATATCTGGACCGTGGCAGGCGGCGTGTACGCGACCAGGCCCCGTCCTGCCCTCATCATCCAGGATGATCGCTTCGACGCAACCGAGTCCGTCACCGTCCTGCCGATGACGACCACGGCAGTAGATGCTCCACTGCTCAGAATCCCTCTGCACCCCTCAGCAACCACCGGCATCCGGCAGCCCAGCTACGTCATGATCGACAAGCTCACCACAGTCCGCCGCTCCAACGTCCAGGAACGGATCGGCCGCCTTCAGGCCGCTCAACTCGTTGAAGTCGAGCGCGCTCTGATGGCTTTTCTCGGGCTGGCGGACTGACCTCCGGCGTACCTCAGCACCAGCCGTCTGGCATCACGGAATCGGCCGCGGCGGCGGGACACTTGGCCGGCTACGCCCGGCTGCCGGAAGCAGGCCGCTCCATCGAGCACATTAGGCCGTGTCGGCCGCGCCGGTCAGGGCGCTAAGGCCGCGTGCGCCTTCTTCGTCTAGGTAATCGGCAAAGTAGGCGGCGATCGCATTGCGGGCGGTGTCGCCGGCGGCGAGGGCATCGCCGGCGGCGATGGCTTGGAAGATGGCGCGGTCCCGCTCGACGGCTCCTTCCATGGCTGCAGTGGAATTTCCGGAGCGTTCCATCCGGTCGTTCATGAGGTTGAGGATGGAACCGGCGACTGCTTCGCCGCAGATCCGCAGCAGGCTGTTGTGGCTGGCCTCCCAGACTGCAGTGTGAAAATCCAGGTCGGCGCGGTTGAAGCTGTCCGAGCCGTTGGCGACTTCCGCTTCCATGCGCTCGACGGCGTCGCGCATTTTCTCGACTTGTTCCTCGGTGTGCAGGACTGCGGCGAGCTGGCAGGCGGAGCTCTCCAGCACGATGCGGAACTGCACCAGTTCCGACAGGGACAGCGAGGCGATGCGGGCCATGGTGGTGAAGGAGCGTCCGAGGCTGTCGGGTGAGACGGCCAGGACTTCCGGCCCGCTGCGCCCGCCGGGACGGGACGCGATCAGTCCTTGGCTCTGCAGCACGCGCAGGGCTTCCCGGATGGTGGGGCGGCTGACCGAGAACTGCACCATGAGTTCGCGTTCGCTGGGAAGGTGCTGGCCCGGCTCGATCTCCCGGGAGAGGATGGCCTCTTCGATCTGCTGCACCACGCGCTCGTAGGTCAGCGTGGGCACGGCCGGCGTGAAGGTCAGCTTGCTCATGAGGTGCCTTCCGTCGTCGTAATTTTGCGGCCTCTGTCAGTAAAGATTGCCCTCGAAACGAGCTTTACGCAACTGGTAAGACCATGTAACTAGGTAGAAATATAGACATGGCATGGTGTTGGATGGATCACATCACTGAAGTGTCGTTCCTAATTGATGGAGAACGCTATGCGCCTGAGTAAGAATTACGGCCGCGCGGCAGTTGTGCTGCTGGCCGGATCGCTGTCCCTGACCGCCTGCTCGGCCGGATCGGGCGGCACCACCGCCGACGGCGCTGCCGAGAACACGGACGTCACCGTGGCACTGACCGGAGAGCCGGTGAACCTGGACTTCACCACGACGGCGGGAGCGGCGATTCCCCAAGCGCTGATGTCCAACGTGTACGAGGGTCTCGTGGAGATTGACCAGGAGGGCGAAGTCCAGCCGCTGCTGGCGGAGTCCTGGGAACTGAGCGAGGACCGCAAGACCTACACGTTCAAGCTGCGCGAAGGGGCAACCTTCTCCAACGGGGAGGCCTTCACCGCGGAAGACGTGAAGTTCAGCATTGAGCGCGTCCAGTCCGACGCCTGGGTCTCCAGCCTGAAGGCCAAGATGGACGTGGTGGACTCGGTTGAGGTGCTCAGCGACACCGAAGTTGCGATCACCCTCAAGCAGCCGAGCAATGCCTGGCTGTTCGACATGGGCACGCTGGTGGGCGCGATGTTCGACCCCAGCGGCGTGGACGACCTGGCCAACACCGCCATCGGCACCGGCCCGTATGCCATCGAGGCGTGGAACCGCGGCCAGTCCATCGAGCTGGCGGCCCGCGACGACTACTGGGGCGAGAAGCCGGGCGTGGAGACAGCAACGCTGCGCTACTTCGCCGACGCCGTCGCCACCACTAACGCGCTGCAGTCCGGCGACGTGGACGTGGTCTACAACATGCAGGCGCCGGAGCTGCTGTCCGGCTTCGAAAGCGATGACAAGTTCCAGGTCCTGGAGGGCACTTCCAACGGCGAGATTGTCCTGTCCATGAACAACAACGAGGCACCGTTTGACGACGTGCGTGTCCGCCAGGCCGTGATGCACGCGATCGACCGCCAGGCCGTAGTGGACACGGCGTGGAACGGCTACGGCACGGTGGTCGGCGGGCCGGTCCCGCCGACGGACCCGTACTACGAGGACCTCAACGACGTCTACCCGTACGATCCGGCCAAGGCCAAGGAGCTGCTGAAGGAAGCCGGGGCGGAGAACCTGAACATCACCTTCACCGTTCCCACCCGGCCCTATGCCACGGCCGTCTCCGAGATTGTGGTGTCGCAACTGGCCGATGTGGGCATCAGCGCGAAGATCGAATCTTCCGAATTCCCGGCGGTATGGCTGGACGAGGTCTTCACCAAGCAGGACTACCAGATGTCCGTGGTGCTGGCCGTGGAGAGCCGCGACGTGTTGGCGATGTTCAACAACCCGGACTACTACCTGGGCTACGACAACGCCAAGATCAAGGACAAGGCGGCAGAGGCCGACGCCGCCGACGAAGCCGGCTACATCTCCGGAATGCAGGACGTGGTCCGCACCATTGTTGACGACGCCGCCGCAAACGTTCTGTTCATCTTCCCCAACATTGTGGTGGCGGACGCGAACGTGACCGGCATCCCGGCGAATTCCGTCACCGAGGCGCTGGACCTGACCAACATCGGCTGGAAGTAAGCTCTACAACCTCGAGTAAGGAGGGGCCGGCGTGGCAATCCGATTGCTGATCAACCTGGCCCGGTTTGTGGTCACCTACGTGGCCGCTACGGTTCTCGTGTTCCTGTTCATGCGCACCATCCCGGGCGATCCGGCACAGATCGCGCTGGGCGTGAATGCCACGCCGGAGCTGCTCGCCCAGACGCGGGCGGAATTCGGTACGGACCGGCCCCTCATTGTGCAGTACTTCGACTGGGCCTTGGGGCTGCCCTTCGGGGACTTCGGCATCTCCTACGTGACCCGGCAGGACATCAGCCCGCTGGTGCTGGACCGGGTGCAGGTGAGCCTGATCCTCGTGGTGCTGGCCATGATTGTCGCGCTGCTGATCGCGATTCCGTTCGGGACCTACGCCGCGGTCAAGCACCGCAATCCCAGCGGCATTGTGATCAGCGGGATCAGCCAGCTCGGCGTCGCGGTGCCGAACTTCCTCGCCGGCATCCTGCTGGTGGTGGTCTTCGCCGTCGGGCTGGGTTGGTTCCCGGCCAACGGCTGGACACCGCCGGGGGAGGACTTCGGCGACTTCCTGTCCCGGGTGTTCCTGCCGGTGCTGGCACTCGCCTCCGTGCAAGGCGCCATCCTGACCCGGTATGTCCGCTCGGCCGTCATGGAAGTGATGAGCGAAGATTATCTGCGCACCGCGCGGGCGAAGGGCCTTGGCAAGCTGGAGGCCTTGGTCAAGCACGGCCTACGCAACGCCTCCATTCCGGTCCTGACCGTGACCAGCGTGCAGTTGGCGGCGCTGATCATCGGCGCCGTGGTGATCGAGCGGGTCTTCGTCATCCCGGGCCTGGGCTCGATGCTGCTGGACGCGGTGGGCAACCGCGACCTGCTGACCGTGCAGTCCGTGGTGATGGTGCTGGTGGCCATCACCCTGATCATCAATCTGGTGGTGGACGTGCTCTACACCGTCCTTGACCCCCGCATCCGGAAGAAGGCGTAATGACAGCCGAGCCCGCCGTCGTCGTCCGCAGTTCCCGGCGCAAGCCGGCACCCACCCTCCTGATCGGGGCGTCCCTGGTTGCCCTGGTGGTGCTGGCCGCGCTGGTCTCCCTGGTCTGGACTCCTTACGATCCGGTGCAGGCGTTCCCGGCCGACCGGCTGCAGGGTTCCAGCGCCGAGCACCTGATGGGCACGGACCGCTACGGGCGCGACGTGTTCTCCGGGATCCTGTACGGGGCACGGATCACCCTGCTGGTGGGGCTGATCGCCGTCGGCATTGCGCTGGTGATCGGCACGCCGCTGGGCATCCTCGCCGGCATGCGCGGGGGCGCCACCGAGGAAGTGACCATGCGCGGGGCCGATATTCTGCTGGCCTTTCCGGCGCTGCTGGTGGCCATCATGTTCGGCGCCGTCTTCGGAGCGAGCACGCTGACGGCGATGCTGGCCATCGGGATCGGCTCCATCCCCGGGTTCGCGCGGGTGGCCCGCAGCGGCACCCTGCAGGTGATGAGCACCGAATACGTGCTGGCGGCGAAAGCCTCGAGCCAGAGCGCGTTCCGGATTGCCCGGCGGCATGTGCTGCCGAACATCGCCGGCATGGTGGTGGTGCAGTGCTCGGTTTCCTTCGCGATCGCGGTGCTGGCCGAGGCCGCCCTGTCCTTCCTGGGCTTAGGGACGCCGCCGCCGGTGCCGTCCTGGGGCCGGATGCTGCAGGAGTCCCAGCAGTTCCTGGGCACCTACCCGATGCTTGCCGTCTGGCCCGGCGCGGCCATTGCCGTGGCGGTGCTGGGCTTCAACCTGCTGGGCGACGGACTGCGCGATAAGTTCGACCCGAAACTGAACGGAGAGCGCTGAGCATGGACAGGACTGCGAACAACGGCCGGCTGCTTGAGGTGGCGGGACTTTCGGTGGCCACCAAGGACCGCCCCCTGGTCTCGGACTTCAACCTGGTCATGGACCGCGGCGAGCGGGTGGGGCTGATCGGCGAATCCGGCTCCGGGAAATCCATGACGACGACGGCGCTGATGGGCCTGCTGCCCGAAGGGGTCCGGGCGAGCGGCTCCATCCGTTTGGCAGGGCACGACGGCGACCTCGTCACCGCTTCGGATAAACAGCTGCGCCGGATCCGCGGGAATGACATGACCATGGTCTTCCAGGAACCGCTCACCGCGCTGAATCCGCTGATGAAGGTCGGTCCGCAGGTTGCCGAGATCATGCTCAAGCACAAGTCGGTGTCGAGTCGGGCGGCGGCAAGTGCCCAGGCGGTGGAGCTGCTAGCCGGGGTGAAGCTGCCGGATCCGGGCGAGGCCGCCAAGGCGTATCCGCACCAGCTCTCCGGCGGGCAGCGCCAGCGCGTGATGCTGGCCATGGCGCTGGCGAATGACCCGGCCCTGCTGCTGTGCGACGAACCGACGACGGCGCTGGACGTAACGGTGCAGCGGCAGGTGCTGGACCTGATCCTCGAGTCCGTGCAGCAGCGCGGAACCGGCCTGCTCTTCATCACTCACGATCTGTCCGTGGTGGCCAACGTCTGCGACCGCGTGCTGGTCATGAACAACGGCCAAGTGGTGGAGGAAGGCAGCACCGAGGACGTGTTCTCCCGGCCGCAGCACCCCTACACCCGGGGCCTGCTGGCCGCCTCTGACCTGGACGCGACCGACGCGGACGGTCGTCTCTTCACAGTGGCCTCCGCGGCAGCGTATGTGCCTCCGGTGCCGGAGCAGGTTGTCGCCGAGGTGCCGAAGGCTGCATTGCACGTGCCGGGCACGGACGGGGTTGCGGGACTGGGCCTTCCCGAGGCGAAGGCCGAAGCCGGAACCTTGGCCGGCCCTGATGCAGCCATATCGAGTGTGCAGCAGGTGCCCTTTTCACCCCTGAGAACGGCACCTGCTGCACACTCGGTTCCGACTTCGGCGCTCGGCGCCTCGGCCTCAGAGGACCGGTCCACGGCGGCCGACCCAGTTGTGGCCGGCACGCCGGCGCGAACGGAACCATCCATCGCGGAGCCGGCAGCCGCTGTCGTCAGTCCGGTGATCAGCGTCAAGGACCTGGTCCGCACATACCAACGCCAACGGACCAGTCTGTTCGGCAAGCCCACCGAAGTGCAGGCGCTGCGCGGTGTCTCCTTCGATGTTGCCGCCGGGCAGCGGTTCGGCGTGGTGGGGGAGTCCGGCTCCGGAAAGTCCACGCTGCTGCGGATCCTCGCCGGGCTGGACCAGCCGACGTCCGGCAGCGTCCGGGTGGCCGGCAATGAAGTGGCGGGAGCGAAAGAAAGCGAGCTGGCCCAGCTGCGCCAGCAGCTCCAGATTGTCTTCCAAGACCCGATGGGCTCGCTGGATCCGCGCATGCGGGTGCAGGACATCATCGCCGAGCCGCTGCTGGCGCCGGGCCAGAAAGTGGACAGCGCAAGGCAGCGCAGGCTGGTGGGGGAGATGCTCTCCGCCGTCGGCCTTCCAATGGACGCCGCCGAAAGGTTCCCGCACCAGTTCTCCGGCGGCCAGCGCCAGCGGATTTCCATTGCCCGTGCGCTGATCTGCCAGCCGCGCGTGCTGGTGGCCGATGAGCCGGTAAGTGCACTGGACGTCTCCGTGCGGGCGCAGGTGCTCAATCTGCTCTCCGACCTCGTGGACGAATACCAGCTGACCCTCGTGTTCGTGTCGCACGATCTGGGCGTGGTCCGCTATATCTGCGACAACGTTGTGGTCATGAACAAGGGCCAGATCGTGGAGAGCGGCAGCACCGCGCAGATCTACGAGGCACCCCGGCACGAGTACACCCGAACGCTCGTTAACTCCTCCATGTCCCTTCGATCAGAACTTGCCACGCGCGAAGCCGCGCTGTCCCGCTGAATCCTCCTCCCGGAAGGCACCCATGTCCCCGCTATCCTCATCACCGCTCCACAACCTCACCGCCCGGGAACTCGGGGAAGCATATGCAGCGAAGGATCTCTCCCCGGTGGACGTGGCCGATGCGGTGATCGAGCGGATCGAAGAGCGGGAGCCGGTACTCAACGCCCTCTACCAGTTCGAGCCGGAGGCTGTCCGAAAGGACGCGAAGGCCAGCGAACGGCGCTGGCTGGAAGGATCGCAGCGCGGCCCGCTGGACGGCGTGCCGATGTCGGTCAAGGAAAACATCGCGCGTGCGGGAGTGCCGATGCCCTCCGGAACGGCGCTGTCCAACCCGAAGGTGCCGCAGTACAATTCCCCGATTACGGACCGGATTCTTGAGGCCGGGGGAGTGATCGTCGGATCCACCACCATGCCCGACTGGGGCATGCTCTCCTCCGGCGTCTCCAGCCTGCATGGCATCTCGCGCAGCGCGTGGAATCCGGCCTGGACCACGGGCGGCTCCAGTTCCGGAGCCGGATCCGCGGCCGCAGCAGGATACGGCCCGCTGCACGTGGGTACGGACATCGGCGGATCCATCCGGCTCCCCGGTACCTGGCAGGGGCTTGCAACGTTGAAGCCGAGCGCCGGCCTCATCCCACTGGATGTTCCCTACATCGGCCGGGCCGCCGGTCCGATGGCCCGAACCGTGGCCGACGCCGCCTTGTTTATGACCATTCTGGGCCAGCCGGATATTCGCGACTACACCGCCAGGCCCTACCCTCCCATGGACTGGACCGTGGGCGACCTGGATGTGTCCTCGCTCAAGGTGGCCTTGCAGACGGAGGCGAATGCGGGAGCTGAGGTTGATCCTGAGGTGCTTGCGGCGGTTCAGGCAGTGGCGCAGCAGTTCGCGGATGCCGGCGCCCAGGTGGAGAGTTTGGAACCGTTCATCGACCAGGACATGCTGGACCGGCTGGACCGGTTCTGGCGGACCCGCTCCTGGGCGGACTACCGCGAACTCTCCGCGGCCGAGCAGCAGAAGGTCCTGCCGTACATCGCCCGCTGGTGCCAGGGCGGCTCGCAGTTCGACGGCGCTGAAACCATCCGAAACTTCGGCAGTATTGACCAGATGCAGAAGGCGACGATCGCGGCCACGGCCGAGTACGACGTCGTGATCTCACCGGTCGCTCCGATGGCCGCTTTCCCAGCGGAGCAACCCATGCCGGTGGACGATCCCGACCAAACTATGGCACACATCGCCTTCACCGTCCCGTACAACATGTCCGGGCAGCCGGCGGCCACGGTGAACTGCGGTTTCACCTCCGACGGGCGGCCGATCGGCGTGCAGCTTTCCGGCCGGGTCGGCGCTGACGACGACGTGCTGCGCGCGGCGGCGTGGTACGAAAGCGTGCGTCCTGCCGCCGCGGTTCCGGACTGGAGCAGCCTGGACTAAACGCTGAGGACCGATAGTTCGATTTCGGCTGCAGCCCTACTTCGTGGCGTTCGGGTGGTGAGTATCTACGTCGATCAGGATGACGGCTCGTTCCGCAACGTAAAACCAGATTTTGGCCCCTTGAGCGAGCTCGTACTGCCGCCGGCGGTGGATCATGCCTTTGTGCGTGACGAACTCGAGGTCCCCCTTCATGCCATGGCAAGTGGTGTCATCGGCGAGTGGTGCGGTTGTGAGGCGTTCCCACGCTGCAACCACCATATTGCGCTGTACAGCGAGAACATCGATCCACCCTTTGCGGGCGTTCGATGTTCCGAATACGATCTCATACTCGTTGCGCCGTAAAGGCCTGGGAACTGTCTCCCGCTTGGGGCTCACTTCCCTGGCCGGGGATCGTCAACAGGCTCTGACTCGTCCAGCCAGTCGAGCTCTGCGTCAGGAGTGTAGCCTGACGCAACAGCTTCAGCGGTTGCTTTCCAAGCGGACAAAACGACGAACAGCCTGTCGAAATTTGAGATGGATGCACAGGCCCGGGACACTTCAACAATCTCGGAAGCGAACTGCTCGCGTTGACTGCCCGGCAGGAAGCCTAGCCAGGGGAACGGACCCAAGAGTCGATCGGCGAAACTCGATTCACCGGGAGCCAAGGACGCCGCAACTAGATTCGCGGCCAGCTGGAGCGTCTCGTGCTCCCGCTCGATTGTCTTGGACCGAAGGAGCGTCAGCGGCTCACCATCGCGGCGGGTGATCGTCACCGGACCTTCGTCGGCGGCGCGGAAGACCTGTGCAGGATTCCTCGACAGGTCCGAGGAGCTGGCGGTGTGGCTGGTCATGACGGTACTCATGACTCCATTATTCTGAATACGTTCAGAAAAAGCAATCAGTGGCGGAAGGCCCAGGACCCAACCTTGGCTACTCAGGCGTGCCGAAGGAGGCCAGCGCCGCCAGTGCTTCGCGGTCCGCATCCTGGAGCAGATGTCCGTAGTACTCGAAGAGGCTGCTTCGGGCCAGATGCTCCGCGAGGTGCGCGTCGCGGTTGCGGATGGCGTCGAAGACGTCGCTATGGTGGGCGATGGTCCGCAGCATCAGCTCGCGGTCATCCCCGCTCTCTTGGATGGACGACGTGATGAGCTCTTCGATGGACTGGCGCACGGCCTCGCCGGAGATCTGGATCATAGCGTTGCCGCTGGCCCGGGCCACTACGTCATGGAAGTCCAGGTCCGCCTGGCTGAAGGCCTGCTGGCCCTGCTGCCGGGCCTGGCGCATCCGGGCCATCGCCTTCTCCAACTGCAGCAGGTCCGCCTCCGTGCGCCGGACTGCCGCCAGGGAGTTCGCGGCGGACTCAAGGGTCATGCGGTATATCAGCAGATCGGACAGGCTGGACGAGGACGCCTGCGTCAGCCGGGTCAAAAGCTTGCGCAACGGCGCGGCAGTGGGCGCGAGGATGACGGCGCCGCGTGGATCGCCGGGGCGAGCCGCTACGAGACCGCTGCTTTCGAGGACGCGCATGGCCTCGCGGACAGAGGATCGGCTGACCTCGAAACGGGTGACGAGTTCGCGTTCGCCGGGCAGCCTGTCACCAGTTTTGAGCTCGCCGCTGAGAACCGCTTGTTCAACATGCTGGACGATCGCTTCGAAAGCACGGGCTTTCGGCGCCGACTGCACTGTTGGTGTCTCGCCCATCAAATTTCCTTCCCTGGACGGTGCCGATTCAGTCTAGGAATTCGGCGGGTCGAAACGGCCGTCGACCGCGGTCCAGCCGCCGTCTACCATGAGCACTGAACCCGTCACGTAGCTGGAGGCTTTCGAGGCCAGGTACACCACCGCGCCGGCGAGTTCTTCCGGCTTCGACCAACGGCCCAGTGCGCCCTTCTGAGCATAGGCGTTGTACCACTCGGGGTTGTTCTTGATCTGGGCGGTCAGCGGCGTTTCGACCACGCCGGGTGCGATCACGTTCACGCGCACGCCGTCAGGCCCGAACTCGGCGGCGGCGGTCCGCGCGAGCTGCACCAGGGCGGCCTTGGTTGCCGCGTAGACGCCTTGTCCCGGCTCCACGACGTAGGCGCGGATGGAGGCGAACCCGATAATGGACCCGCCGCCGTTGGCCGCCATCTTCGGCGCAAAGGCTTGGATCAGTGCGAAGGAGGCGCGCAGGTTCAGGTTCACCACGCGGTCGAACTCCTCCATGGTGTAGTCCACGATCCGCTTGCGCACGTTCATGGCGGCGGTAAAGACCAGGGCGGAAATGTCGCTGAATTCATCCGCCGCGGTACGGACAGCAGCGAGGTCCAGGACGTCCAGCTGGGTGGAGGTCGCGGAGCCGCCGATCATCGCGGCAGTTTCTGCCGCCGTCGTACTATCCCTGTCGGCACAAACTACGGTGGCGCCGTGAGCGCCGAGGGCAAGGGCTGCCTCGCGGCCAATGCCGCTGCCGGCGCCGATTACCAGGACGCGGTCGCCGGAAAACTGGAAGAGCTGGGTGTAGTCCATTCGTGGGTCCTTCGTGGAGAGCTTGGGCTTACGGTCTGATCATGGCCATGCGGGTCACGGTGAATTCTTCGATGGCGAAGCGCGGCCCCTCGCGGCCGATGCCGGAATCCTTCACCCCGCCGTAGGGCATGATGTCGGAACGGAAGCCGGGGATTTCATTGACGACGACGCCGCCGACTTCCAGCTCGTTGACGGCGCGGAAGGCGGTCTCCAAAGACTTGGTGAAGACGGCAGCCTGCAGGCCGTAGCGCGACTGGTTGACCAGCTCGATCGCCGCGTCCATGTCCGGGACGGCCTGCAGGCAGACCACGGGCCCGAAGATCTCCTCGCACCACAGCTCTGCATCCGCCGGGACGCCGGTGACGACGGTAGGCTGGATGCTCCCGTCGCTGAGCTCGCCGCCGGCCAACACCTGCGCACCGCGGGCGGTGGCGCTGCCGATCCAGCCCATAATGCGCTGGGTGGAGGCCTCATTGATGACCGGGGCAACGCGGGTGTCCGCCGAACGGGGATCGCCGACCGTCACTTCGCCCAGCCTGGCCAGCAGCGCCTGCTCGAATTCGGCCGCGATCGGCTGCTCCAGGACAATCCGCTGGACGGAAATGCACGCCTGGCCATTGGCATAGAAGCCCCCGCGGATTACCGCATCGACCGCGTCGGCGATGACGGCGTCAGCGGCAACGATGAAGCCGGTATTGGACCCGAGCTCCAGCACGGCCTTGCGTGGAGCGGCGTTCTTCGCGATCTGGTGGCCGACCGCGGCGGAGCCGGTGAAGGAAACGACGGCGGCGCGCGGGTCGGCCACGAGCGTTTCGCCCACCTCGATGCCGCCCGTGACCAGCTGCACAGCGGCGGACGTGACGCCGTGATCGGCGAGGACCTCGCGGATCAGGTGCACCGTCCACAGCGTGGCCAGCGGGGCGTTCGGGGCAGGCTTGATGATGATTGGGCAGCCGGCGGCAATGGCCGGTGCAAGTTTGTGGCTTGCCAGCAGCAGCGGGTAGTTGAAACCGGCAATACCAACGACGACGCCGGCGGGGCGCCGCGTCCAGTACCCCACCATGCCTTCGCCGAGGGGCTGCAGATCCAGCGGCACGGTTTCGCCGTGCGTGTGGGCGACCTCCTCTGCGGCCGCGGCCCACGTGGTCAGGGTCCGGGCGACCTCGGTGCGGCAGTCGACCAAGGGCTTGCCTGTTTCCAAGACAAGGAGCTCTTCAAGCTCGGTGCTGTGAGCGGCCAGCGCACCGTGTACCGCCATCAGGACCGCTCGCTTCTTGCCGGCACTGAGCTTGGCGGTTTCGGCGAAGGCCTTTTCTGCCGCATCGAGGGCCAGCCGCGCATGGTCCAGGGTGCCCACCGGTGCCGCTGCCACCACCGAGCCGTCGAAGGGGAAGACCACATCGGCGCTGTCTTCACAGGGCGCCCAGCCATCACCTACAGGCAGTCCGTCCGGGTATGCGTTCAAGTAGGGGGACACCATTCCTGCCTTCGCCGTTGAGGTCTCGGTCTGAGTTCTGCTGGTCTGACCAGTAGATGCTCAAGGCTAGTCACAGCAGGACCACGCGGTCAATCAGTTTCCCGATTTTCGTGTGGCTTGGCGTCATTTTTCTTACAACCGTTGACAAGTTTCGGCTGGACGGGAACAGTCGGAGCCAACAACCCGTTTCTGGATCCCGGGCCCTCCGCCGGATTGTCCAGCCAACCCACGGAGACGGTATCGATGACTTCCGCTTGGCGTAGCAGCGTCTCCCTGGTGGAGGAAACGGCGGCGTTGATCCGAGAGCGGGTTTTCGCTGGCCGCTATGCACCTGGGGACCGGCTTACCCAGGCCGGCCTCTCCGCCGAGCTTGGGCTCAGCCGGACCCCGCTGCGCGAAGCGCTGCGGGTGCTCGAACAGGACGGACTTGTCGTCCTCGATCCGGCCGGCGGTGCCTCCGTGGCCGCGGCAAACCCGGCCCAGCTTCAGGACGCCTACGCTTTCCGCGAGGCGTTGGAAACGGCCGCCTGCCGGCTGGCCGGCCCACGATTGACTGGCAGTACGCTGGCGGAACTGGACCGGCTGGTCGACGAGCAGCGGAGGGTTGGCGGACCGCGCTTCCATCAACTGGTTTCGCGCTTCCACGCCGTCCTGCTCGAAGCCTCCGGCAACAGCTATCTGCAAAAGCACCTGAGCCTGGTGCGGATGACGGAGGAAGTGTTCCGTCCGCGCTACGGGCTCACCACCGAAGCCGCGCTGGAAACGGTAGGTGCCCACGCCGCCGTCGTAAATTCCCTGCGGAAACGCGTGCCCGAAGAGGCGGAACAGCACATCCGCAAGTACTTGGCCCAACAACTCGACATCATAATGCAGCAGGAAAGGCAGCCCCAGTGAGAACCCACAACATCGCCGTCATCCCCGGAGACGGTATCGGCCCCGAGGTGATGGACGCGTCCCTGATGGTGCTGGCGGCCGCGGAAACCGCGTTCGGCTTCACCGCGGAACTGACTCAGTACGACGCCGGGGCACAGCATTACCTGCGCACCGGCGAGCTCTGGACTTCGGACCTTGAAGAGCGGCTGCGCGGCCACGACGCCATCCTGTTCGGCGCCATGGGGGATCCCGCCGTCAAACCCGGGATTCTGGAACGCGGGTTCATCCTTGCCATGCGGAAGGCGTTCCAGCAGGCGGTGAATCTGCGGCCGGTCAAGCTCTACCCGGGCGTCGCGACGCCGATCGCCGGGCTGACACCGGAGCGCTGCGATCTGGTGATCGTGCGGGAAAACACCGAGGGCACGTATGTGGGCCAGGGCTCTACCGTCCATGCGGGCACGCCTTACGCAGTGGCGGTGCAGGAATCCGTGAACACCCGTCCCGGGATTGAACGTGTGGTGGACTATTCGTTCCGGCTGGCGGCGAGCCGCCGCGGGAAGCTGACGCTGTGCCACAAGAAAAACATCCTGATTGAGGCCGGTAACCTCTGGCAGGACACCGTGGACGATCTCAGCGCCAAGTACCCGGAGGTCGAGGTGGACTACGTGCACGTGGACGCCATGTGCTTCCATCTGCCCGTGGCACCGGAGCGCTTCGACGTTGTGGTTACCGACAACCTCTTCGGCGACATCATTACCGACCTCGGCGCCGTCATCCAGGGCGGGCTGGGCGTGGCCGCCAGCGCGAATCTGAACCTGGATGGCTCCGCACCCAGCATGTTCGAAGCAATCCATGGCTCTGCCCCGGACATCGCGGGCAAGGGCTGGGCCAATCCCGTGGGCGCGGTACTCTCCACCGCCATGTGCCTGGCGCAGCTGGGCGAGCAGGACGCCGCGCTGGCTATTGAAGCCGCGGCCGTCCAGGTCCTTGCCGGCCTGCCGGAGCTCTCCGGGCCCGGCATGGGGACTGACACCGCAGGCGTCGGTAAGGAAATCGCCGCGCTGGTCGGATCCGGGCTGTCGCCGGTTGCCGGCCGCTCGGTCATGGCGGACCTGGCCGGGCTGAAGGCGAAATAACCGCATGCCCAGGCCCTTCACGCTGATCCAGCTGCGGTATTTTGCTGTGGTCGCCGAGACCGAGAACATGACGTCCGCGGCCCAGCGGCTGAACATCACGCAGTCGGCACTGTCCAATGCGATCTCGCAGCTGGAGCAGGAACTGGGGGTGCAGCTGTTCATCCGGCTTTCGCAGCGGGGGCTGAGGTTGAGCCCTGCCGGGCGGCAGTTCGCGCAGGAACTGCCAGCGTTCCTGGAGCATGTGGATTCGCTGTACGAGTCGGCCCGGGGGCTCGCGGAGAACCTGACGGGCGAGCTGAAGGTCGGTATCTTTGCGCCGCTGGCGCCGTTCCGGGCACCGGTGATCCTGCAGGCATTCGAGCGGCAGTATCCCGACGTGAATGTCTCATTCCTTGAGGGCGACCAGGAGTTCCTGCGCCGGTCGCTGCTGGAGGGGCACTGCGAGCTGGCGCTGATGTACACGCTCGGGCTCGGCGGAGGCGTCAGCACGCAGTTGGTGGAGCGGGTCCCGGCACACGTACTGGTCCACGAGGAGCATCCGCTGGCAGCGAATCCGGAGCAGGAGGTGGCTTTGCGGGACCTGGAGGAGGAGCCGATGATCCTGCTGGACCTGCCGCATACCCGCGAGTACTACCTGCAACTGTTCCAGCTGGCCAGTGTAAAGCCGAACATCCGGCACAGGGTGTCCGGCTACGAGACGGTGCGTTCCTTCGTGGCACGCGGTCACGGGTATTCGCTGCTGAACCAGCGGCTGCACCACGATCTGACTTATGCCGGCGGGCGCGTGGTGCCACTGCGGCTGGTGGATGACTTGCCCGGCATCGAGGTGGTGCTGGTGCGCCCGGAGGGCGTGAGGCCAACTCGACGGGCGCTCGCTTTCGAATCCGTGTGCAAGCGGTTGTATGGCGCCGAGCGGTAGGTAAGCCGCCGCCGTCGTTCTTCGAATCGGTCCAATCGATAAGAGTTGCAGAAATTATGAATTGGACAGCTGTGAACGGGATCACACAAACTGGAAGGCATCCCGAAGAGGTCTGTCAGCGGCCGTCCTACATCCCGGCAATGGCGCCGGAGCGGCCGGACCTCAGCTAAAACACACAGGAGGAACCGCAGTGCGCGTTCACCAGTCATGTTTCCGCCACAATACCCACCACCCTGTCAGCCTCGACAGTTCCCGAAACTTTTCGATGCAAGACCCTTTACCTGCACGAAACGCAGCGCAACTGGACCGCAATTCACGCTCCGTACGGTGGCAGTCATGACAACCAACGAAACCCAGTCGCGGCCCGGAGCCGCCAGCGCAACGGCTTTCGCCCAATCCGGCAAGACCACGGGGATGCAGAAGCGCGTCCTGGCTGGCGGCAGCGTGGGGCAGTTCATCGAGTTCTACGACTTCGCCCTCTACGGGCTGTCCGCCGTCACGCTTTCGCAGCTGTTCTTCCCGGGCGAGAATGCCCTGATCGGCCTGCTGGCCACGTTCGCCACCTTCGGCGTCGCCTTCGTGGCCCGTCCCATCGGCGGCCTGTTCTTCGGCCAGTTGGGCGACCGGATCGGCCGGCGCAAGGTCCTCTACATCACCTTAGTGACCATCGGCGGGGCGACCGCCGCAATCGGCCTGCTGCCGCCGTACGCTGCCGCGGGTGCCCTCGCCCCGGCGCTGCTGGTGCTATGCCGGCTGCTGCAGGGTTTCTCCGCGGGCGGTGAATCCGTGGGCGCCCCCGCCTTCGTGTTCGAGCACGCCCCGGTCAACCGCCGCGGCTTCTGGCTCAACATCACCCTGGCCGCCACCGCGCTGCCCTCCGTGGTGGCCGGCGCGATGATCCTGATCCTCAGCCAGAGCCTGTCCGACGACGCCTTCTTCGCCTGGGGCTGGCGCATTCCGTTCCTGCTGGCCCTGCCGCTGTCCCTGTTCGGCGTCTGGATCCGTTCCAAGACCGAGGAATCCGAGGCCTTCAAGCAGGTCGCCGCGAAGGCCGAGCAGAAGGAATACAGCCCCATCCGCGATGCTTTCCGCGAGAACAAGGTGCGGATGTTGCAGGTCATCTTCGTCATGGGCCTGACCGCCATGGGCTTCTACTTCCTCTCCGGCTACTTTGTCGGCTACGTGCAGACCACCGGCAACCTCAGCCGCGAGGCGTCCCTGATGGCCAACGCCGCGGCGATGCTGTTCTACGCGCTGCTGCTGCCGATCGGCGGAATCATCGGCGACAGGGTGGGCCGCAAGCCGATGCTGATCGCCGGATCCGCCGCGATCGCCCTGCTGGCCTTCCCCTGCTTCATGCTGGTGACCAGCGGCTCCTTCGGCCTGGCCATGCTGGGACAGCTGCTCTTCGTGGTCCCGCTGTGCATCTACGGCGGCGGTTGCTACACCTTCTTCGTCGAGATCTTCAGCACGAAGACCCGCTTCACCTCCGCCGCGGTCAGCTACAACCTGGGCTATGCACTCTTCGGCGGCACGGCCCCGTTTATCGGCACCGCGCTGGTCACGGCCACCGGCATCGGCTTCTCGCCGGCGTTCTGGCTCTGCGGGGCAGCGGTCATCGTGTTCCTGCTGCTCACGCTGACCAAGGTCCCGGAAACCCGCGGCCGCCTCGGCTGACTAAGAACGACGGCGGGAGCCCGCCTTCCGCCGTCGTTCTTCGCCAACGCTTTTATCGCCTTCACTTTTATCGCCTTCGCCGGCCTGCGCGGCCGGCCGCTCAGCCTTCCAGGAGTTCCACCATGACAGCCGACGCCTTCCTCAAGGACTTCCACCACATGGCCACCATCGGCGCGACGCCGAACAACGGGGTGCACCGCCAAGCCGGCACTGAGGAGGACCGGCAGACCCGCGACTGGTTCGCCGGGTTCGCGGCCGAGCACGGCTGGGAGGTGCGGGTGGACGGCATCGGCAACATGTTCGCGCTGCTGGAGTTCCGGCCCGGGGCGAAGTTTGTGCTGATCGGCTCGCACCTGGACAGCCAGCCGCTGGGCGGGCGCTTCGACGGCGCGTACGGCGTGCTCGCCGGGCTGCATGCTGCCGCCCGGATCGAGGCGAAGGTGCGTGCCGGCGGGGAGCTGCCGCCGTTCAACCTGGCGGTGGTCAACTGGTTCAACGAGGAGGGCGGGCGGTTTGCGCCGTCGATCATGGGCAGCTCGGTCTACGCCGGAATCATGGACCGCCAGCAGATGCTGGACGTCCGGGACCTGCAGGGCGTTTCGGTGCGCGAGGCACTCGCCGGGATCGGGTACCTCGGCACGGACGAGGCGCCGGAGCCGGCGAGCTACGCGGAGATCCACATCGAGCAGGGCCGCATCCTGGAGCGCGAGGGCCTGACCATTGGCGCGGTGGACTCCAGTTGGTACACGCAGAAGCTGGACATCGAGGTGCTCGGCGAGCAGTCCCACACCGGCGCCACCGCGATGGCGGACCGGCACGACGCGCTGGTGGCCGCGTCCAAGATAGTCCTGATGGTCCACGATGTCACCGGCAACTTCGAGGAGGAGGCGCTGGTCTCCTCGGTGGGGCAGCTGACGCTGGAACCGAACTCGCCCATTGTGGTGGCGCGCCGCGTGCACCTGGTGGCGGACCTGCGCTCCAACAGCCCCGAGATCGTGAAGTCGGCGAGGGACAGCCTGCTGACGGACATCGCCGCGCTCGCCGAGGAGCACGACATCCGGATCAATGTGAAGGACTTCGACATCCGTGCCAACCAGTACTACCCGGAATCCGGCGTGGAGTTGACCGAGAAGATGGCGGCCAACCTGGGTCTGGGCGTGCGCCGGATCCAGACCATGGCCGGCCACGATTCGGTGGCGATGAACCGGATTGTCCCCTCGGTGATGATGTTCATCCCATCCGTGGACGGCGTCTCGCACTGCGAGCGGGAGTTCACCACGGACGCGGACATGCTGGCCGGCCTCGACGCGCTGACCGAGGTTGCGCTGGAGCTGGTCAACGGCGCGCTGCTGGCGGACGAGGGCTCAGTTCCGGCCGAAGTCGACGCTTCATCTGCCGCCGTCGTTGACGCTTCCTCCGGCGCCGTCGCCACCGCAGGAGCCAACTCATGAGCAAGCCGCATTACCTGAGCGCGGTCGAGGCGCTCCGCCTGTTCCGTTCCCGCGAGCTCTCCCCGGTGGAGCTGCTGGAGTCCGTCGTCGAGCGCACGGCGGAAACCAACGGGACCGTCAACGCCTTCACCGAGACCATGTTCGACGACGCCCTCGCCGCCGCCCGAGACGCCGAGCAGCGGTACCAACGCGGGGATTACGACGGCGGGGCCTCGGGTTCCGCCGCCGGTTCGGCTTTGCTCGGCCTGCCCGTGGCGACCAAAGAGAAGCACGCCATCGCCGGACGCAGCCTGAGTCAGGGCCTGCTGTCCTGCGCTGACGATGTTGCCGCTGCCGACCATCCGGTAGTCGAGCGGATCAAGGCCGCGGGCGGAATCATCCATGCCCGGACCACGTCGCCCGAGTTCAGCTGTGCGACCATCACGCACAGCCCGATGTGGGGCATCACCCGGAACCCCTGGAACCCGGAGTACTCACCCGGCGGCTCCTCTGGCGGGGCCGGCGCCGCGCTCGCCGCCGGCATGGCTACGCTCGCCACGGCGTCCGACATCGCCGGCTCCACCCGGCTGCCCGCGTCCTTCACCGGTAACGTCGGCTATAAGGCACCGTACGGCCGGATCCCCGGGATGCCGCCGCTCTCCGCGGACTGGTACCGCGGCGACGGGCCGATGGCGCGCACCGTCGCGGACACCGCACTGCTGACCAACGTCATGGCGGGCCCGCACCCGATCGACCACACCTCGGTGGGCCCGGCCGAACCGTTGCCGCTGGAGTTCGGCCCGGTCAACGGGATGCGCGTCGCCCTGTGCATCCGGCTTGGCGACTATCCGGTCATGGCCGACGTGGAAGCCAACACGCGCGCCGTCGCCGCTGCGCTGGAAGCAGCCGGCGCCGTCGTCGTCGAAATCGAACTGTCTTGGTCCAGCCGGGAGATCAGCGAAACCATCTTCACGCATTTCGGCCACCTCCTCGGTGCTGCGATGGAGGAAGCGACCGCCGGCAGCGAGGATCGGCTCGCCGCCTACACCCGCCGCTTCATGGCCGATGCCCGTGTCGCCGCTACGCGCAACAGCCTCGTCGACGGACTGAAGGCGGAGACGCGTATCCAGGCGCAGCTCGCCAGCGCCATGGCCGGGTTCGATGCGCTGATCTGTCCCGCGTCCGCGGTCTCGGCGCTGAAGGCCGACGAGAACTACCTCGACGGGATCGACGTCGGGGGAGTGCACCTGGACCACTACTGGCAGGCGCACATGACCGCACCGTTCAACATCAACAACCGCTGCCCCGTGCTCGCCGTCCCCAGCGGACTGTCCGACATCGGTGTGCCCACCGGCGTGCAGATCGTCGGCCACCCCTATGACGACCTCACGGTCTTCCGCATCGGCGCCGCCGTGGAGCAGGCCCGGCCCTGGGCCGGAAAGCTGCCGCCGCTGTAAAAGTCGTTTACATCACATCTGAAGCATGCTTACATTGATTACACGTTCCATGCGGGGGAGGGGACAGCTCGTGGGAAAGCGCCTAGCGAAGCCAATTGCTGTCTCTGCCCGTGTTTTCGTCGCCGCCGGCCTCGGCGCGCTTGGATGGACGTTCTTTTCAGCAACGACGGCGGCTGCCTCCGACGAATCCGCGGTTCTACCGTCGCTCGAAGCGACGGCTCAAATAGTGGAGACCCGGGCCGCGGAATTGACCGACTCCGCAGCTGCAGCCGTTGATGCAGTGGTTGGCCAGGCCACTCCTGATCTGTCCGGGACCCCGGCGCCTGCGGCCCCGCCGGCTCCGGTCGATCTTGGTGTCGTTCAGGAAATCGAGGCTGTCGTTGTCGACGCCGGACCTATTGTCGAGGCTCCGCCGATGGAAATAGTCCAAGCGGTCGTACCGGCAACGGAAGTCGTCCAAACGGCGGTCCCGGCAGCGGAAGTAGTCCAAACGGTGGTTCCCGCCGTGGAAGTGGTTGCCGCTCCCATCGAGGTCGTCACCGCCCCTGTTGAACAGGTGCTCGAACCGGTGACCGACGAACTCCGTCTCGCTGTCCCGATTCTGCCCGAGCCTCCTGCTGTTCCGGTCGCGGACTCTGAACCTGCACCCGAAGCACAGGCACCGGCCGAGCCGGCCGCCGAACCGGGGCCTACCCAGGCAGAACCTGCCTCTCAGGTTGCTGAGACGGCATCGGGCGTATTCGCGTTGGGCCCGAAGAAAGCCTCCGGCTCGGCTGGAGTCCAAGCAGTGCCCGACCGGGCAAGCCAACAGGCTTCTTTCCCATCGGATGGAATAGTGGGATCCGTTGGGGTTGTGGAGGCCGTCGATCTGGAAGCTCAGCCTCCCAGCATGGACATTGTGCAGCTCCCGGCACCCGATGCTGCTGCCGGCATCAGACGATCGGCTGAAGTTCCTTCCCCAACGGCAGGGCCAATTCCTGTCTCTGCGTTCCCGGTCACGGGCGGTGGTTCGTCAGGTGGCGGAAGTGGATCTCCTGGCCACGGTTCGGCGGATGCTTACCTTACGGGCGGGCAATACCAGCGGGTCGCCGCTGGCCTGGCCCACAGGGCCGAATCTATAGCTCTGCCTGCGTCGCCGGTGTTTGATCCCGGCTCGACGCCTGACTGATCTTCTTCCTGCTGCGCCGGGCTTCCGGCGGCCGGTTTCTGCAGCGCGATCCCTCGCGCCGCATCTATGTAGTCGCCCCGACCGGTCTGCGCAGCTAACCATTCCTCCCCATGGCGGCACTACGTCGTGCCACACCACCTCTGGTATCCAGCCGTACCGGCCATCTGCCTGAAGTGCTTGCGAGGCAATCGATTGTTATCCGCGTCTTGAAGCGGACCCATAAACATCTAGTGGGATATCGTCCGCGGTCTCCCTGGACCCTGCGAAAGGGTGAATTCAGATGACTAAAGCTTGGGATTGGTGAACACAGACCAGCACCGCATTCCGTGCATACCGCGTGGAATGCGGTGCTGTTACCCGCTGGACCCCGCCTCCTCGATAGCTGTGCGGAAGATCGGCAGGCTGCGTTCGATCATGTCTTCGTTGGCCGTCAGGGATATACGGAAGAAGCCCGGTGTCTCGAACATGATGCCCGGAAAGACGAATACATCCTTGGCTGCCAGTCTCTCGGTGAAAGCCAGATCGTCGGGCACAGGGGATTGCATGTAGAGGTAAAAGGACCCTTCCGACCTCTTCGCCTTGTACCCCATCCCCGCCAAGGCATCCACCATGACATCGCGTTTGCGCTGCAACCGGCCGACGTCGATGGAGAACGTTTCCAGCTGCGGCAGCGCATACTGCAGGGTGGCGTTGGGATAGACCCAGCCCGTGGCCAGTTGCAGTGCCTGGATGACAGTCTGGAGCTGGTCGCGGTCGGGCATCGTGGGCGGAAGAGCGAGGTAGCCGATCCGCTCGCCAGGCGCGAGGTGGGTCTTGCCATACGAATAGGCCAACAGCGTGAACGGGTAGAACTCCGCCGGGCTGTGAAAGCGCAGGCCGTCGTAGACAATGCGGTTGTAGGCCTCGTCGGAGACAAGGTAGATACGGCGGGAATTCCGGGCTGAAGCCTCTTCCAGGAGGGCAGCCAATTTCACCAGGAGCTCCGGCGGGTAAATACGACCGGTGGGATTGTTGGGGGAGTTGACGATCACCACCCGAGTTCGCGGCGTGATGGCTGCACCGATCGCGTCCAGGTCGAGGTCGTAGGTTTCGGTGTTGATCTTGACTTTCACCGGTGTCAGTCCGGACTCCACGAGGATCGGCTCGTAGCAGAACCACGGCGGCAGGCTATAGATGACCTCGTCACCGGGATCGGTCACGGCTTTCAACGCCAACGCAATGGCAGTGAAGCCTCCGGTGGAGAGATAGATGTGCTCCGGTTCGAAGGGCACATCGAGGAGCCGCTGCAGCGAAGCCGCCGCAGCATCCTGCGCCTCAGGCAGGTTGGTCTTGTACGCAAACCACTCGTTGTTCCGCGGTGTCAGCACATCCCGCAGCGCAGTCACGTACTCGTCCTGGGGCATCTGGTGGGGATTGCCGAAGCCGAAATCGCAGGCGGTCGGCTCGAACTTGCGGCGCGCATAGAGCGAGTTGTTCAGGAACGTGTTGATCAGTTGGTACGACGGGATGGCCGCAATGGCCGCTGCCCGCTGCGAAGCTGCAGTTCCCTGTGCCCCGGAAGCTTCTACGCCGGATTGTGTGGTGGTCATGGGATGGTCCTTCGAGGCCGTGCCGATCAGGTCGGCGGACTGATGACTTCCCGTGCCGGAGCCCCCAGCGGCGGCGGTACGTTATATGTTCCTCCGGAGCATCCCTACAGACAACGCATTCCCATAGCCCGGAGAACTTCCGGGTCAGGCCACCTCATGCCACGCGGCTACGATGCCGGGAACGGCCCGTTGGAGTTCCTCGTGCGGAAGCGCAAACGGGGTGCGGATCCAGTGCTCCAGTCCATGATCTTCGACGGCGAACACGGAACCGGGAGCCAGCAGGACTCCGCGCCGAGCCGCGGCCTCGGCCAAGGCTGTCGATCGGGGCGCGGGCAGGTTCCACCACAGCGAGAGCCCACCGGCCGGCAGATTCGCCTTCCAGCCGGGCAGCTGTTCGCTGAGCGTTGCGTGAAGCCAGTCCCGCTCCGCGCGGATACGCGTGCGGGATTCCTGGGGCAATCCGTTCCCGATCTGCAGCATGCGCGTGAGGACCAGCTGTTCGAGCACCGGAGCGCCGAGATCCAGTGACGTGCGCATGCTGGTAACTGCGCCCTGCAATGACCTGGGGCAGCGGATCCAGCCCAGCCGCAGCCCTCCCCAATGCGATTTGCTGGCGCTGCCGATGGAGACGATGCGATCCGAGTAAACCGCCATCGGTTCGACGTCGGGAGCGGTGTCCCACCAGAGATCGACGGCGGTCTCATCGACGATGCCTACGGTCTTGGCTGCGTCCAGCTGCCGTGCCCAGCGTTCGCGGCCTTCGTTGTTTAGCAAGGTTCCGGTGGGGTTATGGAAATCGGGCAGGCAGAGCATCGCCGCCGGTTGAACCCGCCGCAGCGCCTGGCCCACCGCCTCCAGATCGGTTCCGTCCGGGCCGATGGGCACAGCGGACACCCGCGCCCCGTGGTGCCGCAGCGATGCGATGGTGTTGGGATAGCTGGGACTTTCCGCCAGCACTCGGGAGCCGGGAGGCAGTACCGCGCGGATCACGGCTGCGAACCCGGCCAGAGCGCCGTTGGTAACGACAATCTGTTCCGGTGAGGTGCCCAGTCCGCGCCGCCGGTACATCTGGGCAATCTCGCTGCGCAGCTCGGGCAAACCCAGCGGGAAGTATCCCATCCCGGAAATGTAGGCAGGCAGCTGAGCCATGGCAGCTTCGTAGTGCTCCACCATGCCGACAGGAGCGGACGGCGCCGCGCAGGTCAGATCCACCGCGTTGCGGCCGGCGGCTTCCAGCTCGACCCCGCCGTCAGGCATCGGTTCCTGGCCGCCCGGTGCCGGACCGCCGGGAACAGTAATGACGGTGCCGGAACCCTGGCGTGCGGTAGCGAAGCCGCGGTCCCGCAGTTCTGAATAGGCCCGCGAAACCGTGGTGCGGCTCAGGCCCAGCTCCGTGACCAGCTCGCGCTCGCTCGGCAGGACGGTTCCATGGAGCATCCGCCCATTGGCCACCAGCCGGCGGATGCCGCGGGCCAACGAGGCGTACGCAGGTCCTTCCTCCGCCAGCGGGCCGATCATCGAGTGCAGCCGCGTGGCGGAGACCCGCCGGTTCTGTACATCCATGTGGCCATTCTCTCGCAATTGGCTATTTTTTTGAAGGCCACTTTGCGGGAGTATTGATGCCATGAGCACGAAAGCAAACCCCGACACCACCACTGATCTCAATACCCAGCCAACGACGACGGCGGCCGCAGCAGCTAAGCGCCGCTTCAGGGGCGGCAGCATCGAGCTCAGCAATCTCAGTCCGCTTGAGCAGCTCAAGGCGGGGCGTCTGCCGCGCCGCTTGGTGCAGCTGTTCATCGGCCTGAGCCTGTACGGGCTGGCGATGGCAGCGTTTGTCCGCGCCGGTGTCGGGCTTGATCCCTGGGATGTGTTCCACTATGGCATCGCCGAGCGGATCAACCTCAGCCTCGGCACCGTGGTCATTATCGTGGGCTTCCTGGTCCTGCTGCTCTGGATCCCGCTGAAGCAATGGCCGGGTCTCGGTACCGTCGCCAACGTCGTCTGGATCGGTGTCGCCACGGATGTCGGGTTGCATTTCATTCCCGCAGCAGATCATCCCGCCAGCCAGTGGGGCCTGTTCGCAGTGGCGCTGGTGTTCAACGGGCTGGCAGGAGCGCTCTACATCGGCAGCCAGTTCGGTCCCGGACCGCGCGACGGACTCATGACTGGATTACACCAGCGCACCGGACTCAGTCTGCGGTTGGTCCGTACCGGCATCGAGTTAACCGTTCTAGGCGCCGGTTGGCTGCTCGGCGGCATCGTTGGTTTCGGAACCCTGGCCTACGCGCTGCTGATTGGACCGTTCACGCAGTTCTTCATGCGCTGGTCCATTGTGCAGCTGGAATACCCCGCCCTTGAGCCGGCAGCGAAGCAGTAGCCTCGCTGCCGGTTCGAGGCTCCGGACTAAAATTTGGCGACGGTGATGGTTGTCGCGGCGCAGGAATCGGCGTACTTGATCAGGGCCTTCTTCTCGGTGCTGTCCACCTTGAGCCCCCAGCGGACCTTCATCGCAACCCAGTCCGCTACGTACTTGCAGCGGTTCTTCGGCGGCATCCACGCCTCCGGACCCTTGGCTTGTTTGGCCGAGTTCAGAGCGGACGTCTGGGCGCTGAGTGCCCGGCCGTCGCCGAGGTCATTGTAGAAGGCGACGCGGCGGGACTGGGGCCAGTAGCGCGCACCGGAACCCCAAGCTTCATGCACCGGGACGAGGTGGTCGATCTGCACCGCCGATGCCGAGTAGTGCGTGCGGTTGTCCCAATTGGTTACCCATTTGCCGGTGCTGACCGTGCACCCCTTGGACGTGGTGTACTTTGTCCGGACCTTGGACTCCTGGATCAAGACCTCGGCCCTGGTGTTTTGGCAGTCCCGGTTCGTGTCCTTCCAGGAGCCGAAGTAGCGGTCCCGGTCGTAGCCGGTGTTCCGCTCCACGGCCACCGGCAGCGAACGTGCCGCCGACCGCAGTGATGCCTTATAGACGGTGGCTGCCTCGGCCGGAACGGCGAGTCCTGCAACCAGAAGAAGGGCTGCCATAATGGCAGCAAGAAATTTCCCCAACATAACAAGTCCCCAAACTTGATAACCCCAACGCACGTGATGCGTGCGGTTATACGATACACGCCAGAGACAGATTGCGATATGCCCGGCCGAGGACCAATCCGCGGGTTCCGGTCCTCAACTGTAGTCGTACCAGCCGCGGCCGGACTTGCGGCCGAGGCGGCCTTGTTCGACGAGGTTCGTGATGGCGGGGTCGGGGCGGTCGGCGTCGTCGTTAGTTTCGGCGTAGGTTGCCTGGGCAATGAAGTCGATGACGTCCAGGCCCACCATGTCCATGAGTTCGAAGGGCCCCATGGGGTGTCCGAGCGCGGTCTTGGCGGTGGTGTCGATGTCTTCGAGGGTGGCGATGCCGGCAGCGTGGAGGGAGAGGGCTTCCTTTTGGAGGGCGCCCATGAGCCGGTTGGCGACGAAGCCGGGGATCTCGCGGTTGATCAGGACGGGCTGCTTACCGAAGCGCCGGGCGAGTTCGAGGGTGGTGTCCACGGTGGCTTGCGAGGTTGCCTCATTGCGCACGACTTCCACACATTTCATCACGAGCGCGGGGTTGAAGAAGTGCATGTTGCAGACCTGATCGGGCCGGCCGCTGGCTTCGGATACTTTCGAAGAGCCGAGGGTGGAGGAGTTGGTGGCGAGGATGGCGTGGGCGGGCGTGAGTTCGCCGAGCTGGGTGAAGATGTGCTGCTTGAGCTCGAGCCGTTCGGTGGCGGCCTCGATGACGAAGTCGGCATCCGCGGCCGCGGCGGCGAGGTCGGTGCTGAAGGAGAGCCGGCCGAGGGCGGCGTCGGCGTCCGCCTGGCTGGCGCGGCCTTTGGCCACGTTGGCCTGCATCCGGGAGGTCAGCTGTTCCTTGGCCCGGGCGAGCATGTCTTCGGCGATGTCCTGGACGGTGACGCGGTAGCCGGCGAGGGCGGCGACCAGGCCGATCTGCGAGCCCATGGCGCCGGAGCCGATGACCAGAATGTGCTTGATGTTCTCAATCGAGGGGTTCATACGTTCCTTAGACTCCGGCCGTTCCGCCGCGCAGGTAGACGGTGGTGGTGTGGGTGAAGAATTCCTTGGCAGCGGCGCCCTGTTCCTTGGGGCCGTAACCTGACTTCTTTGCGCCGCCGAAGGGCACGTGGGGGTCGGCGCCGGCGGATTCGGAGTTCACGTGCAGGATGCCGACGTCCAGATCGTCGATCGCGTCCAGTGCACGGGTGACGTCCTGGGTGAACAGGGCGGTGGAGAGCCCGAACTCGCTGTCGTTGGCGAGCTCGAACGCCTGCTCCACGGTGGCGGCCCGGCGCACGGCCAGCACGGGCCCGAAGAGCTCCTCGCGCCAGACGTCGAGCTCTCGATCCGCGGGGAGTTCCAGGATGGTCGGCGGGACGAAGTAACCGGAGGCGAGGTCGCCGTCGTCGTACTTGTGGCCGCCGGCGATCAGCCGCGCGCCCTGGGAGAGCGCGGTGTCGATGCCGTCGCTGATGGACTTGCGGGCGCCGTCGTTGACCACCGGGCCCATCTGCACGGCGGGGTCGGCCGGGTCGCCGACCGCCAGCGCGTTGGCGCGCTCGGCCAGGGTGGCGAGGAATTCGTCGGCGACGGCCTCGGCCACGATGAGCCGCGAGGTGGCGGTGCACTTCTGCCCGGTAGAGCGGAACGCGCCGAGCATGACCTGTTCGGCGGCTAGTTCCAGGTCCGCGTCGGCGAGGACGACGGCGGCGTTCTTGCCGCCCATCTCGGCCTGCACCGGAACGCCGCGTCCCGCTGCCTCGGCGGCCAAACGGCGGCCCACGCCGGTGGAGCCGGTGAAGGTCAGCCCGTCCAGCGCCGGATGCTCCACGATGGAGTTGCCCATCGAACCCGGTCCGATCAGCAGGTTCAGCACGCCGGCCGGCAGCCCCGCGGAATCCAGCGCCTGGGCCAGCCGCAGCGCCAGCAGCGGCACGGTGCTCGCCGGCTTCCAGACCACGGTGTTGCCGTAGGCCAGGGCCGGGGCGATCTTCCACGCCGGGATGGCGATGGGGAAGTTGAACGGGGTGACCACGCCGACCACGCCGAGCGGCTTGCGTGTGATGAGGATCTTTTCGCCGCGCCGCGGGGAGGAGAAGATCTCGCCTGCGGTCCGGTCGCCGTCGTTCCCGTAGTAACGGAAGATCTGCGCCGCCCGCAGCACCTCGCCTTGGCCCTCGGCCCGCGTTTTGCCCTCCTCGCGGGCCAGTTCCAGTCCCCAGGCTTCCGCGTTCTGCTCAATAACGACGGCGGCGCGGAGCAGCACGGCGCCGCGCTCGTGTGCCGGGGTGCGCGCCCACTCGCGCTTGGCTGCCACGGCGGCGGTCATGGCCTGCTCCACCTCGGCCGGTCCGGCCTGCAGTCCCTGCGCGACGACTTCGTCCGGGCGCGCCGGGTTGTAGCTGGTGATGGGGGAGCCGGTGCCGGGCGCCCAGGCGCCGTCGATGTAGTGCTGAAGCTGTACCGGGAAGGTCATGCGCGCTCCTTGAAGTAGCGGAGGGAAAAAGGATGGAGGCTGCTGCCAGAAGCTGAAGGCTGCCCGGCCCGTGGAGCCCGGGCAACCTTCAGCATGCGGTTACCGGAAGGCGGGGAGGCCGGTGACCTTCTGGCCCAGGATAAGGGTGTGGACCTCGTCGGTGCCTTCATAGGTGCGCACGGATTCGAGGTTGTTGGCGTGGCGCAGCGGCGAGTAGTCCAGGGTGATGCCGTTGCCGCCGAGGATGGAGCGGCATTCGCGGGCGATCTCGATGGCTTCGCGGCAGTTGTTGAGCTTGCCCACGGAGATCTGGTGCGGCTGCAGCTGCCCGGCGTCCTTGAGCCGGCCCAGGTGCAGGGCGAGCAGGAAGCCCTTGTTGATCTCCAGCGCCATGTTGACCAGCTTTTCCTGGGTGAGCTGGTAGCCGGCCAGCGGTTTGTCGAACTGCAGGCGTTCCTTCGAGTAGTCCACGGCGGCCTGCCAGGCGTCGCGGGCCGCGCCCATGGCGCCCCAGATGATGCCGTAGCGGGCCTCGTTCAGGCACTCGAACGGGCCGCGCAGCCCCTTCGCGTCCGGCAGGACGGCGTCGGCGGGGAGTCGGACGTCGGTCAGTTCGATGTCGCACTGGATGGAGGCGCGCATGGAGAGCTTGGGTTCGATCGGGGTGGCCTTGAACCCGGCGGTTTCGGTGGGGACCACGAAGCCGCGGACGCCGTCGTCGGTCTGCGCCCAGATGATGGCGACCTTGGCCACGGAGGCGAGGCCGATCCAGCGCTTGGAGCCGTTGAGGATCCAGTCTTCGCCATCGCGGCGGGCGAAGGTCTTCATGCTGGAGGGGTCCGAACCGGCGGTGGGTTCGGTGAGGCCGAAGCAGCCGATGGCTTCGCCGGCGGCCATCTGCGGCAGCCATTCCTGCTTCTGCGCTTCGGAGCCGTGCTTGTAGATGGCGCTCATCGCCAGCGAACCCTGCACGGAGACGAAGGTGCGCAGGCCGGAATCGCCGGCTTCGAGTTCGGCGCCGGCGATGCCGTATTCCACCGCGGAGCGCCCGGCGCAGCCGTAGCCCTTCAGATGCATGCCGAGCAGGCCGAGCTTGGCCATTTCCGGCACGATTTCCAGCGGGAAGACGGCCTTTTCGTACCAGCCGGCAATGTTGGGCTTGATCGCCGAATCCACGAAGGAGCGCACGTTCTTCTGCAGCAGCCGCTCCTCCTCGGTCAGCAGGGAGTCGAGGGCAATCAGGTCATGATCCTGGGACATGGTTTTCCTTTTTTGTTCAGAGTCTAGGGACGTACGACGGCGGGGGGTCAGGCGAGTGCCGGGGCGACGGCTTCGGCGGTGGTTGCGTCGCGGCCGGCAGCGACGTCGACGATCGACTGGCGCAGGACCGCCAGTCCGTCGCGGAACAACTCGTCGCCGATGACCAGGGGCGGCAGCAGCCGGATGACGTTGCCGTAGGTGCCGCAGGTCAGGGTCAGCACGCCTTGGGCGTGGCAGCGGGCGGAGATCTCCTTGGCCAGGTCGGCCCGGGGTTCCAGCGTGCCGCGGTCGGCGAACTCGAGGGCCAGCATGGCGCCACGGCCACGGAACTCGGCGACCACGTCGGTCTCCGCGATCAGCGGTTCGAGGACTTCGCGGGCGGTGGCTTCGATGGTGCGGGCATTGGCCAGCAGCGTGCCGTCCTCGAACGCCTCGAAAACGGCCAGCGCCGCTTCGCAGGCCAGCGGGTTGCCGGCGTAGGTGCCACCGAGGCCGCCGGCGTGGACCGCGTTCATCAGGTCCGCGCGGCCGGTGACAGCGCTGAGCGGGACGCCGTCGGCCAGGGCCTTGGCGCTGAGCGTCATGTCGCCGGCGATGCCTTCGTGCTCGCTGGCGAACAGGGTGCCGGTGCGGCCCATGCCGGCCTGGATCTCGTCGATCACCAGCACGATGCCATGCCGGGTGGCGATCTCGCGCAGGCCTTTCAGGAAGCCGGGGGCGGGGACAATGAAGCCGCCCTCGCCCTGGATGGGCTCGATGACCATGGCAGCGAAGCTCTCCGCACCGTGCTCGGCCAGCGTTGCTTCGACGGAGGCGAGTGCCGGGGCGGCGACGTCCGCGCCCGAGGCGGGAACGCCGTCGTCGTTGGTTGTTGCGGTTGTAGACGCGGCGGGGCGGAGCGGGTTGGCCGAAGCGGCGCGGACCACCTCGGTGGGGAACGGGCCGAAGTTGAGCCGGTAGGGGTTCTCCTTGGCGGTCATCGCCATGGTCATCAGCGAGCGGCCGTGGTAGGCCTCGTCGAAGACCAGCACCTTGCTGCGGCCGGTGGCGGAGCGGGCGATCTTGACCGCGTTTTCCACCGCCTCGGCGCCGGTGGAGAAGAGGGCGGTGCGCTTCTCGAAGTCGCCGGGAGTGTGCTCGTTGAGCCACTTGGCCACCTGGGTGAAGGACTCGTACTCGGTGACCATGAAGCAGGTGTGCGTAAAGCGCTCCAGCTGCGCGGCCACCCGCTCGCGGACCCGCGGGTTGCTGGCGCCGATGCTGGTCACGGCGATGCCGGAGGCGAAATCGATCAGCCGGTTGCCGTCCACGTCCTGCAGGATGCCGCCGTCGGCGCGGTCGATGAAGACCGGCAGGGCGATGCCGAAGCCGTCGGTCACGTGGGCTTGGCGTTCGGCGTGCAGGGCCTGCGAACGCGGACCGGGAATGACAGTGGCCAGGTGGCGGGACTGGGGGAGCGGAGTGAGGCTGGAAGTCATGGGACAACGGTAATGTCCGTTCACGCCATTGGTCATTGGACGCTCCATCCAAAACTTTCGCCGGTGTTGGATAATCAGACCATGGTTTCCTTGGCACAGCTCAGCACCGAACTCGGTGATTCCCTACGGCGGGCTACTCCTGGAAGCGTGCCCGGTATTCAGCTCACCGGCGTGCACGTTTCCGAACTCGAGGATCCCACCGCCTACCTCGAGGGCGGCGAACTGCTGCTCACCACGGGCATTCCGCTCGGCGGCACGACCGCCACCGTTTCCGCCTACGTGGGTCGGTTGGCTGCCAAGGGCGTGGCCGGCCTTGGCCTCGGATTGGGCGAGGGGCTGGATGCAGTGCCGCCGCAATTGGTGGAGGCTTGCGCCGCTGACGGGATCGAACTGCTGGTAGTTCCCGACGGTGTCCCGTTTTTGGATGTGTCGCGCGCCTTCTGGGACTTGGCCGCCCGGAGCGGTCAGGCAGATTTAATCGCCAGCCTCGGAACGCAAACGGCACTGGCACGGGCGGCGATGCGGCAGGACGCGATTCCGTCCGTGGTGCAGGGGCTCGCCCAAGCCCTCGGGGGCTGGGCCGCGTATCTCCCGGCCGATGGCGGCGCCGCGACCATTTGGCCGGCTGGCTCCACGGCACTGCTGCCCCACCTGCGCGAGGAGACCACACGGTTGAATATGGCGGGAACGCACTCCGCAGCAACGTTCTGGCTGCACGGCACGCCGGTGGTCGAATATCCCATCCTGGTCGGACGGAAGATCGAGGGCTTTCTGGCCATCGGCTCGGGACGCACGCTAACCAAGGCGGACCGGCACATCATCATGACCGTCTGCGTGCTGCTGGCCATGAGGGCACAGCAGCAGGAAGAACTTTCCAGTACCGCCGGAGCGCTGGGATCCGCCGCCGCCAAGCTCGTAGCCCGCGGGCATACAGAGGCTGCGCGGCTACTGGCTACCGACGTGGGCCTTCCTCCACTGCCCGAGCGTGTTCGCGTCCTCGCGGTCCGGATGGACCCTGCCTCACCGGACCTAGCATCCGCGGCTTATGCGGCTACGGGCTTGGAAAGCGAGGACGGCTCCCTCCTGCCGGCGCAGTCGCTGACTGATTGTGAACTGAGATTTGCTGAGGACGGGATCGCCTACTTCCTCATCGACGCAGCCGCGCTGAGCGCGGAGATCGCAGTGGCGGGGGAGGAGGACGAAATTTACGACGGCGAGTTGCTCGCATGGGCGCAAGCTGCGGCACCAACGGCTGAGCCAGGCGCCGCCCGGAAACCTGCGTGGCCGACGTCCTCGCGGCAGGTCCAACCTGCCACCGAGACCGGCGCAGCGTGGACCGGGCCGCTGCAGCTAGCCGAGGCCGCCGGAAAATTCGCTGCCGTCCGGAGAGCCGCGCTGCTCGCGCCGGCCGGACGACTGGTGGGAACCTCAGGCGACGACGATGCCCGGGCGGACCGCTGGGCAGAGACGCTTGCCGGCTACAACCGGGCCGACCTGCTGGGGACCGTTGCCGCGTATCTGCGGCATCGCGGGCACTGGGAAGAAACCGCCCGGGCGCTGGACGTGCATCGGAACTCCCTGCGGCACCGGGTGGCCGTGGCGGAGAAACTGCTGGGGATCAGCATCGACGATCCGGACGTCGCCGCCCACTTGTGGCTCGCGCTGCGGCGGCGCGGACTCTAGCCGTCCCCGCGAAGCCACTGCAATACGCTCTCAGTGTTCCCGCCCAGAGCAGGTGGAGCGCTGGACCTCGGCTCGAAGGCCGGGGACCAGGAAATCGGATGCCGGATCTGCCGACCCACTGACTCCCCCGCGGCGTCCTGGACCTCGATCGTCGGGTTCAATCCCAGGGACTCGGCGTACTCGATGCCCTCATCGATGGAGGCAACGGGTCCGGCCGGTACACCCACGCCGACCAGCTTGTCCCGCCAGACGTCCGTGGATGCGGCAGCAAGTGCGTTTTCGAGCAGAGGGATCAACTCCGTCCGATGCTCCACACGTGAATTGTTGGTGGCGAAGCGGGCATCGTAGGCCAGCGCCGGTACCTCGATCACCTCGGTGAGCCGCCGGAATTGGCCGTCGTTGCCGCAAGCCACTGCGAGAGGTCCGTCGGCACATTCAAGAAGCTGGTAGGGAACGATCGACGGATGCTCGTTGCCCATCCGCTTCGGTACCTTGCCGGCGCCCAGGTAGGCCTGGGCCTGGTTGGCCAGAGCACCCTGCAGGCTGGAGAGCAAGTTCACCTCCAGATGACTGCCGCGTCCAGACGCAGGCCGCGCGTTGAGCGCTGCAAGAATGCCGATGGTCGCGTCCTTGGCTGTCAGCACGTCCACCAGCGCGACGCCGGCCTTATACGGGGCACCGTCCGCCTCGCCCGTGATGCTCATCAGCCCGCCCAATGCCTGGACGATGAAGTCGTACCCGGGCAGGTCCGCTCCACCCGCAGAGCCGAAACCCGAGATGGAGGCGTAGACCAGTCCCGGGTTCTCCGCCGCCAGTTCCTCGTAACCAAGACCAAGTTTCGCCATACCGCCGGGCTTGAAGTTCTCAACCAGCACGTCGGCTCGCCGCGCCAGTTCCCGCGCCAGCTCCAGGTCTTCCGGGCTGGACAGGTCCAGGCAGACGGATTCCTTGTTGCGATTTACGCTTTCGAAGTAGGTGGCGCCGGTAGGGGAGTATGGCGGGCCCCAGCTTCGCGTATCGTCTCCCGTGCCCGGCCGCTCCACCTTGATGACCCTGGCTCCGAGATCGGCCAGCGTCATCGTGGCGAGCGGCCCGGCGAGGACGCGGGAAAAGTCGGCGACGAGTATTCCGTCCAAGGGCCGTTGTGGTGATGACGGCGGGAGACTGGGCTGGGTTGGCATTGAAACCCTTTCGAACGGGAAACAACCGGCGCAGCCGCGACGGTTACGGGACTGGTGTCCAGTGTAGGAAGGGCTATCGGGAACCAGCATCGGATATCCCATCCAGGCCTTAGATGGTTTGCACAACGGAGACGTGCTCCCCTGTTGCTGTCCTGGGCCAGTGGCCGGACTAGGATTTTGCCCATGCAGGACGCGCAGGTTCCCCCTGATTGTGCGGGGCGGCTGGACGGGGCGGACGCAGAGAGCCTCGCCGCGCAGGCCATTCTGGCGCGCCTGCAGGATCTGGCGCCGCTGCTCGGCCGGGACACGGACGGCGACCGCATCGAACCCAAGTCCCCGTTGTTCCTACTCGATGAGCGGTTCGCCCCCTCCCATAACGTCAGCCGGATAGTCCGGCAGTCACTGGCCGCTGTCACGGACAACGCCAACGCGCTGCGGCGGCTGATGTTCGTCGAAGACTCCGGTGGCCTTGTCTATTACCGACAGAACACGCATGCGCCGTATTCGCTGGTGCGCACCATCATCGAGTGCGCGACGACGGTCCTTTGGGCGCTGCTGCCGGAAGACGGGCGCGAACGCTCCCGCCGGAGCCTGGTGCTCATTGCCCGGGAGGTTTTCAACGCCTCGTCCTTCTGGGACGCCTATCTGGAAGAGTTCCGTCCCGGGGAGCATGCGCGCGCTGTGGAGTACTTCGACGGACTGCGCCAAGCCGTCAATGACGCGGCGCACTCGATGGGGCTGCCGCCGGTCTTCAGCCGGAAGGCGAGCGGCAACTGGGGTTACGCCACGAAGAACCGCACGCAGACGGCCATCCTGAAGGACCTGCGTGCCGACGGCGATGTGCCGGCCGAGCTGATCTTTGTCTGGCAGTTTTGCAGCGGGTACTCCCATGGGCTGGAGTGGGCCGCTTCCATCGGAAACAGCTATCCCGACCCCGGCCGTGAGCCTGGGCCGGAGCAACTTTCTGCCGGGAGCATGGAGCAGCTCCGCCGGATCTGCGACGCAGCCTTCGACCTCGTTCCCCGTGCCTGGGGAGTCTACGATCTGAGCCGCCGCGCCTGGCCCTTGCTCTGAGCGTCAGGGAGCGAAAAGGAAAATATAGCGGAAACGAAGCTTTTCGCTCGACCGTCTTGAGTTACGCTCCGGGTGATTATCGTGCCCGTTGCCTTGGAAATACCTTGATTTCGAGCGGGAAAACTTCCTCCGATTCCTTCATGCGCAAAGATCGCGGTTTTTACCCCTTGCCAGATTAAACATTCATTAGTAGGGTTTTTCCGTGATGGCGGTCACGTTAGGTGTATCACTGCGGGGAATGGGGTTCCGCGTTGACGTATTGACCGCTTCTAACCGACTTACTGCTTTGACTCACCGTTCAAGAAGGAGAGCAATGTCTGCCGAAATGACGAAGCCCGCTGGGGAGGCCGGCATCGATGAAGATGCCGCGCACCTTGCCAGCCTTGGCTATTCGTACGATCAGCAATTCAAGCGCGAAATGACGTTCTGGGGCAACGTGTCCTTGGGCTTCACCTATTTGTCCCCCGTTGTTGGTATCTATTCGCTGTTCGCGGCTTCGCTGGGCATCGCCGGGCCGCCCATGTTCTGGTCGCTGATCATCGTTGGCATCGGTCAGCTGCTGGTCGCCACGGTCTTCGGCGAAGTCGTTTCCAACTACCCGGTGGCCGGCGGCGTCTACCCCTGGTCCCGTCGCCTCTGGGGCCGCAAATGGGGCTGGATGAACGGCTGGGTATACCTGTGCGCCTTGCTGGCAACCATCGCCAGCGTTGCCTACGGCGCCGGGCCCTTCCTTAGCTCGCTGCTGGGGATGGAGAGCAGCGTCAACTCCGTGATCATGGCGGCCCTGGCCGTCATCCTGCTGGCCACCGTGCTGAATCTCGGCGGTACTAAAGTCTTGAACAAGGTGGCCATGCTCGGCCTGCTCGCCGAACTGGGTGGCGCTCTGGTGGTTGGCATCTGGCTGATGGTAGCGGCCCGCGAACACGATCTGGGTGTTCTGTTCCAGAGCTTTGGGGCAGGCGAAGGCAGCAACTACTTCATCGCCTTTGCGGCGGCCGGCCTCATCGGCATCTACCAGTACTACGGCTTCGAGGCCTGCGGCGACGTCGCCGAAGAAGTCCCGAACCCCGGCCGCACCATCCCCAAGGCCATGCGCATGACCATCTACATCGGTGGCTTCGCTGCGATGTTCGTCTGCCTGTCACTGATCCTTGCCGTTCCCGACTTCGGCGCAGTTATCAGCGGTGCCGACGCCGATCCGGTCGGCAACGTACTGCTCTCGGCCTTCGGACCGGTCGGATTCAAGGTAGTGCTCGCCGTCGTACTCATCTCCTTTGTCTCCTGCGTCCTGAGCCTGCAGGCGGCGTCCTCCCGCCTGGCCTATTCGATGGCCCGCGACGGGATCCTTCCGGCCAGCAAACTGCTCAGCAAGTTCAGCGAATCCCGCCACGTTCCGCCGTATGCCCTGCTGCTGGCCGGCCTGGTTCCGGCACTGATCGTGATCGGCTCCAAGGTTTCCGAGGATGCCCTGATCACCATCATTTCCTTCGCCGCCATGGGTATGTACATGGGCTTCCAGATGGTGGTGCTCGCCGCGCTGCGTGCACGGCTCAAGGGCTGGAAGCCGCGCGGCGCCTTCCAGCTGGGCGCCTGGGGCACCCCGGTCTACGTGGCCGCACTGGCCTGGGGCGTGCTCGGCATGGTGAACATGGCCTGGCCGCGGACCCCGGAAGCCGGCTGGTTCTCCAACTACATTGTGCTGATCTCGGCGGTCGGCGTCGTCGTTATCGGCCTGGTCTACATGGCGTGGAAGAAGCCCTACCTCAAGGGTGACGCACCCTTCGGGGATGCGGTCCCCTCCGCGCCAGCACATTCCCTCAAGCCCTGACGCGGTTGCCGCGCCCTTCAGTTCCATCAGCAAAGAAAGAAACAGGTTCCACATCATGAGTACGCCTACCGTCCAGGTTCCCTACCTGAACATCTCGGATCCGTCGTTCGCCATGCAGTCCGAAGAGCTGCGCGCAGCCCGGGAGCAGAGTTGGTACGCACGGACCAACTACGGCATTGCCGTGCTGCGGTATGACGAGGTCAGCAAGCTGCTCAAGAGCCCCAAGCTCTCGCAGGGCAGCGCCAAGTGGCCGGCGCACAACGGCGTCCACGGCGGGCTTTTCTACGACTGGTGGACCAGGAACCTGCTGGTACTGGAGGGCGAGGACCACCACCGGATCCGCCGCCTGCTCAACCCGGCCTTCTCTCCCCGGCTGATCAAGGATCTGGTGCCGCGCTTCCAGATGCTGGCGAACGAGCTGATCGACGCCTTCATCGACAAGGGTGAATGCGAGTTCATCCGGGACTTCGCCGAACCCTACGCGACGCGGGTGCTGACCATCCTGCTGGGCATTCCGGAAAGCGAATGGCCGACGATCGCCAGGCTGGCCTCCACCGTTGGACTGGCGCTGGGCGTGACCTTCAAGCAGGACCTCGAGAAGGTAGACGCGGCGGTTGCCGAGCTCTACGAATATGCCGAGGGGCTGATCAAGGACCGCCAGGCCAAGCCGGGCGAGGACTTCGTCAGCCGACTGGTACTGGCCAACCGCGACGGCGACCGGCTCAGCGACGAGGAGCTGCGCAACGCACTGGTGCTGCTGATCTTCGGCGGCATGGACACCACGCGCAACCAGCTCGGACTGGCCATGCAGTCCTTCATGCACAACCCGGAGCAGTGGGAGCTGCTGGCTGAACGTCCGGACCTGGGCGGCAAGGCCGTCGAGGAAGTCATGCGGATCAACCCCACGGTCACTTGGGTGACGCGGGAAGCAGTCGAGGACTTCACCTACCAGGACCTGTTCATCGAAAAGGGCACCACAGTCCACCTGTTCACGCAGTCATCGGGCACCGACCCGAAGGCTTTCCCGAACCCGGAGATGGACCTGCTCGGCGAGCACGCTCCGCATTACGGATTCGGCGGCGGCGTTCACCACTGCCTGGGGCACTTTGTGGCCCGCGCGGACATGAGCGAGGCGTTGCCGCTGCTGGCCAGCCGCATTGCCCAGCCGCACCTGACCGGCGGGGACGAGTGGCTGCCGGACTCGGGCAACACCGGTCCGATCCGCCTGCCCATCGGCTTCACCAAGCGGTCCTAGCGGCCCTGGAAACCTGCAGACATTTTAGGAAGGACACCACTGATGAAGACCATCGACGTAGACCGCAGCCTCTGTGACAACCACGGCCAGTGCGCCATCGCCGCGCCGGATGTATTCCGGATGAATGCCGACGGCGAACTCGAGTACGAGGCAACTTTCGACGACGGACTGCTGGACGAGGTGGAGGAAGCCATCGACGTCTGCCCGGTCCAGGCCATCTTCCTCAAGGACTGACATGAGCCGCAGAATAGTCATCGCCGGAGCCTCGATGGGAGGACTGCGCGCCGCCGAACAGCTGCGCGCGGCCGGCTGGGAGGAAGAGATCGTCGTCGTTGGCGATGAGATCCACCCGCCCTATAACCGGCCCCCGCTGTCCAAGGACCTGCTCGCCGCACCCGGTTCCCGCGAGGAAGCGCTTGCCGCGGTACAACTTCGGCAACGCCGCACGGCCACCGACATCCAGTGGCGGCTCGGCTCCGCGGTTGTCGCGGCGGATCTGGCGGCGCGCACCCTGACGCTGGGCACCAGGGAAGAGCTGGCCTACGACGGATTGGTGGTTGCCACCGGTCTCCGGCCACGTCGGGTGCCGGTTCCCGGACCCACTGCCGGCCGCCATGTGATCCGCCGTCTTGAGGACACCTTGGCGTTGCACGGCGAGCTTAAGCCCAAAACCAGGGTGGCGGTGATCGGCGCCGGTTTCATCGGCTGCGAGGCTGCGGCGACCGCGGCCGGTCTGGGCTGCCAGGTCACGCTCATCGAGGGGACCGGTGGCCCGATGGAGCGCCCGCTCGGTCACGAACTGAGTGCCGGTATCCGCACCTTCCTCCAGACGCACGGCATTGACTGTGTGCCCGGCAAACGGGTCACCGAGTTCCTCGACATGCCCGGAACCTACACCGAAGGCGCCGGCCGCTGTGCAGGTGTCCGGCTCGAGGACGGCACGGAAGTAGCCGCCGACGTCGTTATTGAGGCCGTCGGCTCGCTCCCGAACGTCGAGTGGCTGGCGGGAAACGGGCTGGACCTCAGCGACGGCGTGCTCTGCGACGAACACCTCCAGGTGCTCGGAGCGGATCACGTGGTTGCGGTGGGCGACGTAGCTCGGTACCCGGACCGCCGCGCCGGAGGACCTGCCCGCCGCGTCGAGCATTGGGCCACTCCGGCGGATACGGCCAAAATCGCCGCGCCAGCACTGGTGGCGGCCCTCACGGGCGACGTTGTTCCCGAGCCGGCGGCACCGTTGCCGTCTTTCTGGACCGACATCTTCAAGACTCGGGTCCAAGGGGTGGGCAGCCCCGCTCTGGCCGACACCATCGAGGTTCTCGAGGGCGACCCCTCCCGCCCCTGGGAGGGAACCGCCCTGACCTACTACCGCGACGGCCGGCTGATCGGCGCGGTGACCGCCGCCCTGCCTGCCGACCGCCAACTGCACTACCGCAAGCTCGTGAACGAATCCGGCATCCCCGCCGGCGCCGACCTGGCTGCCGTCTGACCGGCTTCGCACACTGACGAGAAAGAAGACCATCATGACGCTCACCCCCGTGCGGCCCGACCTGGCCGCCAACGACCTGCAACAATCCCTCAAGGACCGCGGCGCCTTCGCGCGGCACCAGGAGCGCAACCTGCGTCCGGAAACTGTGCGCGACCTCGGCCGCAAGATCGAGGAGGCCGGCGTCGAGTACGTGTACTACGCGCTGCCGACCATCGGCTCCCGCATGGTGGCCAAGATGGTCCCGGCCAACCATTTCAAGCGGAATCTGGAAAAGGGCATCTGCTTCCACCGGACGGCGCTGTCCGACCTGCAGAATGACCGCCACGGCAACCTGATCGGCGGCGGCATCGAGGCGCGCGAGTTCTGGGCACTGCCGGAGCCCGATACGTTCGTGGTGCTGCCGTGGGATACCTCGGTAGCGCGGATCTTCTGCACGGCCTACGAGCCCCCGCACCTGCCGGAGGTCGGCGGCCGCCTGCTGCCGATCGACACCCGCTCCCTGCTGATCCGCTCGCACGAAGCCTTCACCGCCCGCACCGGCTTCGAGGTCCGCTCCGGAACCGAACCGGAGATGACCTGGGAGGGCCCCGGCCTCGACGTGGTCAAGAAGCCCGGCAGCAGCCCGGCCTATCAGGTGGAGAACCTGGAGCGGATGCGTCCGATCTACAAGAAGCTGGTCACCTACGCCAAGGCGATGGGCCTGGACATGATAGAGGGTGATTACGAAGACGACGGCCAGCTCGAGCTCAACTGGATGTACGACCGGGTGGAAAACACCGCGGACCGGCTGGTCACCTACCGCCAGATCTGCAAGCAGGTTGCCCGCGAGTTCGGCGTCACCGCCAGCTTCATGCCCAAGCCGTACAACGGCCAGATGGGCAACGGCTGCCACCACAACCTGAGCCTCTGGGACGGCAACACCAACGTCATCGAGGACGACGGCAGGGTGGAACTGCACGTTTCCCAGACGGCGAAGCACGCCATCGGCGGCCTGCTCACGCACGCCCCCGGCTCGATGGCGGTCATGGCCAGCACCGTGAATTCCTACAAGCGGTTCTGGGACGCCGGCCAGTTCGCTCCCAGCACGGCAAACTGGGGCCTGGACAGCCGCGGCTGCCTGGTGCGCATCTCCTCCAACGGCCGGATGGAGTACAGGGTCCCGGACGCCGCCGTGAACCCGTACCTGTCCCATACGCTGCTCATCGCCGCAATGGAGGACGGTCTGAACCGCCGGCTGGACCCCGGGATGCCCGACGACGGTGGTGCGGACGTTCCGGCCCTCGGCGGCCAGCTCCCGCTCACCCTGGGCGACGCGATAGACGCCTTCGTCTCGGACACCTACCTCACCTCGGCGCTGCCGGCGGACCTGGTATCGATCTACACGCAGCTGAAGCAGGAGGAATGGGCCCGCTACTGCGGCGCCATCACCGAATGGGACCGCGAGATGTACTGGGAGACCATTCCGTGAGCCGCGTCGAGACTCTTTCAACGGGCATCCTCCGCCTGGCCTGTATCGACTCCGAGGCGCCGCCGCTGTTCAACCTGGTTGACGACGCCGGCAAACGCCGCGGGTACGAGCCGGAGGCGGCCGAGCTGGTCGCCTCCGTGCTCGGCCTGCGCATCGAATGGGCCTACCTCGACTGGGACGACATGCTGACCGCCGTCCGCGACCACCGCGTGGATGCGGTCTGGTGCGGCCAGGGCATCATCCCCGAACGCCAGGCCGTGGTGAACTTCACCGACCCGTACGCCGTGTTCGACGAGACAGTGCTGGTGCGCAAGGGCGATCCGGCCCGTTCTCCGGAGGACCTGGCCGGCTACAAGGTCGCGGCCATCGAAGGCAGCGCCAACATGAGACTGGCCGTCACCTTCGAGGGAGCCGAACCGGTTGCCTTCACCGGCGCGGACGTGTTCGGCGACATGCTGGCGGCCCTGCGCAACGGGGAGGTGGATGCCATGGTGGACGACGACGTCGTGACCGTGCCGCTTGGGGCGGACCCGGCGTACGATGTCGCTTTTACGCACCCCACGGGTAACCGGTGGGGGATCGGTGTGGCCAAGGACAACCCCTTCCTGCTGGCCGAACTCAACACGGCACTGGCAACGGTGGTGGCGGACGGGCGGCTGGAGCGGATCTGGTCCAAGTGGATGCCGCACTTGCCGTACCCGCTGGCGGCGGAGGTAGCCGCATGAGCCGCCCCTTGATCGGAGTTCCGGGCATGTGGTCCAACTCCGTCCACGGACTGCGCTTTGATGGCGTTGCCGTGGCGGCCAAGGTGCTGCGCTCTATCGTAGCTGCCGGCGGGGAACCGGTCATCATGTTCCCCGGAGGCGGTGAGAGCGCCGCCGAGCAGGTTGCCCGTTTCGACGGCGTACTGCTTCCCGGCGGCGCCGACGTGGCGCCCGAGCTCTACGGAGCAGAACCGGACGAACATTATTGGCCCACCGACTACTCTGGGCAGGACGCGTATGAATCGGCCGTCATGGCCGCCTGCATTGAAGCGGAAGTGCCGCTGCTGGCGATCTGCCGCGGCCTGCAGCTGCTCAACGTATCCCGGGGCGGGACCCTGCTTCAGCATCTGGAACCAGGAACCGTGCAGCATAAGGATGCGATACATCCGGTTGCGGTTTCGGAAGGGTCATTGCTGGCAACCGTGATTGGCAGCGGGCAGGTGGATGTCTCCTCGTACCACCACCAGGCCGTGGGTGTGCTCGGTGAAGGACTGGAGGTAACGGCGACGGCAGCGGACGGCGTGGTGGAAGCGCTCGAAGTGCCGGGAGCTGCCATGCTCGCAGTCCAGTGGCACCCGGAAGACACCGCAGAGACCAATCCCGCGGACCATGCGCTGTTCGTTTGGGTTGTCGACGCGGCCAGGCAGCGCCGTGACGCGGCTGCCGCGGCGGAACTGGCAGGTGCCCGGTGAGCGGGCTGCGGGTCAACCCCGCGGATGTGGTTCCCGCCGCCTTCGGCGACCTGCCCGCGGGTGCGCCGCGCGTCGCCGTCGTTGTTTCACTGACGTTCCCCGGGATGACCCAGCAGACCCTGGAACTGATGGAGCGGTTTACACGTGTCGCGTTTGAAACACTGCTGGCAGCCGGTGCTAGGGCCGAGCTGGTGGACAGCGCGGCGGAGCACCTGACTCCGGAAGCGGAGCTGGCGAAGTACGACGGAGTTCTCTTCCTGGGCGGCGGCGACGTGGATGCGTCGCTGTATGGCCACACCGGGCCGGTGGCGAACTCCTACGGAGTCGATCTGCGGGCGGACCAGTACTGCGTGGAACTGATCCGCGGTGTGCTGGAGCGGGACCAGCCGTTGCTCGCCATCTGCCGGGGGTCGCAGCTGCTGAACGTAGCCTGCGGCGGCACGCTGATTCCTGATCTGGACCCCTGGCATCTGCACCGCGGGGGACCGGGACAACCGATGTTCCTGGACGAGAAGGTGAACCTGGCTCCGGGCTCGAAGGTGGCGGCCATCCTTGGCCGTCCCGCGGTGACCGTGCGCTCGGGGCATCATCAGGCGGTGGGAACCGTGGCAGCTGAACTGAACGTTGCCGCTCTGGCGCAGGACGGCGTGGTTGAAGGTACGGAGCATCCGGGCAAGACCTGGGTGGTCGGCGTGCAATGGCATCCGGAGGACTCGGACGGGGACGCGAATGATCGATCCCTGTTGTTCGAAGAGTTCGTGCGCCAAAGCAGGCTGAATCCGGCGGCTGCGCCCGGCAGGCCGCAGGAGCCGGCCAACGCCTGATCAGTTGATCTGCGCGGTCATCCGGCCGCGCAGATCAGGTGCAGGTTCAGGTTGGGGACGTTCAACGGTATGAAGCAGAATCCTTCCGGTGCTTCCTTGATCCGTTCCCCGACGATGAAACGTCCGGAGTTGCCCAGGATCACGCGGTTCTGGCCATTCAGGATGGCCGCATCTCCAGGAATCCGGCGGACGATCGGAATGAACTTGTTTTCGATGTCGCGGATCCGGATGTCACAGCCCGTCACACCAATGAAGGATCCGTGGACGTAGGTTGGCACGGCATGGGTCATGATGTATTCGTCGAAACCGAGATAGTCGACATAGGGGCCAGCAACGGATTGCCTGCCGGTCTTGGCTGCGATGGAAAACCAGGGGAGCTGCTCATAGTCGTAAAACCGTTCGCCCTCGGGGGCTAAATCAAAATCCAGTTTCTCGATATTTCCCGAATCAGTTCTGAACCACCATTCCAATACTCCCTCGGCGTCTTTGATTGCCGAAATCGAGAAGATTACTCCCGCGCCGACAACAATGTCGTGGGAATTGAGGAATGCGGTGGATATTTCACGTAATCCGGTAATATCTTTAGGTGATATTTTTATGCCTGCGGGAATTTTTGCTTCGAGCTGTTTTTCCACCGTATGAGCGGCGTCGTACAGGTCCTGGTACAGCTCATTGAGCCATGCCTCGATGGCCGACGCACTGCTGATGGCGCGGGGTGAGGCGGGCGCGGTCATGGGATCTCCTGTTCATCGCCTGCGTGGGCAAGCGTGAGCTTGGTGTCAATGAGGTGGTAGGTGTTCCGCCGGATATGTTCGACAACCAGGCGCTGGGCGTTGTCTGGTTCGTCCGCCCTGATCGCATCGACAATCCGCACATGCTCACGGGCGGCCGTAACGGGGTCGAACCCACCCGCGATCGGGCTCCACAGAAGCTGACCGACCTCGGACTGCAGGCGGATCTCCAGGCTGGTGAGCCGCGGAGACTGGGCAACCACGGCCAGCTCAATGTGGAAGCGGCTGTCTGATCGCGCCTGGGTCTCGGGGGAATCGGCTCCGGCCAGTGCTTTGGCCAGCTGTTCCAGCCGGTCCAGATCCTTAGGATGTGCACGATCGCATGCCAGGCGGGCCGCTGCTGCGGCCACAGCGGTTTGCTCGTCGCCGAGATCCCGTAGGTCGGCAATGGAAGTGTCCCGGAGATATTTCCGCAACTGCTGTTCCTGGGCCGCCGGTGACTTCACCACAAACGTTCCGCCGTTCCGGCCCCGGCGTGTTTCAACTACGCCCCGCTCCCTGAGTTCAGCGAGGGCTTCACGAAGGGTTGCTCCAGCTACGCCGAACATATCGGAAAGCTCGGACTCCACCGGCAGCCGTTCGCCGACGCGGAGCATGCCCAAGGCAATGGCCGTGGATATCCTCTGGACTATCGCCTCGGACCGTTCCTTTTCGGGCAGGGAGCGATAAATCTGGGACTGCAACGCCGGCGGTGATGCCACGATTCTCTCCCTTCCGCGGAGCGACAACTGAATGTCGGGTTTCCGACGAATCACATATGGTGCATTCTACTTTACGGTCGCTGCTGTATATCATCTATTCGGCGGAGAAGGACATATCAAGAAATGTCTCGAATCTGCTGGATATGAAGTCGTCTTGCCGATATTTTTGAAAGCATGACTTACTACAAGAGTATAAATCCTGCTACCGGCGAATCGCTGCAGGAATTCGCGGCCGCGGGCGATGAAGAAATATCCGGGTCACTCAAGAAAGCACAGACCGCCTACGACTCATGGCGGCAGAGTGCCATTCCGGAGCGAACTGCCGTGCTGCTGCGTGTGGCCGAACTGTACCGGGACCGTCGGGATGAGCTGGCCAGAATCATCAGCCTGGAAATGGGAAAGCCGGTCAGCCAGGCCAAGGGCGAAGTCGGGCTGGTCGCGGATATTTACGAGTACTACGCAACCGAAGGTCCGACGTTCATGGAAGACGAGGTGCTGACCGTCCGCGGCGGCGGAGAGGCCGTTGTCCGTTCGGCACCGGTCGGAGTGCTGCTCGGCATCATGCCGTGGAACTATCCGTACTACCAGGTGGCCCGGTTTGCCGCTCCGAACCTGATGCTGGGAAACACGATCCTGCTCAAACATGCGCGCAACTGCCCGCAGTCGGCGCTCGTGATGGAGGAGATCTTCCGTGACGCCGGGTTGCTCGACGGTGCCTACGTCAACATTTTTGCGACCAATGAGCAGGTCGCTGAAATCATCGCTGATCCCCGCGTCCAGGGCGTCTCCCTGACGGGCAGTGAGCGTGCAGGGTCCGCGGTAGCGGAGGTGGCTGGCCGCCATCTTAAGAAGTATGTGCTTGAGCTGGGTGGAAGCGATCCGTTCATTGTGCTGGACTCCGATGACCTGGACGCAACCGTCAAGGCTGCAGTCGGCGGGCGCATGAGCAACGCCGGCCAGGCCTGCACTGCCTCCAAGCGGTTCATCATCGTCGAGGACCTCTATGAAGAATTCGTGGATAAATTCACCGAGCGGATGGCACGGATCAAGCCGGGTGACCCGCTGAAGCCCGAAACGCGCTTCGGCCCGCTGTCATCGGAGGCTGCCGCCGAAGAACTGATCGAACAGGTTCAGGATGCGGTGGGCAAGGGGGCTGAACTGCTCACGGGCGGCAAACTTGTCGAAGGACCGGGAGCGTACGTGGAACCGACTGTGCTTACCGGCGTGAAGCCCGGCATGCGCGCCTACTCGGAAGAGCTCTTTGGCCCCGCCGCCGTCATCTACAAGGTTCGGGATGCCGAGGAGGCCATCGAACTGGCGAACGGGTCGCCCTATGGTCTCGGCGGAGCCGTATTCAGCGTTGATGTAAAAAAGGCCAAGGAAGTTGCCGACCGGTTGGACACCGGCATGGTGTTTATCAATTCTGTGGCAGATTCACAGCCTGATTTGCCTTTCGGCGGTGTCAAACGCTCCGGCGTTGGCCGCGAGCTGGCCGAGTACGGCATGGCCGAATTCGTGAACAAGAAGCTGATCCGGGTGCCTGCCGCAGGTTAGGAAGGGCCGCAGCAGCTGCCTTCCAGTGGGGCCTGCCGAGGGCAAACGTCCAGTGTGACTATTGCCCTCGGCAGGAGTAATGCTGTTTTCAGGACTCCAGTGCTGCTTCGAGCTTGTCGATGTTGCCGCTCATCCACTCCACGTAGGAGACATCTTCGGGAAGCGTTTCGGTGAAGTCGACTACCGGCACACCCGTCTCTTTGGCCATGGACTTCAGGCTCTCTGACTGTGGACCTTCCACCTGGCTGTTGTAGGCCAGCAGGACGACGTTTCCTGAGGTCAGGAGGTCCTGCGCTTCCTTGAGTTCGGCCGGGGGAGCGTCGTTCCCGGCTTCGATCGCTGCAATGAACCCCTCCGGCGTCTTATCGACAAGCCCGACGTCGGTGAGCAGATGCTCGGCCAGCGGCGCTGTGGCGGCGAGGGCACTGCCCTCATGTTTCTCCCGCAGATCCGCAACGCGACCTTCAAGGGTTGCCAGATCATCGGTGAACACCGCCGCGTTGGACTCGTAGGTGGCAGCATTCTCGGGATCCAACTTGGCCAGCTGCTCGGCAATCTCATCGGCGATCCTGGCCATGGCCGGGAGCGAATACCAGACGTGCTCGTTGACCGCGCCGTGGCTGTGATCGTGCTCGCGGGCATGTTCGTCAGCCGGCTCATCGTCGTGGGCTTCGTGTGCCTGCGCCTCGTCTCCATCGGCGGCGTCAAGCCCTGAGACTTCGAATGCATCGATCACCGCTGCGGCATCCGTGTCTCCTGCGAGCTGTTCCATGAACGGGTCGAAGCCACCCCCGTTGCGGATGACCAGATCAGCCTCGGTCAAAGCAAGACGGTCCCTGGCTGTGCCCTCGTAGGAATGCGGGTCCTGGGTAATGCTGTCGATGATCGCCGTGGCCGACACATTCCCGCCGCCGACGGCTTCCGCGATGTCGCTGTAGGTGTTCGTGGATGTGACGATGCTGATCTTGTCACTGGATGCTGCGGTCGCCTGGGTGCCCGCTTCTGATTGGGACCCGGCGCAGGACGTCAGGGCGACGGCCAGGACTGCCGTTCCGGCTAGTGCCGATCGGCGGAGTTTGGAGTGCATACCTATTTACCTCGGTGGTTGGGACTGCCTGTTGTCTGGGGGAGTGCTGGACCGGCTGATGCTTCAGCCCTGGCGGGCTTTCATCCGCGGGTTCTTCTTGTTAATGACGAACGTGCGGCCGCGTCGGCGGACAACCTGCGCACCGGGTATCTTCTTCAACGCCCGAAGGGAGTTACGTACTTTCATTTTCTTCTTGGCTCCATTTCTGCTGCTTCTGTGGATTCGCTGGTATCCAGCCCGAAGGGGTCCGGAAACCCGCCGGAATGCTGGGCGGTTTCGGCTGGCGTCAGCGCGCAGCCATCGAGAAGTTCTTGGATTTCGCCTGGCCGGATGTCTTCGCCGGTGACGGCTATGACCGTCGCCCTGTCACCGGATTCGGAATTCCAGTCCAGGACGGCGTCCGTGCTTCCGGCCGGGTGGTTGCTGGCGGCATCGGGCAGATCCGCCGCCCAGGGGCCGGTGTTCTCGAGCAATACACGCGGACCGATGCCTTGGATCGCGATCCTGCAGGTTGGCGCCGAAGCCATCCACAGACGCCCGCGCAACCAGACGCACCCTTCGGCCAGTTGGGGTAGAGCTTGCCGGAAGCGCCCGGGATGCAGCGGCCTGCGAACCCGGTGCAGAACGGTAGTGAACAGGGTGGAAGTGTCCGCAGCCGGAATCCGCACCGTACCCGGCACGGACCGCGCCCGGGCCTCGGCGGCATCGTGGCGAGCCGGGGAGCGAGTTGATCCTGCTTCGATCAGGGTGGAGTGCGGCGCGAGTTCGCGGAGCAGCAACAAGCCTCTGCCTCGGTGGTTCCCTGCGCTGGAGGGGAAAGGGCCGGCCAGAAAGACAGTGTCGCTGAAGCTCAGTTCCTCCAGGAGAAATTCGCCCGCGGTTCGTTCCTCCTTGCGGGCGGCGGTGTAGCCGGAGCCAAAGAGCGTGTGCCGGTCCCACATCTGATCTTCCAGTGACGAAGGATCGCAGGCCAGGACGACTGCCCCGATGGTAAAGGGACTCTTCACCCCCTGCGTGATTCCGTGGACCGCCATGGACGCCGCCATCGTGGGCGGCAGCCCCATAATGATGTGCTCGTAGCCGTCGGCAAGCAGGCGCTCAACCGTCGGTGCCACGTCCAATCTGACCGTGCAGCTGAGGCAGCCGTGCTTCAGCAGGTTTTCATGCCGCTCCAGCAGTCGGCCGTCATGGATAACCTGCCGCACCACGGTGCCGTTTTCCAGCAGGTCATGAATGACGACGGCGGTATTCACCTTGCCGCTGGAGAGGTGATCGAGTGCCGGGGCGCGGCACAATGCGTCCAAAGAACTGACGAGTGTGATGTGCATGCCAGCCAGCATACATGAGAATCATTCTCATTACTCCGTCCTTGCCGCTCTTGAAGGGCTGAAGGGGGTGCGAGGCAGGCAGGAGGGGCATTTGAGAAGTGTCTGGGGTGTAGCTTGATGGGTAGCCAATGAACCATTCTGAGGGGAGCCCTGACCATGGCCGATCTTTATCTGTCCGGAGATCCGGTTGCTGATGATCTGCTGAACGCCAATCCGTTCGCCCTGCTGACAGGAATGCTGCTCGATCAACAGATCCCGATGGAAGTAGCCTTCAGCGGTCCGGCGAAAATGGCCGACCGTCTTGGCGGGCTGGATGCGCAGCAGGTCGCCGACATGGCGCCCGACGAGTTCCTCGAAGTATTCCGGCAGAAGCCCGCCGTCCACCGGTTCCCCAAGTCCATGGCCGGCCGGGTGCAGGATCTCGCGCGGACAATCGTTGAGGATTACGACGGCGACGCGTCCGGCATCTGGACTGCCGGAAATCCGAGTGGCGCTGACGTGCTTGCGCGGCTGAAAGCGCTGCCCGGATTCGGCGAGCAGAAGGCGAAGATCTTCCTGGCGTTGCTGGGCAAGCAGTTTGGACTGGAGGCCTCAGGCTGGCAGGAGGCAGCAGGGGACTACGGGCGCAGCGATGTCGCGATGTCGATCGCCGACGTCACCGGCCCGGAGTCTCTTGTCGCAGTGCGCGAATACAAGCAGCAGCAGAAGGCCAAGAAGAAGTAGCGGTAACCGGATGAAGCGGCGGAGCTGATGGCCCGCCTGGTCCGCGCCGTCGTCAGTTCAAATTTTCGCCGAGCAGGCCGTACTTCATGATCACGTTGCCCTTGCTGGTGATTTGGGAGTCCTGCAGGAACAGGCGCGTTGTCGGATCTTCTGGCTCGAACAGGTGCTTGCCCTTGCCGGCGATGACCGGATGCTGCATCAGCGTCAGCGAGTCGAGCAGCCCGGCGAACAGCAGTTGGCGCACAACAGAGATGCTGCCGCAAACGGCTATATCGTCGCCGTCGCCCTTCTTGAGCTCGCGCACGAAGTCTTCCAGTCCGCCGTCGATTAGCCGGGCGTTCTGCCACTCGAGGTCACCGCTGAGCGTCCGGGAGGCAACAAACTTCTCGATCGGGTTGATGAAGTCGCCGAACGGGTCCGTGGCAGTGGGCCAGTAGCCGGCCCACTGCTCGTAGGTCACCCGGCCCAGAATCACTGTGGACGTGCTGTTGATGAAGTCGCCCAGGCCCGCGCCGAGTTCGTCATCGAAACTGTCGAACTGCCACTGGTCCGGGGATTCGACGACGCCGTCGACGGAATGGAAGAGGCCTGAGGTTACTTTCCGCATGAGTATTCTCGTTTCTGCTGCTGGCTGCTTGGAACGGACCGTTTGTAGAACTGGCTGGTCGCAGGCTAGCGGAGGCGGATGGGAAGGACAATAGGCCGGGCCACACGCAGCGGTGGCACGGAATCAGGCATTTCAGTAAGTCCCCTTAGGATCTGGGCTAGCCTTGGGGCATGACGCGGCCAAATGTTTCCCCTGGAACCGTTACTGTGTTCACCGATGTCATGTGCGGCTGGTCCACGCTGGCGCTGCACCGCTTCTATGAAGCGCGCGACGCAGCCGGATTGACCGGGCGCCTGCATGTTGACCTGCAGTTGTTCCTGCTCGAGGACCTCAACCGCGCTGCCCTCAAGACCTCGATGATCGAGCCGGAGAAGCCCGCCATCAATGCGCTGGAGCCGGCACTGGGGTTCACAGAGTGGCAGCGCGATCCCTCCGAGTGGCCCGTGACCAGCCTGCCGGCCAACGAAGCGGTCCACGCTGCCAAAGAACAATCGCTCGCGGCGGCCGAGGAACTCGACATGGCGCTGCGGTTGGCGTTCTGGCGGGACAGCCGTTGCATCAGCATGCGCCACGAAATTCTCGACGTCGCAACAGCGTGCAGGGAAGTCGACGTCGACAGGCTGCGCGATGCTTTCGACACTGGCCGGGCACGAGGGGCCATGATGCGGTCCTACTTTGCCCACCGCGACGAGGTCCAGGGCAGCCCGCACTTCTTCCTCGCCGACGGTACGGATGTGACCAATCCTGGGATCGAACTGCACCAGGAAGACCAGGACGGCGCCGAAGTTCCCGTGGTCGACGACGACGAACCGGGTGTTTACGACGGGCTGGTCCGGCACGCGGCGATTGCCGCCGGCGTCGGATAGCCGCATCGCCGATTGCCCGCATAACGGATTGAAAACGGCCCGCGGGGTTGTGGGGCTGTGCAGAGCTTGGCAGAGTGGTAAGTGTGCTGATGGATTGGCGCAGACAGCCTCACAGCAGGACAACCAGGAAAGCGGGTACATCATGCAGATCGACAAGCAGCAGATCCTCGACCTCCTCCGGTCTACGGGCGACACAGGCAAGGCCGAGCAGGCGCAGAAGGACCTGCCTGACCAAGTAGACACCGAACGCGATTCCGGACTGCTCTCGAACCTCGGGATCGACGTCAACGCACTGCTCAGCAAACTCCCCGGCGGGCTGGGCGAGAAGCTCGGCGGCCTCGGAGACAAGCTCGGCGGCTTCGGCCGCTGACCAAACAGCCACCATCTAAATAAGCTCCGGCCCGGCACACCGCACGATAGTTGGGGGTGTCGGGCCGGCTCCTTCCCAAATTGCCAAAGTCTGAGGAGTTGCCATGCTGATCCTGTTCGGCTTCAGCCGGAGGCCGCGCGTGTTGGCTACCAGGCCGGGCACGTGCCCGTTCTGCGGCGTGCACGGGCCGCAGCGCCTCATCGAGGAAGCCGGTAAGTTCTCCATCTTCTTCATCCCCATCTTCACCACCAGCCGCCGCTATTACGCGGAATGCCTCAACTGCGGGCGCCAGGACGAGATCTCCCGGCAGCAAAAGGACGCACTCCTCCAGGGTTAACACCGTTATTTCGCGGTGGCGGTACCCATCACGAGTGGGTTGAGCGGCTGCCATTTCGGCCCGATGAAGAACTCTTCGTCCAGCTTCACGGTAAAGCCGGCGGCAGCCATGGCTCCAACGGTGTCTCGGTTGGGATTGCAGCCCTGCGCGACGAAGCGCCAGACCGGGCGAACCAGATCCTGGACCTTGGCATGGGCGCCGAACCCGCGGACATGCTCGAGGAACAGCAGTTTCCCGCCGGGCTTGAGCACTCGGCGTGCCTCGGCCAGGGCGGATGCCTGGTCCGGCACCGTGCAGAGCACCAGGGTGTAGACGACGGCATCAACGCTGGAATCCGCGGCCGGCAGTCGGTCCGCTCCGCCGTCGTCGATCGTCACGTCAGCCCTCGCGGCACCGAGCTTTGCTTCCAGCCGCTTGCGCATATTCGCGTCCGGTTCCACCGCAACAACAGTGCACGACGGCGGGAAATACGGCAGATTGGCGCCGGTCCCGGCACCGACGTCGATCACCCTGCCCTGCAGGCCGGACAGCAGTGCCGCCCGGCGCTGACCGAGGACCTGGGTCTCGGCGAAGCGCGTCGCGGAGTCGTAGCGTGCGGCAAAGAACGCGCTTTTCAATCCCAAGGTGTACCTGCCTCCCGTGCGGCATCCGCCTTGCGCCCGGCAGCCGTGCGCCGCTCAGTAGTCATCGTCGCGAACATCTTCGTCCCGGTCCGCATCATTTTCGGCTTCATCGTCCTGCGCCCCTGCCGGAGCGGGACCAAGCGCGGCGAGGACTTCCTTGGCCACGGCCTCGCTGGACTGCGGGTTCTGCCCGCTGATGAGGTTGCCGTCGAGGACCACGTTGCTGGTCCACGCGGGACCAGCCTGGACAATCGCGCCGTTGGCCCGCAGCGTCGATTCCACCAGCCAGGGTGTGTTGTCGCCGGTGCCGCCGCCGAGTTCCTCCTCGTCCGTGAAAACGGTCAGACGCCTGCCTGCAAAGGCGAATTCGCCGTCGTCGTTCCTCGCGCTGAGCAGTCCGGCCGGGCCATGGCAGAACGGGGCGATGATGATTTCCTCGCGGTCAGCCTCGGCCAGCAGCTGGCCCAGGTCCGAGTCCGTGGCGAGGTCGGCCATGGGGCCGTGGCCGCCGGGCAGCACAATCGCGTTGAAGTAGGAGGCCTCGACCTCGGCGAGCACAAAGGGGTGCGAAAGCTCGGCGTCGATCTCCGCCAGGTAGGCGGTGAAGTCCTCGGCCTTCTGCTGGCTGCCGGCCGACTCCGCGGTGAGGCTGACGGCGTCCACCGTGGGCTTCCTGCCGCCAGGCGTCGCGATATTGACCGTGTGGCCGGCCTCGCTCAGCAGGCGGTGGGAGACCACCAGTTCCTCGGCCCAGTAGCCGGTGGGATGCTCGGTGCCGTCCTTCATCGTGAGCGAGTCTGCGGCCGAAACGACCATAAGGATCCGTGCCATGCTAATGCTCCTTGCGCCGGGATGGATATCTCCACCGTGCCACAGCGGCGGCGCCGGCAACAGGTGCTGAACCGGCACTCTTGTTTTCCCGAACGTTCCGGTGGAAGTATTCGTTCATGACTACGTCCCTGACAATCGGTTACGCTGCGATGCTCGAGCAGTTCCACCCCCGCGAGGCAGTTGAGCTCTCCGAGTATGCCGAGCAGAAGGGCTTCTCTGGCGTGATGGCGGCGGACCACTTCCAGCCGTGGGTGCCTGCGCAGGGCGAATCGGCCTTTGTCTGGAATGTGCTCTCCGCCCTGGGGGAGCGGACCAAGGGGGACATCGGGCCCGGCGTCACCTGCCCGACTTTCCGCTGGCATCCGGCGATGGTGGCGCAGGCCTCGGCGACGCTGGCCGCGATGTATCCCGGCCGGCACTGGCTGGGGCTGGGGTCGGGGGAGGCGCTGAACGAGCACATCACCGGGCAGTACTGGCCGGAGCCGCCGGAGCGCATCAACCGGATGTTCGAGGCGATCGAGATCATCAACAAGCTCTTCACCAACTCGCTGGCGGGCAAGGATGTCCGGCATAACGGCGCCTATTACAGGATGGAGTCCACCCGGTTGTGGACGATGCCCGAGGTGCCGCCGGAAATCCTGGTGGCCACCGCGGGCCCGGTCACGGCCAAGCGCGCGGGCAAGCATGCCGGCGGCCTGATTACCGTGGGGGCGCCGCTGGATAAGGTGGCGATGCTGTTCGACCGGTTCGACTCCGGCGCGAAGGAAGCGGGCAAGGATCCGTCCCGTATGCCGAAGGTGCTCCAGCTGCATCTGAGCTGGGCGCCGACCTACGAGGAAGCGCTGTCCAACGCCATGACCGAGTGGCCCAACGGAGGCATGAAGTTCCCCAAGGGGGACATCCGGTCTCCGTTCGAACTGGAGCAGATGGCCAAGCTGGTCCGGCCGGAAGACTTCGAAGGCCGGCTGGTCATCTCGGAGGATCCTGACGTGCACCGCGCCTACATCCAGAAGTTCGCGGATCTGGGCTTCGACCGGATCTACCTGCATAACGTGGGCCGCAACCAGCGCGAGTGGATCGACGTGTTCGGCGCCAAAGTCCTCCCGGCGCTGGCCCGATGAGCCTGCGCGCGCTGTCCGTCTTCGCCGTCGAGGGCATCGGCGAAATCGCCGCCGGCGACGATCTGGCGGCCATCATCCAGGGCGCCGCCGGTGGGGAACTGCAGGACGGGGACATCCTTGCGGTCACCTCCAAAATCCTGTCCAAGGCCGAGGGGCGCATGCGGCCGGCGGCGGACCGCGAGGAGGCGATTACGGCGGAAACGGTGCGGGTTGTCGCCACGCGCGCCCATGCGAACGGCGTGACCCGGATCGTGGAGAACCGGCTGGGCATAGTCTCCGCCGCGGCCGGGGTGGACGCCAGCAATACGCCCGAGGGGACCGTCCTCCTGCTGCCCGTTGATCCCGACGGCTCGGCGCACAAGCTCCGCGCCGAACTGCACCGGCGCTGCGGCGTGAACGTCGCCGTCGTGATCACGGATACCCTCGGCAGGCCCTGGCGGAACGGGCAGACGGACGTGGCGATCGGGGTTTCCGGGCTGGCCCCGCTGGCCGATCTGCGTGGTTCGGTGGACAGCGCCGGCCGCCGGTTGAGCGCCACGGTCACCGCCGTGGCGGACGAGATCGCTGCGGCGGCGGACCTGGTCAAGGGCAAGACCAGCGGTTGCCCGGTCGCCGTGGTGCGCGGGCTCGGCAGCCTGGTTTCGGCTCCAAATAACGACGGCGGCGGCGCCCGCCTTGGCCACGCGGGTGCCGCCGCGTTGATCCGGTCCGCTGAACAGGACATGTTCCGGCTGGGCACGGCGGAAGCCATGGCGGCGGGCCGGCAGGAAGGCCTCGAAACCGGCCGTCGCGAGGGGTTCGACGCCGGCAGACGGGAAGGCTACCGGCAGGGCTATGAAGCAGGATTGAAGGCCACCAGCGGCCTGCCCGTGAGCGGGTGCTCCAGCACCACGGCGTCCACCTCGTAGACCCGGCGGATCAGGTCCGGCGTCAGGACCTCGGTGGTGGGACCGGCCGCTGCAACTTTCCCCTCCTGCAGGACGATCACCTGGTCGCAGTAGGCGGCGGCGATGTTCATGTCGTGCAGCGCGGCCAGGACCGCCACTCCGCCGGCCGCCAGGTTCCGGACCAGCTCCATGGCGGCCAGCTGGGCGTTGATGTCCAGGTGGTTGGTCGGCTCATCGAGCAGCAGGACCTCGGGCTCCTGGGCGAGGGCTTTGGCCAGCTGGACCCGCTGGCGCTCGCCGCCGGACAAGGTGTTGTACTGACGTTGCGTGAAGCCATCGAGGCCCACGGCGGTGAGGCTGCGCCGGGCAACGCCCAGATCCTCGTCGCTGGTTCCTGCCAGCAGGGAACGGTAAGGGAGCCGGCCCAGCAGCACTGCATCCAGCACGGTCAGCGGCAGGTCCGTGTCTGCACTTTGCTCCACGAAGGCCAGCCGGCGGGCGCGCTCCTTGCGGCGCAGGGCGTGGAGGTTGGAACCATTCAGCTGGACGGAACCGGTATGGGGCACGGCGACGGCGCCCAGCAACTGCAGCAGGCTCGATTTTCCCGCGCCGTTGGGGCCCAGCAGCCCGGTCACGGTGCCTGCCGGCACGTGGCAGTCCACGCCGTCGAGAATCACCTTGCCGCCTGCCCGGTAGCCCAGGCCCAGCCCTTGCAGCGAAATGCCGGGCGGCGCGGCGGGTGAAGCCGGTGTGGCCGGGTGCACCGAATGCCGGTTTGAGGTCAAGGGCTGGGTAGAGCTGGTTGTCGGATTCATGAGGCGTTCCTCCAGCGCCAGAGCATGATGATGAAGACCGGCGCTCCCAGCAACGCGGTAATGATGCCGACCGGGATTTCGCGCGGATCGAACAGCGTCCTGGCCAAGGTGTCTGCCCAGACCATGAACAAGGCTCCGGCCAGGGCGGAGAGCGGAAGCAGCGCGCGGTGCCGTGCGCCCGTCAGCAGCCGGACAGCGTGCGGCAGGATCAGGCCGACGAAGCCGATGGAACCGCTGACCGAGACCATCGCCCCGGTGAGCACGGCCGTTCCGCCCAGCAGGAGCCAGCGGATGGCGGTCACGTTAAGTCCGAGGGCCGCTGCTGCTGTGTCGCCGAACGCGAAGCCGTCAAGGATCCGGCCGGACAGCAGCACCGGCGTCCCCGCCATGGCGAAGGCGACGCCGGTGATCGCTACGGAGCTCCAGGTTGCGGCCGACAGAGAGCCCATCATCCAGCTGAGTACTTCGCGGTAGGAATCGCCCTGCGCGGAGAAGAAAATGATGAACGAGGCCAGCGCGGAAGCCAGCGCGGAGACCGCCAGCCCGGCCAGAACCGTGCGGGTTGGAGTGATGGCGCCCAGGGCCGAAGCCAGCCCCAGGGTGAGCGCCATCGCGGCCATCGCCCCGGCGAACGCGGCCACCGGCAGCAGTACGGCGGCGCCCAGCAGGAGGACCGCGACGGCGCCCAGCGACGCGCCGGAGCTCAGGCCCAGCAGGTAGGGATCGGCCAGCGGATTGCGGGTGAGTGCCTGCATGACCGCACCGCTGACGGCCAGGCCGGCTCCGACCAGCGCAGCCGTGAGCAGCCGGGGTAGCCGCAGCTCCCAGACAATGCCGTCCTGGATGGCGGTCAGCTCGACGGCGCCGCCGAGACTCTCCGGCCGGAGGCCCAGATGCCGGAGGACGGAGCCGAGTACGTGCAGCGGCGAGAGATTGGCCGGGCCGATCGAGACGGCGACCAGCACCGAGGCGACGAGCGCAGCCAGCAGGACCACGCCCCACAACACCCCGGACAGCGGCCGCTGACCAGACAGGTTGCGGCGCCGCCGGTTAGGACTGCGGCGAGGCAGCCAGCCCCGGCCGGACCGGGGACCGGCAGCGGTGGCGGGCGCCGTCGTCGTTATCTTATGCCCGGGGTGCTCGCGCAGGCTCATGGCTAATCCAGTTCCGCCAGCTGGTCCACCAGGGACTGGACTGTTTCGACGCTGCGGACACCGGCTTCGGAAGCGGCGAAGGGAACCACCAGATACCGGCCCTCCTTGACCGCATCCAGTTGCGAGATCACCGGATGCGCCTCCAGCACGCCGATCTTCTTCTCGGTGCTGCCCCAGCTGGAATCCACCAGCACAATGACGTCCGGATTCCGCTCGGCGACAACCTCCCAGGACAACGGGGACCAAGCCTGGTCCACGTCGGCGGCCACGTTCCGCAGGCCCGCGGCTTCCAACACCAGCTGGGGAGCTCCGCTGCCGCCGCCGACGAACGGAGTGTCGGAGCCGGAGCTGTACCAGAGCGCCGAGAGTCCCTTGCTGTGCGGCTCGATTGCGTCGAGTTGCGCCCGCTGTTCGGCGACGAGTTGGTCGGCCGCGGCGCCGGCGTCGAAAATCCGGCCCATCTCCCGGATGTCCGCGAAGATGTTCTCGAAGGTCAGCGGAGCCGGCCGGTAGCCCGGCTGCTGGCACGCCGCGGGCGAGACGTAGGTGTTGACGCCGAGCTTGCCCAGTGCCTCGCGCTCGCCGGCGCCGTCCGCGGAGAAGTTGGATTCCCACCCGGCGTAGACAAAGTCCGGCTCCAGCGTCAGCACCGGTTCCTGGGCCGGCAGCTGTTCGGAGATCACGGGGATGTCCTGCTGCCACTGCTCCGGCAGGGGGCCGTCGGCGAAGGCCGTTCCCACCATCCGCTCGCCCAGGCCGAGGGCGAGCAGTAGCTCCGTGCTGGTGGACTTGATCGTGACGGCGCGCTCCGGCGGTGCCGTGAAGGTGACCTTGGTACCGCAGTTATCCACCGTGAACGGAAAGCCCGACGGCGGAGCGTTGGCTGCGTCCGGGCCAGCACCAGGAGCCGGGCCCGCTGTGTCCGGCACGGAGCCAACCGGGGCGGTGCCGGCCGGTGCCGGGCCGCCGCACCCGGTGAGCACCAGCGAAGCCGCGGCCAGGAGGAGGGGCAAAACGGAGCGTAACGAGGCGGGATTGCGCATGGGACCTCGGTTCGTCAGCCAGGCGCAGTGGTATTGGCAGCCAGCGCGCCGGGGCGCTGTTCAAAGGAACCGGCGACAGCCGGTGACCGGCGGCCCAATTCCAGGCCGTGCGGGCCGGTCATACGCAACCGGTGGGTCCGAGACCGAGTATAGGCCCCGTTTAAATTCCATTGGAGGTTTCGGACTTCGGACCATGGTTTTCCAAGCACGGTGCGGCTATCGTTTCAGGCACGTGACGGACGTTAGGCCCAGTCTTAAAGGCATATCGGAGGCAGTCAATGACAACGGTTAGGGCAGCACTCACACAGACCACCTGGACCGGGGACGAGGAGTCCATGGTCAGGAAGCACGAAGACTTTGTGCGCAAGGCGGCGGCCGAGGGCGCCCAGGTGATCTGCTTCCAGGAACTGTTCCACGGGCCTTATTTCGGCATCGTCCAGGACAGCAAGTACTACGACTTCGCGCAGCCGGTGCCGGGTCCGTTGACGGAACGCTTCGCCAAGCTGGCCGCCGAGCACCACATGGTCATCATCCTGCCGGTCTATGAAGAGGAACAGCCCGGCATCTACTACAACACCGCCGCGGTGATCGACGCGGACGGGACGTATCTGGGCAAGTACCGCAAGAACCACTTGCCGCATGTGGACAAGTTCTGGGAGAAGTTCTATTTCCGGCCAGGAAACCTCGGCTGGCCGATCTTCGATACCGCGGTGGGCAAGGTCGGACTGAACATCTGCTACGACCGGCACTTCCCGGAAAGCTGGCGGGCGCTCGGCCTCAACGGTGCACACCTGGTCTTCAACCCGAACGCCTCCAAGCCCGGCCTTTCCAACCGCTTGTGGGAGCTGGAGCAGCCGACCGCCGCGGCCGCCAACGGCTACTACGTGGTGGTGCCCAACCGCGTGGGGTCGGAAGCCAACGAGTTCGGCGACGAGGCGGTGAACTTCTACGGCACCTCCTATGTTGTGGACCCGCAGGGGAACTACGTGGGTGAACTGGGCAGCGGCAGCGAAGAGGAAGTGCTGATCCGCGACCTGGACATGGACCTGGTCCGCACCGCCCGCAACAGCTGGCAGTTCTACCGCGACCGCCGCCCGGACGCCTACGGACCGATCGTCGCGCCGTAAGCCACCCGGCCCCGAGAACTTGGCAGGAGAAACCCGATGTCTACAACCCTGATTACCGGCGGGACCGTGGTCAGCTCGACGGGCCGCAGCGAAGCCGACGTGCTGCTCGACGGCGAAAAGATTGTGGCCGTGCTGGCGCCCGGTTCCACCCTGCTGGGCCATGACCTGAAGTCGTCGGTGGACACCGTGCTGGACGCCGCCGGCAAATACGTTGTCCCCGGCGGGATCGACGCGCACACCCACATGCAGATGCCGTTCGGCGGCACGGAAGCGAGCGACACTTTCGAAACCGGGACGCGCGCCGCGGCTTGGGGAGGCACGACGACGATCGTGGACTTCGCGATCCAAAAGTACGGCGAGCGGGTGATGGACGCGCTGAACGCCTGGCATGACAAGGCGTCCGGTCAATGCGCCATCGACTACGGCTTCCACCAGATCATCGGCGACGTGAACGACGATTCGCTCAAGGCCATGGAGGGCCTGATCGGCGAGGGAATCTCCAGCTACAAACTGTTCATGGCATACCCGGGAGTCTTCTACAGCGACGACGCGCAGATCTTCAAGGCGATGCGCGTCGGGGCGGACACCGGGTTGATGACCATGATGCACGCCGAGAATGGACCGGCCATCGACGCCATGGTGGCCGAATTGCTGGCCCAGGGCAAAACCGATCCGTACTACCACGGGGTGGCCCGGGCGTGGCAGATGGAGGAGGAAGCCACCCACCGGGCGATCATGCTGGCCAATCTCACGGGCGCCCCGCTGTACGTGGTCCATGTCTCCGCCAAGCAGGCCGTCGCCCAGTTGGCGGCAGCCCGGAACAACGGCCAGAACGTCTTCGGTGAAACCTGCCCCCAGTACCTGTACCTCTCGCTGGAAGACCAGCTGGGTGCGCCGGGCTTCGAAGGGGCCAAATGGGTGTGCTCCACGCCCCTGCGGTCCAAGCTCGAGCATCACCAGGACCACATGTGGCAGGCCCTGCGTACCAACGATCTCCAAATGGTCTCCACCGACCACTGCCCGTTCTGCATGAAGGGTCAGAAGGACATGGGTGTCGGCGATTTCTCCAAGATCCCCAACGGCATCGGCGGCGTGGAGCACCGGATGAACCTGATCTACCAGGGCGTGGTGGACGGCAAGATCCCGCTGGAGCGCTGGGTGGAAATCACCAGCACCACCCCTGCACGGATGTTCGGGATGTACGGACGAAAAGGCGTCATCACCCCCGGTGCCGATGCCGACGTCGTTATTTACAACCCCCAAGGGCATACGTCGATCGGGTTGGAGAAGACCCACCACATGAACATGGACTATTCCGCGTGGGAAGGCTTCGAGATCGACGGCCACGTGGACACGGTCCTGTCCCGCGGCCGCGTCATCATCGACGACAACCAGTACCTGGGCAGCAAGACGCATGGGCAGTTCCTCAGGCGTGATCCCAGCCAGTACCTGATCTAGGAGCGAGCGATGGAATTCGGAACAGTCCTCCAGTGCAACCCGCCGGCCGCCCGCACCGTGGCGTTGGCGAAGAAGGCCGAAGAGCACGGGTTCGACTACGTCTGGACCTTCGATTCGCACCTGCTGTGGCAGGAGCCCTATGTGATCTACAGCCAGATCCTGGCCGAGACGCGCACCATCAAGGTGGGCCCCATGGTCACCAACCCGGCCACACGGGACTGGACCGTCACGGCGTCCACCTTCGCCACCCTGAACCAGATGTACGGCAACCGGACCGTGTGCGGAATCGGCCGCGGCGACTCGGCGGTACGGGTGATCAACGGCGCGCCGACCACCCTGAAGACACTGCGCCAGGCCGTCCACGTGATCCGTGAACTGGCCAACTCGCGCCCAGTCGAATACAACGGGGCCACCCTCCAGTTCCCGTGGAGTGCGGGGTCCGAGCTGGAGGTGTGGGTTGCCGCCTACGGTCCGCTGGCGCTGAAGCTCGCCGGCGAAGTGGGCGACGGGTTCATCTTGCAGCTGGCAGATGTGGATATCGCGGAATGGATGATCCAGACCGTGCGCCAGGCAGCTGCCAACGCCGGACGGGATCCGCTGGCCGTCAAGTTCTGCGTGGCCGCGCCGATGTATGTGGGCCAGGACTGGGAGCACATGCGCGACCAGTGCCGCTGGTTCGGCGGCATGGTGGGCAACCATGTGGCGGACATTGTGGCCAAGTACGGCTCGAACTCCGCCGTGCCGCAGGCCCTGACCGATTACATTGCCGGCCGCGACAGCTATGACTACAACGAGCACGGCCGGGCCGGCAACACGCATACGTCCTTCGTCCCGGACGAGATTGTCGACCGGTTCTGCGTGCTCGGCACGGCGGAGCAGCATATCGAGAAGCTGGAAAAGCTCAAGGCCCTCGGCGTCACCCAGTTCGCCGGCTACCTGCAGCATGACAACAAGGAAGAGACCTTGCGTGTCTACGGCGAGACCATCATGCTCGCGCTCCGGGAGCACGTGGTGGCCAAGGCAGAAGCGGATCGCGCCGACCGGACGCGGCAACAGACCTCCACGTAACGGCGGCAAAAAGTACGACGGCGGTGTGCCTCAGTGCGCGATGGTTTCCTTGTCGGGCTCCATCGAGTCGGGCCGCAGGCGTGCCGCGAGTTCGCCGCGGCTGTGGACGCCCACCTTGGCGAACACGGACTTCAAATGGTCCTGCACGGTATGCGCAGAGATGAAGAGCCGGCCCGCGATCTCCGCCGTCGAACGTCCCGCAATGACCTCGGCACAGATGTGCCGCTCGCGGGGCGTGAGTCCGTAAGCTGCCAGCAGCAGGGCGACCAACTCCTGGCCGGCGGCCGGTTCAATAACGACGGCGGTCGAGGCGTCCTCCGCGCCGATCAGGAGGGATGCGTGGAGGATCGCCCAGTGCCCGTGGGCATCGCGCAGCTTCGCCCGGAACTCACCGGTCGGTGAGGTGCGGGCTCCGGCGGCCATCACGCTCATCATGGTCAGGAAGCGGCCGGGCGAGATCTGGTCCAAACTGTTCCGCCATTCCGATGCGCCGGGAGTTGCCGACCGCAGTTCGCCCTGCGGCCCGGTGACAACGATGGCCCGGCCGGTTCCTGACGGAGTCCCGTGCAGTTCGGAGCGCACCGCCAACCGGGTCGCTGAGGCGATGGCCGGTGCCACGGCAGCGAGGAACTCCATTTCCCGATCGCTGAAGTCGCGGTCGGCGCGGACCATTCCTGCCGCGCCCCAGCATGCGCCGTCGGCCAGGAAGAGGACGCGCAGTTCGCGGTCCAGGCCGAGCGGCCGCCACACCTGATTGAGCCGGATGCTGTGCCTGCGCTCGCGTTCCGGCAGTTCGGACAGGGCGGCCACGGACTGCTTGCGGGCGGCCAGCGCGGCAAACCGGTGGGGTTCCGCCGTTGCATATTCGGCCTCCGCCAGGAGCGGCTCATACTCTGCCGGAATCCTCGTCTCGCCGCTGGCCATGGTGCTGATGACCAGGGTTTCCGGATCGATGGTGGCCCAGCAGGTCAGCTCGGTGCTGATTTCCCGGCAGACCAGGCGGATGGCCTCGGCGTGCAGTTCAGTGACGCCCAGCCCGGTGGCGGCAAGTGCCGCGATGTTCCCGCGGACGCGGTAGGCCCGCTCCTCCCACATAAGAAAAGTATCCCACCGGGCTGCACCGCAAGGATCCCCTTAATTCTGGGATCGACGCCGTCACGGCGGATTTCTAACGTGGAGTCATGGCACATCTTATTCAGCACACGGCCGCCGGCGAGGGCAAGGAACTCGTCGCGCCGGACGCCGTCCTGACCGTGAAGATCGACGGCGCACACACGGACAGGAACTACGAAATCTTCGAGGTCGATGCCCCGCGTGGCCCGGCCACGCCGCCACACCGCACCGGCTGGGCGAAGGCGTACTACGTACTCAGCGGCCGCATGATCGTCCAGATCGACGACGACGGGTACGACCTGGGGCCGGGGGAGTCCATCGCCATCCCGCCGGCGGCCCTGCACACCTTCACCGTGCTCAGTCCCTCGGTCAAGTTCCTGACCGTGAGCCTGACCGATGGCATGGGCAGGTTCCATGCCGACCTGGACAGGACCGTGCCGCACGACCGGCCGATGGAGGAGAACCTAACCAAGGTCCGCGAGGTGCTCGCGCGCCATGACGTGACCGTGGAAGGAATGGAACGCGTGCCATGACCGGCGTGGTTTGGGGCTTCGCCCTGCTGGCTGCGTTGCTGCACCTTGTTGTCTTCGTTTGGGAAGCCCTGCTGTTCCATCGCCCCGGTGTGCACGGGCGCATATTCTCGACGCCGGCCTCTGACGTTCCGGCCATTCGGCTGTGGGCGTTCGGGGTCGGCTTCTACAACCTCTTCCTGGCCGCCGGTCTGGTCCTCGGCGTCGTTCTGTGGGCGGCCGGCGAGGTCGCCGTGGGCCGGGCGCTGGTCGTCTACATCTGCCTGTTCATGTTCCTGTCCGGAATCGTGCTGCTGATCGCGGACCGGCTGGCCCTGAGCCGGCCCCGCGGAACCGGGATCAGCGGTGCCGTAGCCCAAGGCGGCCCGCCTCTCGTGGCTCTCGTCGCCGCGGTGCTGTAACCCAAGATTTCCCTCAGCTCATGATCCGAGACTATGACGTGGCGGACTAGTTTCTGATGGATGTTTCGCTGTGTGCCCCGGGCAGAGACGTGGACCAGACCCAAGTTTTTAGCAAGAACCAGAGGCTAAACCTTTAGGCAGGACTTGCAAGCTGCCGAGTCCTACGGACCCTGGCCTCAAAGGGGCGTTCCTTCCAGCAGCTGAAGGAGTCATCATGTCTAATCTTCCCGACAGAAAACCGGTCAGGCGTCGCGCCTTCGCCTCGCTTGCAGCAGCGGTGACGCTGGCCGCTTCCCTGGTCCCGCTCGCCGCATTGCCCGCCAGTGCCGACGTTGCCGCGGTTGGCCCGGTCGATCAGCAGACCGGTTTTCCCACGTGGTATTCGGACGGCAGCGTGAAACTGCAGCTGTGCTACATGGCGAACGCGGGTTGCCTGGCCGAGCCGCCCAATCTGGCCGCGCCGGCATCGTACCCGGACAACTTTCCGGAGGAGGCGTTCTGGTTCGCCGCGGAAGCCAGCGGGGGGAACCTGCGGCTCTACGAGGCCGCGCTGGAAGCGGCCCACGTCAACGGCCCGGTCAAGCAGGGCGAGCAGATGGGCTTCGGCCGGCTGCGCTTCATCATCGAGAACCTGGTCCCCGACGCGTCCTACACAGTGACCCACCCCTACGGCGTCACCACGCTCACCGCCGAGCCCGACCCCAAGAACGCTGCACTCGGGCGCATCAAGACCACGCTCGACTCGGGAGTCTGCGCGCCCACTGCGCTGGTGCCCTGTGACTGGGAGGGAGTCGGTGCCGCGTTCCTGGGCGACTACGCTGTGGGCACTACCGCTTCGTTCCTGCGGCAGACCGGTGCCGCGGCCGGAACACTGGGGGATATCAACACTCCGAGGCCGGTGACCGGAGCCCCGTCCGGCACGAACGCCGTCGTTGTTACCGGCCCAAACGCCGGCGGCCCGGGCGTGGACACGCTGACCGTCGACACGTTCACGGTCCAGGGGTTGGTATTCAACGGCGACGACGGCGCCCCCAGCACGCCGGACCTGACGGCAGCGAGCGACAGCGGCCGTTCCACCACGGACAACATCACCAATGCCACCACGCCCACGTTTACCGGCAACATCCCTGGTGCACCGGCTTCCACAGGGACCGTGGAACTGATGCTGGACGGCGCGAGCACTCCTGCCGCCTCCGTTGCCATGACCAACGGCTCCTACTCGCTGAAACCGGCGACCGCGCTGGCTGCGGGCGTGCATAAGGTTCAGGCCCGGATCGCCAACCCCGCCTACACAGTAGACCCCGTTACCGGTGCTCCGACGGATCCTGCCGTGCCGCAGTATCTGGTTTCCCCGACCCTGACATTCACGGTGGACACCACTGCCCCGGCTGCTTCCGTGGTGGCACCCTTCCCGTCAACTCCTACCCTCGACAACACACCGACGTTCAACTACACGGCCAACGAAGCCGGCGCACGTTTCGACTGCCAGCTGCTCCCGAGCAACGCCACCTGGGATCCGACCTGCGCCGCTCCCATGACGTACGATGCCCAGGTCAACGGCACCTACCTCTTCAATGTCCGCGCTACCGATGCGGCAGGGAACGTGGGGACTGCGGCTACCCGGACGGTACGGATCGGGCCGGCCGATACGGCGGCTCCCACGGTGACGGCCCGCGGGCCCGGCGCCTCGGCCACCAACGTGACCATCGGCAGCAACGTCACGGCAACGTTCAGCGAGTTCATGCAGGGCGTCTCCGGAACCACCTTCACGCTCAGGAACGCCGCGGGGACCGTCATCCCGGCCACCGTGACGTACGACCAGGCGACACGGAGGGCAACGCTGAATCCGACGTCGAATCTCGCTCCCAACACTGTCTACACAGCACGCCTGACCGGCGGTGCCACGGCCATCAGGGACACCGCCAACATCGCGCTGGCCAGCACCAGCTGGACCTTCACGACGACGGCCGCTCCTACGGTCACGGCGCGGACGCCGGGATCCGGTGGCACAGCGGTCGCATCCACCGGCAACATCACCGCGACCTTCAGCAAGGCGGTCACGGGGGTCAGCGGCACGACGTTCACCCTGAAGAACGCCGCCGGCGCCGTCATTCCCGCTGCCGTCGGCTACAACGCCACCACGCGGGTCGCGACCCTCAATCCGACGGCCAACCTCGCTGCCGACACAAGGTACACGGCGACGCTGTCCGGAGGAACGACGGCGATACGGGACACCGTTGGCACCCCGCTGGCGAGCACCAGCTGGTCCTTCATCACCGGCGCCGCTCCGACGATGAGCGCAAGGACGCCGGCGGTCAACGCCACGGGAGTTCGACGGGCCAACAACATCACGGCCACGTTCAGCGAGCCGATGCAGGGAGTCACCGCCACGACGTTCAGGCTGAGGAACGCCACGACAGGCGCGGCCGTGACGGCAACGGTCACCCGTAACGGCACCACCAACCAGTGGGTCCTGAACCCGGGGGCAACCCTGGCCTCGAACACGCGGTACACCGTCACGCTCACGGGCGGCACTTCCGCGGCCCGGGATCTGGCCGGTAACCCGGCCGCCACGACGGTCTGGAGTTTCACGACCGGAACCCTCTAACCAGGCAATGAGAACTGCCCGCGTATGCTCCCAGGCATGCGCGGGCAGTTCTTGTGTGAGGGCGCCGTCGTTATTCTGACCTAAGGCGTCACGACGGTCATGGTGCCGTCACTGGCCGCACCGATCGTGGTGCCAAAACTACTGCTGGCGTCGTTGAGCACGCGGTGCAGCCAGGCAGCGTCATCCCTTGTGGCCCGCTCCAGCCGCATGCGCCGCGAGCGCATGGGCACAAGGCGCAGTTCGCGCAGTTCCCGGGTGCGTGTGTCCATGGTGATGAAGTACAGGAGGCGGAGGTCGTCACGGAACTGCTCGTAACCGCTGATTCCCTCGTAGTCGTTGATCAGGTCGCCGCAGCCGTACAGGATCGGCCGGCCGCGGTAGACCTCGATCGGACGCGGATGGTGCGACGAGTGGCCGTGCACTATGTCGATGCCGCCCTCGATCAACCAGTGGGCAAACTGGATCTGGCCGCGGGGAACGGTGTAGCCCCAGTTCGAGCCCCAGTGCAGGGAGGCCACGGCGAGGTCGCCTTCCCGCCTGGCCGCGTGCACGCGTTCGATGATCAATGCTGCACTGTCCGTGGAAAGATCCGGAAGCAGCGCCACGCCCGGCCAGTTGTTACCGGCGGCATTGGCGGGGGAGATGCCGCTCGACTCCAGACCGGCTGACCAGACAAGCACCCTCCCATGACCGGTGCTCAGCACCGACGGGTTCCACGCTTCCTCGGCGTCCCGGGCTGCACCAGCGGTTCGGATTCCCGCCTCATGCAGCGCGTCCACTGTGTCAGTTAGGCCGGCGACACCGAAGTCCAGCACATGGTTGTTGGCCAGCACGCAGACATCGATGCCTGCGATGGTGAGGCAAGCGATGTTCTCCGGGCGCATCCGGTAGTGGATCCCCTTGCGAGGGGCGAAATCGCCGTCGTTGGTAATGCTGGTTTCCAGATTGATCACCCGCGCGTCCGGCGCCGCTTCGCCGATAATCTTCAGCGCGTCGCCCCACGGCCAGTCGGGCTCTACTGGGCGGGGAATCGGTCCGTTGGCCGCTTCGGCCAGTGCAACGTAATCCCGGGCATCGCGGACGTACCCCTCCCGCAGTTTCGGCGACCCCGGGCTGGGCAGGATCTGGTCCACGCCCCGTCCGGTCATCACGTCTCCGGCGAGGAACAGTTTGATCGTTTCGGAAGCCATCAGCGTCACCCGGATCCATTTGCCTGCCTGCACCTACTTTAGCGCCGCCTCCCCGGAGACGTGTCTGCCGCTTGTCACTAGCAGTTCAGCCCGGCCGCTCAATGAGCGGCCGGGCTGAACGATTAGCCCTTCGGTCTTCGCTTAGGCTTCTGCCGGTGCGAGGACGATGTCGAAGCGGGTGCGGGCCCAGGTCTGGTTGCCGAGGTCGCGGCCGTCGGGGGTGGGGGTGCCCGCGGGCTGCTGGTCGAATTTCTTGATGAGGGAGTCTTTGACGCCGAACACGCTGTCGCCGATCTCGATCTGCGGGTCGCCTTCGACGAAGATGTGGGTGACGAGGGTGCGCAGGTCCTTGGCGGTGACCATGAAGTGCAGGTGGGACGCGCGGACGGGGGAGCGGCCGGTGGCTTCGAGCATTTTTCCGACGGGCCCGTCGTGCGGGATAGGGTACGGCGTCGGGGTCAGGCCCCAGAAGCTGTAGTTCCCGTTCTCATCCGAGTAGAGGTGGGCGCGTCCGGCGACGCGTCCGTCGATGTACTGCACGTCGTAGAACCCGTCGTCGTCGGCTTCCCAGACCTCGATCCGCGCGCCCGGAACCGGTTTGCCAGCGGTGTCTTTCACGGTGCCTTCGACCCAGCAGGGCTGGCCGGCGGCGCCGCCCGCTATGTCCCCGCCGATCGGGATCTCCGGGGCGTCTTCGGTGAAGAACGGCCCGAAGACGGTGGCCTCGGTTGCATCGAGGGTTTGTTTGACGGCCTGGTTGTTGACGGCGATGGTCTGCATGGAGGCGCCGAGGACGTCGGAGAGCAGGATGAATTCCTGGCGTTTGTCGTCGGTGATGTGGCCGGCGGCGGTGAGGAACTCGATGCCCTTGTTCCACTCGTCCTCGGTGAGGCGGACTTCGCGGATGAAGTTGTGCAGGTGCTTGGTAAGGGACTGCATCAGCTGCTTCAGCCGCTCGTCTTCGGCTTTGTCGAAGGAGCTGATGACGGTGTCGACGAGTTGCTGTTCGACGGCCTGCTGCTCGGGGCTGATGCCGCTGGTTCCGGTGGTGGTGGTTTCGGTCATGGTGGTTCTCCTAAAACTATGTGCGACCCGGTCAGTCCCGGTCAGAGGCCCGGGGTGGTGCCGGCGGTCGCGGCGCGCAGCAGCTCGGTGAGGTTCTCCCGAGTTGGCTGGCGCGGGTTGGACGCGGGAATCACGGGCAGGATGATGTCGACGGCCTCGGGTATGTTGTCTTCCATGAAGCCGTAGTCCTTCAGCGCCTTCGGAGCATCCAACGTCGCACGGAGTTTGTTGAGGCCTTCCACGGCGTTGTCCGTGCCGAAGGCCGCGGCGATCCGTGCGGCGGCGTCAGGGGCGTCGGGGGCGTTGAACGCGAGCACGTAGGGCAGGACGGTGGCGTGGGTCTGGGCGTGGGGCATGTTCCACGTCCCGCCGAGGACGTGGCAGATCTTGTGGTGCATGCCCGAGCCGGCGGAGGCGAATGCGACCGCGGCCAGGTACGCGCCGTAGAGCGCCTGCTCGCGTCCCTCCAGCCCGGAGGGATCCTGCTTGACCAGGGGAAGGCCCTGGTTGAGGGCGCGGATGCCTTCGGCGGCCAAAGCCTGGTTGATCGGGTCCACGCGCGGCCCCCACATCGAGTCCACACAGTGCGCCAAAGCGTTCAGGCCGGACGCGACGGACAGGTCCGCCGGCAGCGAGAGGGTCAGTTCGGCGTCGTAAACCACGGTCGCCGGGAGGACGCGGTCGTCGTCGCCGGTGCTCTTGCGCGCGGCTTCGGTCAGGCCCCAGACGTTGGTGGCTTCGGACCCGGCGTACGTGGTGGGCACCGCGATGATCGGCAGCCCGGAAGTGAGGGCGATGGCTTTGGCCAGGCCGGTGGTGGAACCGCCGCCGACACAGACGAGCAGGTCGATGCCGTGCTCCTGGGCCGCGGCGCGGGCTTTTTCGGCCTTCTCGATCGGGACGTGCGGGGCGACGTCGTCGTAATCCAGGGCCACGCTGATTGTTTGAGCGACATGCGCGGCGACGGCCGCTTTGGACTCCGAGGCGATCACCATGACCTTCCGTGCGCCGAGGCGAGCGACTTCGGCAGCCAGGTTCTCGGCGGCCTTGCCGGAGCCGAACAGCACCCGCTGTCCCAGGGTTACATGGTCAAAGACGAGACTCATGGGCGGGTTCCTCTATTCGGCATCGATGAAGCGGTATCCAGAAGTGCAGTCGAAACCATCTTCAATCACGAAAGGACATTCGCACAGCCAAGACAGCGGCTTGTTACGCGGGTAGGCAGGTCAGGCCTAAGCGCTGCCCTCGTAGGTCCCGTACTCCGGGAGTCCGGCCGCTTCGTAGGTGTGGATGGCGACTCCGGCAGGCGTGACCTTGTGGCTTACGAGCTTCAGCCCGGCAGGAGCGCCTCCATCGGGGAACAGGCGACGCCCGCTGCCCACGACCACCGGGGCGATGACCAGCCGCAACTCGTCAATCAAGCCTGCGGCCAGCAGCGACTGGCCCAGTCGCGCGCTGCCGTGGATCTGCAGTTCCCGGCCGGGTAGTTGCTTGAGGTCCGCTACCTTTGCAGGAATGTCCCCGGACAGGATCGTGCTCGGATTCCACGCTGCGTTGGTGAGGCTGTTGGACGCGACGTATTTTGGCATGCTGTTCATCTTTTCCGCGAACGGATCATCGGGATCGGTCATATTCGGCCAGGCCTGGGCGAACTCCTCATACGTGCGCCGTCCCAGCAGTAGGCCGTCAGCCTCTGCCAGCCAATCGGCAGCTTGCTGCATGAACGTCTCGTCCATATGCGGAACGAACCAGCCACCCTGGGTGAAGCCGCCGCTGGTGTCCTCGTCGGGTGATCCCGGACCCTGGGATACGCCGTCCAGGGAAAGAAACTCGGTCAGAGTCAGTTTCATGGTTGCCTACTCTCGGATAAATGCGTCGCCGGTTCACGATAGGCGACAGTCGGTTACGGCTTTAGGGGCTTGCAGCAGGCTGATGCCGAAGAGTTCGGGTAAACCGGACCATGAGAAAAGCCGAGTACCGTAACAACCCGTGGGCCCCCGGTTGCTGCCAGCATTCTACAGTGTCGACTGTGGCGCCTATCACTTTTTCTACCCACGGTTCGTTGGTATGAGACGCTTCAGAAGGCAGGATGGAGGGCGTAGCCGGCATCACACGCGGCATGCGTACTTACAGCCAGAGAGGTTCTTTGTATGGTTTCTTCCATTGCACTTCCCCGCATCATGCGGATCGGCGGCGGAGCTGCCAGCGAGCTCGGCAGCGTTCTAGCAGGTTTGGGCCTGTCCAGGCCACTGCTTGTCACCGATAAGTTTCTGGTCAGCACCGGTGCAGCTGGCCGGTTGCTGGCCAACCTCGGGGACGCGGGGCTGGAGGGTGAGGTGTTTTCCGAAACTGTTCCGGACCCCACCAGCGATTCGCTGATCGGAGGACTGGAAGCGGTTGCCGCCCACCGGGCCGATTGCCTCGTCGGCTTTGGCGGCGGCAGCCCGATGGATACGGCCAAGGCTCTGGGACTGCTCTCTGCGCAGGGCGGGGAGATGCGCGACTACAAGGCGCCGTGGAACAACGGCGGCCCTGCCCTGCCAGTAATCGCCATTCCGACAACTGCCGGAAGCGGATCCGAAGCCACGCAATTCACGGTCATCACGGACAGCGCGACGGACGAGAAAATGTTGTGCACCGGCTTGGCTTTCCTTCCCGTGGCCACGATTGTCGACTACGAGCTGACCGTCTCGATGCCTTCGAGGCTGACCGCAGATACCGGGGTGGATGCACTCACCCACGCCGTCGAGGCGTATGTCAGCAGGAAGGCGAACGTTTTCTCAGATGGCTTGGCTCTGACCGCTATCGGCACCATCGGTCGGAATATCCGTCAGGCGTACGCGGACGGTGATGACCTGGAAGCGCGTGAAGCCATGATGTTTGCGGCAACGCAGGCCGGCATCGCTTTTTCGAATTCCAGCGTGGCCTTGGTGCATGGGATGAGTAGGCCGATCGGGGCGCATTTCCACGTGGCCCACGGCCTGTCCAACGCCATGCTGTTCCCAGCAGTCACTGCCTTTTCGGTGCATGCCGCCGCCGGCAGATACGCAGAATGCGCCCGTGCCTTCGGAGCCGCCGGCCAAGGGGATTCAGACGCACTGGCCGCTGACAAGTTCGTCGAAGCCCTTGCTGTCCTCTGCAAAGACCTGGATGTTCCGACGCCTCAGAGCTATGGCATTGACCAAGAGAAGTGGAATGAACTGAGCCCGCTGATGGCACAGCAGGCGCTCGCATCCGGGTCGCCGGGAAACAACCCCATCGTCCCCACAGCAAACCAGATCGAGGATTTGTATGCCCAGATTTACAGTTGAGAACGATACGGAAGCTTGGTCTTGACCGTTACCCCGCGGGTTGGGCACCGGCGTCCGGAAGGCGGACGGTGAACTCCGTCTTCCCTTCGCTGCTGCTGACGTCGATGCGGCCGCCGTGGGATTTCACGATGGCATCCACGATGGACAGGCCCAGGCCGTGGGTGCCGCTGCGGTCGGAGCGGGCGGTGTCTGCCCGGGTGAAGCGGGAGAAGATCTTGTCGATGAAGTCCGAGGGGATGCCGGGGCCGTCGTCGGCCACGGTCAGGACGGCGGCGCCGGGCTCGGCCGCCAGCGAGGTGACCACGGTGGTTCCGGGACCGGTATGTTTGTGCGCGTTGGTCAGCAGGTTGATGAGGACCTGGCGCAGCTGGCCGGCGTTGGCCCGCACGGTCACGGGGTCGTCGGGCAACTGCAGGACCCAGCGGTGTTCGGGGGCGGCGGCGCGGATGTCGCTGACGGACTCGACCACCAGCTGGGTCAGGTCGACGTCGTGCTGTTCCGCCCGGTGCCCTTCCTCCATCCGCGCCAGCAGCAGCAGGTCCTCCACGAGTGCCGTCATGCGTTTGGACTCGGACTCCACCCGCGAGATGGAGGAGCGGCCTTCTTCGCTGAGGTTCTCGGTCAGCCGGATCATTTCGGAGTAGCCGCGGATGGCGGTCAACGGAGTGCGCAGCTCGTGGCTGGCGTCGGCGACAAACTGGCGCAGCTTGGTCTCGCTGCGGTGGCGGGCGCTGAACGCGCCGGCAACGTTGTCCAGCATCAGGTTGAAGGCGTGGCCCAGCCTTCCCACTTCGGTGGCCGGGACCGCGATCCCGGCGGGCACGCGTTCGGCCATGGCGACTTCGCCTTCACCCAGCGGCAGCCGGGAGACGCGGGTGGCCACGCCGGAGAGTTCCTCCAGCGGGCGCAGCGTGCGGCGGATAATGAGCGTGCCCAGCAGCGCCGCCGCGGCCAGTCCTGCCGCGGAGACCACCGTCATGGTCCGGGTCAGGGAGGCGAGGGTTTCCTCCTTGGCGATCAGCGGCAGGCCGGTAACGATGGTATACTCGCGGTCCGGATTGTAGGTCGCCACCAGCCGGTAATCGCCCACCGAGAGCGCGCGGTCAACCGGCGGAACGTCCAGGGCAAGGTCGTCGAGGATCTGTTCATCCGCCTCGGTTAGGTCCTGCCTCTCGCCGTCAGGGGTGAAGATGCCGGCGCCCCGGACACCGCGGTCGCCGATGCGGGCATTCAGCGTACCCGCCCGGGTGCCTGGGCCAGCCAGCGCATCCGCAAGATTCGCCGAATCCTGGGCGCCGCCGTCGTTCTCTTCGTCTTCATCATGATGGTCTTCATCGTCCGAGTCCTGGCGGAACTCTTCCTGCGACCGGTTGGCCCGGGCGGACGCCTGCGCCAGTTGCTCGTCCAGCTGGCCGGTCAGGAACGAGGTCATCGCGGCGTGCGCGGAGAGGCCGACGGCGAGACAGATCGCGGCCAGTAGCGCCAGCGTGATCAGGACCAGTTTGGTGCGCAGCTGCCAATTCCGGAACGGTCGCCAGCCGCCGCTGTGCCAGTGGCCGGACGCAGGCACAGACGGCGGGCGGGAAGGCCGCTTGTCGCTCTGCATGGGCTTCTCTTTCAATCTGACCGCCGCACTGATGGGATGTAGTAACTGTAGTGGTTATTGTTGTCTCAGTATCCGCGCAACTTGATACCAGGGGGAGTAGTCATGGCCGCACAGGATCCCACCGACCTGGTCAGCGGGCTGCCCAAACTGAGACACCCGGACGGCAGCCCTGTCCGGGCGCTGGTGGTCGACGACGAGCCGCAGCTTTCGGACCTGGTGCGGATGGGACTGCGGATGGCCGGCTGGGACGTGCACGTGGCCCACGACGGCCCGTCGGCCGTGAAAGTTGCCCGCGATGTCCGCCCCGATGTGCTGGTGTTGGACGTGATGATGCCCGGGTTCGATGGCGTGGAGGCGCTGGTGAAGATCCGGGCTTTTTCGCCCAACGTGCCGGCCCTGTTCCTGACCGCCAAGGATGCCGTGGCGGACCGGATCACCGGCCTGGCCGCGGGCGGGGACGACTACGTGACCAAGCCGTTCAGCATGGAGGAACTCATGCTGCGCCTGCACCGGCTGGTCCAGCGCTCCGGTGTGGCGGCAGCGGCGGCGGCCGAACTGGTGGTGGGGGACCTGGTCCTGAACCTCGATACCCGGGAGGTCACCCGCGCCGCGACGGACATCCAGCTCACGGCGACGGAGTTCGATCTGCTGCATTACCTGATGGACAACGTCCGCACGGTGGTCAGCAAGAGCCAGATCCTGGACCACGTGTGGAACTACGATTTCGGCGGCCAGAACAACATTGTGGAACTGTACATTTCCTACCTGCGCAAGAAGATCGACGCCGGCCGCTCGCCGATGATCCACACGGTCCGCGGCGTGGGCTACGTCCTCAAGCCTGCTGTTTGAGAACTGGACTGAGGGAAGAAGTTCGGCCGGTCCGGCGATGCGCACCGGACCGGCAGGGCTGCCGGTCCAAAGGGGGCGGTTCGGACCGGCAAGACTGATGGCTACAGCGGTTGGGTGATGAATGCGAGGAGCTCCGGAACGACCGGCTGGATTTTCGTCACCCAGAAATAGATGCCGCAGGCGATCAGGCCTACGGCCAGGATGGTCCACGTGAACCACGATGATGACCAGAAATGCCAGCGGCTCCCCGCTCCGGGGGAGCCGGTGGTCCCGGGGGTGGTCCTGCTGGTCCTGCTGGTCCCGCTCGTCGTGGCCATGGCCCGTGCGCCGGGCTGCCGATGTTTGCTTGTCATGTGTTAACGGTGGAACCGGGGCATAAGCGGGTGCTATGGCGAACCTGTGAACGGGCTGTGCCTCCGACGTCGCCACCCACTGGGCAGCAGATGCCCTTCCCGGCCATGAAATGGGCATCTGCTGCCCAGTCGATGGCAGGGATTGAGGAGGGGCGGGAAATCAGGTCTTGACGCTGATCGTGCCCGCCGCGCCGTCGACCGTGATGGTGTCGCCGGTGGCGATGCAGGTGGTGGCATCGGGGACGCCGACGACGGCGGGGATTCCATACTCGCGCGCGACGACGGCGCCGTGCGAAATGGGCCCGCCCATCTCCATGACGAGGGCGCCGGCGGTCAGGAACAGCGGCGTCCAGCCGGGATCGGTGGACGGGGCGACGAGGATTTCGCCGGGCTCCAGGTGGGCGCCGGCCGGGTCCAGGATGACACGCGCCTTGCCGGTCACGGTGCCGGCCGAGGCTGGCGCTCCGCTGAGGGTTCCGGGCGGAAGGTGCGCTCCCGCCGTCGTTGTTGCGGAAGCGCGGGCGCCCATGGCGGCCTCGACGTCCGTGCCGTCGGAGAGCAGGAGCCGGGGGATGCGGCGGCGGCGCAGTTCGCGGTTGTAGGTGCGGCGGCGTTCGGCGGCGAGTTCGTGCAGGTCCGCGCCACGCAGGCCCACGCGGGCTTCGGCGAGGTCCAGGAAGAAGATGTCGCCGGGACTGGCGATCCGGCCCTCATCGGCGAGGACCGTTCCGACCTGCCGGAGCTGGGCGCGGAGTGCGGCGAGGGCAACGATGAGGCCGAACTTCGGGTACTCGCGCCGGCCCGCGGTGGCCCTGACCCGGCGCAGGCCGTAGGCCACGAGCCTGCCGCGGAGCCGGCCTCTGGCCCGCGCGCGTTGGGTCAGCTCGGTGGCCTTGGCTTCGGCGGTTGCGGCGGCGCGGGCGAACTGCCGGTCCGGTGCCTGGTCCGGATCGCTCAGGCGCAGGTAGTTGGCGAGCACGTTGATGATGTGGGCCGGCTCCTCGGACCAACGCGGGATGCCGATATCGATCTCCGCCACCGCGCGGTGGCCGTACTTCGTCAGGAACGCGGCCAGCTCGTGCTGGGCGGTCGCGGGGAGCGAGCCTTCGGCATAGCGCCGGGCAAGCTCCTGCGGATCCACGTCGGTGAGGGCGCGGGCTGCCTCGGCGTCGTCGCGGATGATGGTGGCGGCGTGCCACAGCTCCAGGTCCATCTGCGTGGTCACGTTGTCGGGCAGTCCGCGCAGGACCGCCTGCAGGTCACCGGGCTGCACCAGCGGACCCAGCAGCCAGCGCACGATGCCCAGCCAGATGTAGCCGGCGGCCGGCGGCGGAAGCTGCTTGAGCAGGCCCGGCGTGATCATCCCGCCGAGCATACGTTCGACGAAGTCCAGCCGCCGGGCGGGCGTGGCCGGCTCGGGCAGCACCAGCATCCGGTGGAATTTCTCCTCGGCCCGCCTGCTGCGTTCCAGCGCCGCGGCAGGCCGGAGCAGGCCGTTGAGTACCTGCGGAATCATCGCCAGCTGCGGCATGGACTTGAGCGAGCCTTTCAGGGATCCTCGCAGCGACCCCTTGACCGCGCCCAGTTTTGGCCTGCTGACGATGGCGAACCGCGGATCCTCCATCAGGTACCGCAGCGCTCCGACCGAGCGGGCATCGGCGGCCCTCATGGCGGCGGGGATGATGCGCCGTCCGGCCTTGCTGCGCAGCACCGGCGTCACATCGACGAAGAGCCGCAGCCCGGCCTGGCTGTAGCTGAAGGGGACCGGCGCGCCGTAGCTCCCGCCGGCAGGCCGGTAGGCGTCGGCCAGCACCTGGAATGCGGACAGTCCCATCGGCGTCAGCGGCCGGGTGAGTCCCTGCAGCAGGCTCGCGCACAGGTAGGCACGGGTGCCGCCGTCGCTCGCGTCGATGGTGTCTGCCGGCGCGGGCAGCGGGTACAGGGTGGTGATGGGGCGCGACTGCACCAGTTGGATTGCACCGTCGGGCCCGATGGCCCACTCCAGATCCTGCGGTTCGCCGAAGTGTTCCTCCGCGCGGGCGCCGAGGGCGGCCAGCGCGCGGACTTGTTCGTCGGCTAAACATGTCTCGCCGCTGCCGCCGGGGCTGCCGCCCGGCGTCCGCTCGAGGATCCGTCCGCTGGCGGTGTCTACCACGAACTGGTCCGGATTCACGGCGCCGCTGACCACCGCTTCGCCCAGCCCGGGCGCCGCATCGATCACTGCCTCATGGCGCCGCCCGGTGAGCGGGTTGGCCGTGAACAGCACGCCGGAAACCTCGGCGTCCACCATCGTCTGGACAACGACGGCGATGCTCACCGAACGCTGGTCGATGCCGTTATCGCTGCGGTAGGCAACCGCCCGTTCCGTCCAGAGCGAGGCCCAGCACCGGCGGACCGCATCCAGCAGCGCGTCCTCGCCGGCCACGTTGAGGTAGGTGTCCTGCTGGCCGGCGAAACTGGCCTCCGGCAGGTCTTCGGCGGTGGCGGAGGAGCGCACCGCCACCGCCAGCCGCCCGTCGCCGTCGTTGTTCGCGAGCTCCGCATAGGCAGCGCGGACGGCATCGGCGATGTCCTCCGGCATGGGCGCAGCCTCCAACGCGGCGCGCGCACGTTCCGCCAGCCCGGCCGACGCGGCGGCGCCTTCGGCGGAAGTGTCCCGGTTCCCGCCGGCACCAATACCCGAACGGGCACCTTCATCGGCAGTGGCGCCTGACCTGCCCGCTCCCGCCTCCAGCTCAGCCAGGATCTCATCCAGGCCCGCTTCCGCCGCGACCCGCTGGTACGCCGTCGTCGTAATACAGAATCCGTCCGGCACAGGCAGGCCCGCGGCGGCGAGCACGCCGAGGTTCGCCGCCTTGCCGCCCACCCAGGCGAGCATCCCGCCGTCGAGCTTCGCCAGCGGGAGGACGGTTCCGGGCCGGTCCAGCAGGTGCCGTGCCGCGCTGTTCATCATCGGGCTCCTCTGAATCAGGTCATCTAAATCAGATCGTCCATCAGCCGGGCGAGGATGTCGTTCATGGCCAGCAAGCCGATCAGCTTGTTGCCCTCCACCACCACCATCCGGTTGAGGTGGTAGCGGCTCATCAGGGCAGCGGCCTGATGCACGGAGAGGTCCTCGCCCACGGTGATCACCGGCTTTGACGCGGCGTCGTACACGTTGAGCAGGTCCACATCGCCCTCCTCGGCGACCACGGTGCGCAACAGCTCGATGTAGGTCAGCAGCCCCCAGGAATCATGCGGGTGCTGGCGCTCCACCACGAGGCTTTTCACCTGGCGGGTTTTCATCACCGACAGCGCATCGCGCAGGGTGCTGAACGGGGAGATGGTGACGATGTTGCGCACCATGACGTCCTTGACGGTCAGCATGTGGTTCCTCCTGTGATCTCGGGTTCTCTAATATCAGGTGTCTTCATGGCGCATGTGCTCCTCGAATTTGGCCACTTGGCGCAGGTCGATCCCGGTCAGGTGCTCGATGGGAATGCTGAAGGCGAGGCCCCGGGAGTTGCCGTCGTTGACCAGGATGGTGTGCAGTTCCTTCAGGATCGACGTGGACAGGTGCGAGCCCACCACCATCAGCAGCACGGACTGCGATCCCTCGAACGTCAGCCCGAAAAACGTCCGTTTGGACTCGCCGCCGATGCCCTTGCCCGGCAGGATGGTCACACCCGTGGCGCCGGCGCGCTGGGCATGTTCGATGACCCGGTCCTCCAGATGGTCCGGGGCGATCACGACGACGGCGGTGAATTTCATGACGTTTCCTTCCGCAGGGTGGGAATTCTTTCCAGGAGCATGGCGTAGAGCAGGACGGAAATGATCGGAAAAATGGACGCGAAGGCGATCAACCCGAAGCCGTCCATCAGCGCATCGCGGCCCTCGAGCGCGGTTGCCAGCCCGATGCCCAGGGCGGTCACGAGCGGGACGGTGACTTCCGACGTCGTGACTCCGCCGAGGTCGAAGGCGAGGGCGACAATGTATTTGGGCGCCAGGAAAACCAGGACAACGACGACGCCATAGGACGCCATGACGTAGTAGTGGAATGGACCGCCGACAAGGATGCGGTAGACGCCCAGTGTGATGCCGGCGGCCACCCCGACGGCGACGACGATGCGGATGACGGAGCCATTGAGCCTGCCGCGCGAGGCATCCTGGGCCTGGCTGCCGATCGCCACCAGCGCCGGTTCGGCCATGGTGGTAGCGAAGCCGATCAGCAGGGCGAAGAGCAGGATGAGCACGGGCACGTCGCGTGCGATCAGCTGCTCGGCCATCTGCGTGCCGATAGGGAAGAGCCCGATTTTGAGCCCGACGACGAAGGCATACAGGCCCACCAAGACCATGACGAAGCCCACCAGGACCCGCACCGGGTGGGCGATCTTGTGCTTGAGCACCAGGTAGTGGAAGAACAGGACCACCAGCACGATCGGCAGCACATCGCGCACCGTCTCGGCCAGCCCGAGGGCGAAATCCGCCGCCCAATGGCCGGACCCGGCCCCGGGCCCGGCGGCAACGGCTTCGGTGTTGCCGAAGGTGTAGACCCAGACTCCGTACAGCTGCACGCCGATAATCGGCACCATCACACACAGTGCCACCAGGCCGAAGCCGTCCGCGAGCACGCTGCGCCCCCTGATCGAGTTGGCCAGGCCCAGACCAATGGCGGCGATCATCGGTACGGTCACAATGTTGGTGGTGACGCCGCCGGAATCGTAGGCGAGGCCGACAATCTCATCCGGCGCGATGAAGGTGATCGCCAGGGCCAGCGCATAGCCGCCGATCAGCAGTCGGTGCACCGGCCAGCCGCGCAGGATGCGCAGCAACCCCAGGACGAGGACGAAACCCACGGACACCGCGACGACCACGCGCAGCGTCAGCCCGTTGATCCTGCCATCGCTGACGATCTCGGCTTGTTCCGCGACGGCGATCAGCGCGGGTTCGGCGACGGCGGCGGCAAACCCGATGGCGAAGCCGAAGGCCAGCAGCGGTCCCAGCGCACCGCGGCGGGTGAACTGGTTGGCGATGTTCTTGCCCACCGGAAAGACACTGAGGTCCAGGCCCTGCAGGAACATCGCGATGCCCACGCCCACAATCAGCAGCCCAACCACCAGCTGCAGGGGATCCTCGGGCAGCCCGCGGAAGACCACCAGTTGGAACACCGCAACCACCACCACAATAGGCAGGAGGTTCCTCATCGCCTTCAGGAATTCGCGGGCGAAGCCGGTGAGGTGTTCCATCTCGTCTGGGGGACTTGCCTACGTGGCCTGCGCGTCCTGCCCGGTGTCCGCCCACAGCACGTCGAGGTTGCGGAAGACGGGCGGCCCGTCGCACAGGGCGGCGAACTTCTGGGCGAATTCGGAAGTCTCCGGACGGGCCGAATTTTCCATGGCCGACTCATACGAGTCGAACTCCACAATGGTGTAGTAGCTGCCGGGCCGGTCCCGGTCCGCGGTGACCTTTACCCCGCGGAAGGAGGCAGGCGTGCTTCCTTCCGACCTCGACGGCGTCCCTAGTTTTTCAATCTCCTCGATGCGCGAGGTCTTGAACTCGATGATCTGCACAAACCCGGCCATGGCGGTTCCTTGCTAGCGGTGGATGCTGATGCGCATCACGCTAGACCCAGCGGGGGAGCGGCGCAATAGTTGATGTCCCGGGCCACCAGGTGGCTGACCGCCCGGGACAGATCCCCCCAACAGCCACAGATCGAGCGAACGGTCCCGATCCATGGTTGCCGGTTAGGAGTGGGGTCCTTTCCGGCTCCTTACATGATCGGGGCAGCACCCCTCGTTGACGCTCAAGGAAAGCTCAAGTTTTGTGCAAGAAACCGAAATCCGCCAACTGTATGATGCTCCAGCGCCCTACTTGCTGCCGCTCGCCCGGGCTGAACCGCACGGAGGCGTCCGCCGCCAGCTCGTCCAGCACCCCGCCGTGGCCGGCGTCCCCGGCGTCCGTCTCCGCGGCCGCGGCGCCCTTGCCCTCCGCGGGGGCACCTTTCCGCTCCGCCGGCGGCATGTACGTGTGCACCAGCTCCCAGTTGCCCTCGAGCAGCTCATGGTTATCCAGCGCCTCGGCCAACTGCGCCGCCAGTAAACCCTCGGCGCCACGGTAGACGAAAACGGGAGGCGGGGCGCCGCCGTCGTTGTTGGGGGTTTCTGCTGCCGCGAAATACTCACCCTGAATGCTCATGCGAGCAGTGTAAGCACACAAATTACGACGGCGACAGGCCCTCCCGCGCTTCCGGTGCCATCTCCTGCCAGGTGTCAGCCCTTGCCGAGGAAGCGCAGCAGGGCCTCGTTGACCTCGGCGGCGTGCGTCCAGAGCAGGCCGTGCGGAGCGCCCTCGATTTCGACGAACTCGGCGCTGGGCAGGGCCTTGGCGAACTCGCGCCCGGTGGCGTCGATGGGCAGGATGTTGTCCGCCGTGCCGTGCACGATCAGCGCGGGCACATCGATCTTGGGGATGTCCGCGCGGAAGTCGGTCAGCCACGTCGGCTGCGCGGCCACCGAGGCGACGGCGCCGGAGCGGGCGGCGATGTTCCAGCTGGCGTTGATGTGCTCCTGGCTCAGGCGCTCGGTGCCCAGGAACGTGTCGGAGTTGTAGAAGTTCTTGAAGAACTCGGTGAAGAACGCATAGCGGTCCGCCGTCACCGCCTGGCCCAGCCCGTCGAACACCTCCTGCGGCACGCCGGTGGGATTGTCATCGGTTTTGAGCAGGAACGGTTCGAGTGAGCCGAGGAACGCGGCCTTGCCGACCCGCTTGGAGCCGTACGTGCCCAGGTAGCGGCCCACTTCGCCGGTGCCCATGGAGAAGCCCACCAGCACCACGTCGGTCAGGTCCAGGGTCTCCAGTACCGTGTTCAGGTCCGCGGCGAAGGTGTCGTAGTCGTAACCGGTGGTCGGCTTGCTGGACTGGCCGAAGCCGCGGCGGTCGTAGGTGATGACGCGGTAGCCGGCCGTCAACAACGCGGCGGTCTGCTTCTCCCAGGACGAGCCGTCCAGCGGGTAGCCGTGGATGAGGACAACGGGTTGGCCGGCGCCATGGTCCTCGTAGTGCAATTCGATATTGGTGCTGTTCTCGGTTCCAACCTTGATGTAACCCATGGCAGACGTCCCTTCGACAGATGGCAACTCGGGGGTTCCCCCGCACTGCCACCCAGCTTAGGCCCCGCGCGGCGGGAGGGTCACGGCCGCGACCTCCTGCACCCGGGGACGGTCGTGGTCCCCGTTCTCGACGACGCCGGTCTGCCACCAGAACTTCAGTCCGTCCGGGGTGTCTTCGAGGCCGGCCAGGTTGTTGTCAAACCACGGCCCTTTGATCGTTTCCCAGCTGAACGGCGGATCCGGCACCTTCGCCGACCTCGCCATCAGGGCGCCCACCGGACCGGCAACACCGTAGGACATGATGGCGGTGAACGAGCGGATCAGCCGGGGCAGGGGATTGCGGATCGGCGAGCAGACCGCCTGCACAATCCGGCTGCCGGCGGGCCGCTGGACCTCGGCGACGTAGGAGAAGTGCACGTCGCCGGACAGGAACGTAATGGTTTCCGGGGCCGTCCCGCGCTCGCCGTCGGCCACCTCCAGCACCATGGCCGCCACCTCCTGGAAGCTCTTCTGGAACGCGCCCCAGTGTTCCAGATCGATGGCCTGGCGCAGTTTCTCCCCGAGCTTCGCCGCAGGCTTGCCCCAGACCCCTTCGGAGAGCGCCTCGTTCCAGGACTCGAGATGGTGCAGACCGGTGGGCAGCAGGAACGGCAGCGATGTTGCCACCAGCACATGCCGGAAGCCGCCCTGCAGCCGGCCGTCCAGCCACGCCATTTCCTTGCCGTCCAGCAGCGAGCGGTGTTCGGGCTCCAGCACGCGTGCCGCGCGGGAGTCCAGCACAATCAGCCGCACGCCGCCGATATCACGCGAGAAACTCCACCGGTAGCTCTCCGGATAATGGTCCGCCTTCTCCGCAAAGGCATCCAGCGCCTCGCTCAGATCGAGTTCCTCCTCGCCCTGATGCTCGGCAACCAGCCGCCAGACGACGTCGTCGGCCCTTTGCTGCGGGGAAAGATTGCCCAGATGCTGGTAGACCCAGTAGGAGGCGAGCCCGGACACAATCCTTCCGTGCCACCAGGACGTCTGCTGCATCTGCTGCTTCCAGGTCTGCGAGGCGTTCCAGTCGTCGCGGATGTCATGGTCGTCGAAAATCATGGCGCTCGGCAGGGTCGAAAGCAGCCACCGGTTGGCCTCGTCCGACCACGCGAGGTAGTAAAGGTGCGCGTACTCCTCGTAATCCTTCAGTTCCTCGCCAGGGGGCTCGCTCATGTCGCGGCGGGCCCGGATGAACTCCTGCATCTGGTCGCTGGTGGAATCCGCGTAGACCTGGTCGCCCAGGAACAAGAGCAGATCCGGCCAGGACACGTCCCCGCCCTTGGCCATTTCGAAGGCGTAGGCGCGCATCGAGTCGACGCCATGGGTTCGGTTGCCGTTCTTGTCGTGCGGGACGCTGGTGCGGCAGGTGCCGAATTCCAGCCGCAGCGGTTTGTCCGGCTTCAGCGTCGCAATGCACGACGGCGGGAATTCGGCTCCCGCTGCCGGCCAGACTTCCTCGCCGTCGATCTCCACGGTGTAGGGAGTGACACTGCCCGGCTCCAGGCCGGCTACTTCCACCAGTGCGTAGTGGTGGCCGTGCACGGCGAAAGTCCGGGCGTTCCACGATCGGCCGCCCGCCCTGACAACAACCTGCGCTGCGTCGCGCGTTTCCACCCAGATACTCGCGGTCGTCTGGTCCACGTACCGCATCATCGGGCCGAGCACGAGGGGCGATGTCGTCATGAATCAGTTCTACCTGCCCAAGCGGCCCGCGGCTACAGAATCGGCCACCCCAAAATCGACCGCCCCGGCATTAATGCCTCAAGGGCCAAGGCGTCAGGAGTCCTCGCCTAACTCCCCGCGGGCTTCCTGTTCGTCGATAAGTCCCTCGGACAGGAGCCAGGTGATGGCGTGGTGGCGCATGCGCTTTTCGTGGAAGGCGTACCAGCCTTCCTGGACCTTGGGGTAGTCGAACAGCGCGTCCTTGAAGTGGCGGAACGGACGCTTCCTTTCGATGGCGCGGAACAGGGCGGCCCGCACCTTCTCGTCCTCGAGCGTGGCGATGAAGTCCTCCATATCCCGGTAGCCTCGGTGCGAGTCGGCCATTTCCACAGCCAGGATGTCCAGGTCAATGTCCTTCAGACTGAGCATTCCCTGCCTCCTTTGAGTCCCGGCCGAAAGCGTGGGCACCAGCGTACTGCCGCCAGTTCTACCGGTAGATTTCCCGCCGGTGGCCGACCCTGAGAACGAGGATGACCAAAGCGCCGTCGTTGACCTCGTAAATGATTCGGTAATCGCCGGTGCGTATCCGGTATTCGCCGCTGCCGCCCACCAGCTTTTTCGCTGCAGGCGGCCGGGGGTTGTCCCTGAGCAGTTCTATGGCTGCGGCAACCCGGACTCTGGCCTTGGCATCAAGCTTTCGAAGCGAGCTCTCCGCCGCATGGGTCAGCCTGATCTCATACGCACTGGTCACTCAAGTCCGAGGTCTGCTTTGACCTCTTCCCAGGGGATGGAACCGCCCTCGGCGCGGGCTTCGCGCGCGGCTTTGAGATCCTCGGCATCTTCCAGCGCTTCCAACGCGCGCTCAGCGAGTTCGGCATTCATCAGAACTACAGCTTCTCGCCCATGCCGCGTAATGGACACGGGCGCCCGTGACGCCTTGTCTATCGTTTCGCTCCAGTGCTGGCGGGCAGAAGCAGCGGAAATAGAATCGTCCATGTACAAAACGTACAATCGGTACGTCATGCAGTCAAGGTTCAGCGCTCCAGCTTGAACTCGTCCGCCAGGGCAATCCGTCGGCCGCTGATCTGCGAGGGCGTGATTTCCACGTAGGTCGTCTTCACCGACGCTGTCCACGGACGCAGGGACAGTTGCTCCGCCGTCGTTATTTCTGCTTCGGTGGTGAGCTCGCGCACCATGCCCTTGACCACCACGCTCCAGACCGAGTGGAGGGAGCGGCCGTCCGCCTCCAGCGCCACCTTGTTATTGATGGCCATCGAAACCAGCTTGGTGCCCTGCAGGGTGCGGATCAGGATCCGGCGGTCGTGGGCCAGGAAGTTAACCGGGTACAGCTCCGGCTTGTCCGCTACGCTGACCGCCAGCCGGCCCAGCATCGTGCCGATCAGCAGATCCCAGCATTCATCCTCGGTCAGCTCGATGATGGGATTGTCCGGGTCCGGGATGGCAGGGAGGCAGGCGGGTGGCTCGTTGCCGGTTCGGACATCCTCCGCATGGAGGGTGGGTGGCGGGCCGTTGCGGTGCAGGGGCATGGGGTATTTCCTTTTGGCAGGCCAAGCTGGCTCAGTCATTGTTTTCAGGTCCGACGGCCATGCGCCGCCCCGTGAGTTCCGATGGTTCCAGTTCTAAAAACATCACCCTGCGCGTGAGGGTCCACGGCTTGAGTTGTCGGCGCTCGATTGCCGCGATCTCATCCGGACCGGTCAGTTCACGGAGCATGCCCTTGGCCATCACGCTCCAGACGGATGATCCGGTGCGCCCATCTGCCTCCAGCACCACGTGGTGCTCAGCCCGGCGGACAATATCCCTGACATGTTCGGAGCCATGGAGCAGAATGCCCTTCCCCGCGGCCCAGAAGTTAACCGGAATGACGTCCGGCTCATTGCGGTAGCTGACCGCCAGTCTGCCCAGCGTCGTGCCCGCGAGAAGCTCCCAACACTCGTCCACGGCCAACCGGAGAGTCGGATTGCCGGCGTCGGGCATCCGCAGATCATCGCTCATGGCGCCACTTTGCCATGAACCGGCTGCGCTGGATAGGGGAGCCGAGGATTCCTCAAGAGTAACCCCAATAATAGCCACGCCGCCCGTTCCCGGAACGGCTTTTTGCAACGTCAGGAGTTGGTCTGGTCATTGGCGACCGGATGCCGCAAAGCCTTCAGTTCGTCACGTTTCAGCAGATGGGACACGAGTACGCCGATCGCCAACGCCCAGAAGGCCGGCCCAAGGGCCAGCAGCGAGATGTCGGAGCGGCTCGGTGCGATATGTCCGATTTCCGCTGTCCCAAGTGGCTGTCGTGGCGCCGAGGATGAACAACTGAGGGGCATTCCTAACGGTTAGGAAACCGGTCCTGAACACTCGATCAACTATTGCCAAAGTAGGCCGATTGCTGCGAATTCCAGCAGCAGGCCGAGCCTACTTTTGGCCATGTGATTACTCCTGCACCCCACAAACGCCATGTCCTTGCTGTTGCGGCAACCATCACCGCGGTCGCTGTTGTTCTACCCATTGCCATCTCGGAAAGCGCAAATGCCGAAACAACTCCGCAAAAGCTTGTGGCTGCGCAGCTTGACCTGGGTGCAGCAGAGCTACCTGAACACCGGACCGCAACCGAACTGGCATCCGGCGTCACTCTGACCTCCATAGACCGTGGCAGCTCTCATACGAACCAATATTGGACCGTCGAGGTGAAAATTCCCTCAGCAACAGACGGGATCGCCGATGCAGCTGTGGCGCCTCAAGACGCGGCGCGACAGGTGACCGCCGAGCTTGCAGCCCGGGGAATCGACGCCCGATTGGAGCATGTAGTGGCAGCCGAACTCGACGATTCCGGCGGGGACCTGGGGTATCGGGTACGGGTGGGCGAGTTCGCCAGCCGGGGCGAGGGAGCAGACACCGTGGCCAAGATCCGTGCCGCAGGCTACTCGTCCTCCGTTTGGTACACCGGCTGGGACGGGGATTCGGCGGGCGGCGACCAACAGCGCGGGCCATGGAATATCGATGTACTCACCATCGACCCAAAGAAGTTCGACGGCGGGCTGGCCGCCTCATTCGGCCCTGATCTCGAACGCCGCGAGACTACCAGTGAGCTGGCATCGGCCGCCGGTGCTCTCGCAGCGGTCAATACAGGGTTCTTCGTTTTCAATGCCAAGCATGGAGCCGAGGGCGATCCTGCAGGTGCCGGCGCCTATTCGGGGCAGGTACTGAGCGAAGCGGTAGGTGACCGCCCAGCTTTGATCATCGACGGCAGGAAGGCGACTGCCGACGTCGAACGTCTGGGCTGGAGCGGGACGGTCAAGGCCGGGTCGGACCGGCTCGCACTGGACGGCATCAACCGGGTGCCTGGGCTGATCCGCAACTGCGGCGGCACGGCCGACGATCTGCCCACCGCCGCGCCTCTGCACGATGCCACTTGTACAGATGCCGATGAACTGGTCGCGTTCACGCCGGAATTCGGTGGGGCGACGCCCGCTGGTCCGGGAATCGAAGTGGTGCTCGATGCCGCGGGAAGAGTGCTCTCCGTCAATGACACGCGGGGCGCGGCGATCCCCGCCGGAGGGCATACCGTGCAGGCCACTGGCGCCGAAGCCGATCGCCTGGCAGCTATCGCCGCACCGGGCCGGAAGCTGAAAATCAGTTCGGAATTCACGGCGGAAGATGGCAAAAACCTGCATCTGGGCAAGGACGCCCATGTTGTCAGCGGCGGGCCCTACCTCGTGCAGAACGGCGAGATCGCAGTAACGGCTGCACGAGACGGTCTGGTCCATGCAGACAATCCAGGCATGTTTTACGGGTGGGTCCACCAGCGCAACCCGCGCACTATCGCAGGCATCGATGCCGAGGGCCGGCTGATCCTGGTCACGGCGGACGGACGGCAGACCTCTTCGTTGGGACTGAGTATCCATGAAGCTGCCACGGTCGCCAAGTCCTTGGGCATGGTGGAGGCGGTCAATCTGGATGGCGGCGGTTCCACCACCATGGTCGCCGGGGGAGAAGTGGTCAACGTGCCATCGAATACTGGCGCCACCGAACGCGGCGTCGGCGATGCCCTGCTGGTGCTGCCGGAGAAGGCCGGCTGACGGAAGCCGGCCGGTGGAAGCCCGCTGAGCACAAACTGTCAGACCCGGTAGCTAATGTTCAGAGCGTCTTATCAAGCACTCAATACCGGGGGAAACCATGGGAATCGAAACCAACTCGCCGTCCGTCCAGCCGATGCCGGCAGCACCGCCGCCAGCCGGGCCGCAGCAGCGCAAGGACGCGGGAAAAGGCCTGGCCATCACCGCGCTGGCCATCGCGATCGTCTCGCTGCTGCTCTGCTGGATTCCGATCGTGAACAACGTGGTGTTCTTCCTCGGCGTCATCGCGCTTGGTTTCGCCATTCCGGCTGCCACCATCTCGTTCAAGCGCCGGTCCAAGGCCAAAGGGATGTCCATTGCCGCCCTGATCATCGCGGTGCTGTCGCTGGTGGGAGTCATCGCAACGCAGGCGTTCTACGTCTCCATGATTGACAGCGTCGCCGAGGCCGTGGAGGAGGGCGCGGATGGTGTAGTCCCGGTGACCGAAGCAGAACAGGAAGCAGCCGCCGAGGTTCCCGCCCTGGCTCTGGGTACGTCCTCTCCGGTGGGCAATGACTACAACGTGACCGTCAACTCCGTGAACCTGGACGCGACGGCGGACATCCTGGCCATGAACGGATTCAACGGGGACGCTTCCGGGCAGTACGTACTGGTGGACGTGACCGCCGAGTACACGGGCAGTGAAGAGGGCGACCCGTGGATCGACCTGTCCGTGAACTTCGTCGGCAGCGATGCGCGGCAGTACGACTCATCCACCTGCATGGCGTCCCTCGAAAAGGCCGCCCTGGACGTGCCCACACTGGAGAATGGCGGCACCGCCGACTTCCAGTTGTGCATGGACGTTCCGGCCGAAGCGGTTGAAGGCGGCAAGCTCTTCGTCGAGCCGATCATCTCCTTTGACAATGACTCACGGATCTACTGGGCCGTTCAGTAACTGCTAGCGAAGACCGGGAAAAACGACGTCGGCCGCTCACCCGAGAAAGGTGAGCGGCCGCCGTCGTCCGTCAATTAGATTGGACGGATGAACGCAAAGCCCATAGTCACCGTCCTGGCAGGCGACAGGCCCGTCATCGGACTGGAGAAGCTGCAGGAGCACGCGGAGTTCAGGATCACGGACATCGAGGGCCTTGGACCCGCGCTGTCAGGGGCGGACGTATTGTACCTGTGGGACTTTTTCGCCGAGGGGCTGCAGGATATGTGGCCGAACGCGGACGCGCTGAAGTGGATTCATGTGCCGGCGGCCGGTGTGGACAAGCTGCTCTTTCCTGAGCTCATCGAATCGGACGTGGTGGTTACGAACGCCCGCGGCATCTTCGACCAGCCGATGGCGGAATTCGTCCTCGGCGGCATCCTGCATTTTGCCAAGGGATTCGGACTGGCCGGCGAGCGGCAGCGCCGGCAGCAGTGGAAAAGCTGGCCGACAACGGAGGTTGCAGGGGCGCGGGTGCTGGTGGTTGGCACCGGAAGCATCGGCCGTTGTACCGCCAGGCTCCTGCGCGCCGTCGGAATGGACGTCGATGGCATGGGCCGGACCGCCCGGACCGGGGATCGCGACTTCGGGATGGTGCACGCCGGCGCAGGCTTTGCCAAGGTCGCCGGCGGCTATGACTACGTGGTGCTGGCCGCACCGCTGACATCGGCGACAGATCGCATGGTCAGCCGAGCGGTCCTGGAATCGATGAAGTCCTCTGCCGTGCTGGTTAACGTGGGCCGGGGCAGGCTGGTGGACCAGGACGCGTTGGTCCAGGCTCTGCAGGCTGGGCGGTTGGGCGGTGCCGTGCTCGATGTCTTCGAAACCGAGCCGCTGCCCCAAGACCACGAGTTATGGCAGCTGGACAACGTCCTCGTTACTCCGCACATGTCCGGTGATTCGCAGAACTGGCTGGACGAACTGGCCGCGCAGTTCGCGAGCAACTTCCATGCCTGGCGGCAGGGGAAACCACTGGCCAATGTGGTGGACAAGCGGCTCGGCTTCGTCCCGTGGGACCGTTAGCCAGGGGTCACGCCTGCCTCAGTGGTGTCCGTCATCTGAGTCGTCTTGTTCATCATCCCACTGGTCCCAGGACTCGTCTCGTTGGTCCTCCCATTGATCCCAGGACTCGTCCTGTTGGTCCTCCCAGCGATCCTGGTCTTCGTCATCCCAGCCGTCCCGGCCGTCGTCGTTGTCCCGCTGTGCCCGGTCCTCATTGCCCTCGGAGTTCCGCCAATCTTCCCCCTGATCGGAGAAGGTTTCCTCAGGGGCCGGAAGTTCCGGCGTTTGGGCCACGTCCGGCTGGGCGGTTTCCGCGGCCAGCAGCTTCAGATCGTTGCGGACTTCGACCAACGCCTTCGCAGCTTCCTGCTGCATTTCCGCGGCGATATGCCCACTCGCGGCCGCCTGGTCCAAGTCGTTCTCCAGCAGGTCAACTTCGTCCAAGGCGGTGGAAAGGTTCTGTTCTGATGCCAGCTGCCTGATGGTGCCGGCCCGTTCCTGCAGTGTGTCGAGAACCTTTGCGGCTACATCCTCCTGCTGGGCGCAACCTGCCAGCACCGCTGCGGTGACTACGCCGGCCAAGAGCCTTCGGGCGAGGGCTGTCGGCCGGTTCATGGTGTGAGGCTTTCTTCGAGCTGCTGCAGGTGCTGGTCCAGCTCCGCAGGCACTGCCGGAGCGGGCGTTTGCACGGGTTCGGACCTCCCGGACGTGGCGATCATGGCACCGAAGATCAGCGCCGCAACCATGAGGAGCAGGGCCGCCGCCGCGAGACCGAGTTGCAATTTGGGTGGCTTTCGTCTGCCGCGGGTCCGGGCGACCGCGGACCCAGACTGCGCTCGTCGATCTAGCCCATGGACCGGAGCCGGTTGCCGGGGAGGCCTCTCCGGCAGGTTCCGCCAGGGCAAGCCTTGGGTGGCGTTGGTCATTTGGCTCGTCTTCAGGACGGGCAGGGCAATGTGTGCTGTCGGCGATTCGGGGCCGAGCCGGGCAGGGGCCGAAGGCATGGCAGCGGCAAGGGCACCTGAACCCGCTCTGGCAGCGGCGGCAGGTGCCGCGCTGCCGGAAATCATGCGGAGGGCCTGGGCGGCCTCGACCGCAACAGGCCGATGCCGGGGATCCTTGGCTGTCATGGCTTCAAGAAGTCCGGTCAGATCCGGGCCGAGGTTCCCCGGTATTCTCGGTTGCCGCGCCAGCCTGGCTCGTGCCGATGCCAGGGGCGGGCCGGGGTACTCCAATTCGCCCGTGAGGCACTGCAGCAGCACCAGGCCAAGAGAGTAGACGTCCGACGGAGCTCCAACCGCTGCGCCGGTCACCTGTTCGGGACTGAGATAGCCGGCGGTGCCCAAAGTGGTCCCGGAGGAGGCTAGCGGCGTTCCGTTGATCATTCTGGCAATGCCGAAATCGGCGAGCTTGGGGTGGGGAGCTTCATCGTCAAAGTAGCGGGCCATTACGATATTGCCCGGCTTCACATCCCGGTGGACGATGTTGCGCCGGTGGATGTAGTGGAGGGCGGAAGCCAATTCGGCGCCGAGCCGGACCGTTTCCAGCCGATCCAGCTTGCCGGCATCGAGGTAGCGTCCGAGGTCGACCCCCGGGATGAGTTCCATAACGAGCCAGGACACGGTCCCGCCGTCTAAAGGGGAGCTGCCGGCATCGTAGAGGGTGACCAGACCCGGGTGGTTCAGCCGTGCCAGCGTCGCGATTTCCTCCTGGTGCCAACGGAGCCGCTCTGGGTCAACGGGGTCCGGACGGTAAACCTTGAGCGCCACCTCCCGGCCAAGGACTTCGTCCCCGGCACGGTAAACCGTACCCATGCCGCCCAGCCCGATGACCGGACCCACCCGGTAACGGCCGCCCAGGAGACTGTCCGAGATACCCGGAACCAGGTGGTCCGTCATCAGATTCCCCGTCGTGTCCGGCGGGGTTCTGGTGGCAAAGACGCCGTCTTTAGCTGTCATAGCCGTCCGCTCCCTGCAGCCAGAAATGCCCTCTGGCCTTGCTCGCGTATTTCCCCATGCGGGGCTATGAGTAGGACCTTAGGCGGTCAACCTATGAAGAAGCTGTGACGCTCCTTTGTCCCTTTTCAGGCCTTGGTTGCCGTGTGACCACGTCCCAGGAGAAGACCGAGGCCGAGCATGGCGATACCGAGGACAAAGTGCAGCCAGTTATCGGCCATGTTGAGCGGAACGAAGTTGGCCGGGGACTCGTGCCCGATGACCAGCCCGTAGATCCACAGCACCAGGTAGATGGCTCCGCCCCAGATGAGGTAGCTCCGGGATCCGGTCCAGCTGCGCGACAGCGCCAGACCGACGACGCCGAAGAGCAGGTGCACAATGTTATGCAGGATGGAGACCTGGAACAATCCCAGCAGCATGGCACCGGACTGGTGTCCGGCGAAAGTGAGCTGATCGACCCCGCTGGTAATGCCCGGAACGAAGCCCAGGATCCCGACCAGCAGGAAGACCGCGCCGACGGCCAAAGTTACTGTCTGAACGCTGGTCCGCCTGCCACCACGGATGCTGGTTTGATCTGACGTAGTCATGATGCTCTTCCTCTCTGATGGACTTGCTTCCCGGCGGCCACGTAGTTGTTCTGTGGACTCGCCTGTCCGGTATTCGGAGCGGACGCTTAGGTGGTTTGGACGTTCCTTGAAGATCCGGCCAATACTTTTACGCCGCGGCTACGAATACCGGGTGTGAAGAAGCTCAAGAGAATCCCCTTGTCCGTCCTGGCCGCAGCGCTCGCCGGACTGGTTTCGGCCGGAGTGCTGCTGGGAGTCGCCCAGCTTGCCGGAGTCTGGTTCCGTCCGGCCGCTTCGCCTCTGGTCGCTCTCGGCGCGGCGTTCATCGATTTCACTCCGGCCTGGCTGAAGAATTTCGCCGTCGAAACCTTCGGCACGGCGGACAAGGCCGTCTTGTTCATCGCGATGGGTGTGGTCATGGCGGTACTGGCCTGCCTGGTCGGACTGCTCGCCCGGCGCCGCTGGACGTGGGGTGCCGCGGCAGTGATACTGCTGGGCGCAGTGGTGGGTGCCGCGGTGATCACCCGGGCGGGTGCCGGTGTCCTGGATCTAATCCCGACGGCGGCAGGAACCCTGGCCGGGCTCGTTTCGCTGCGGCTGCTGGAGCGCCGCATACCTGAGGCAAGAGAAACGGGGGCGGCAACTGCCGAATCTGGTCCGGACGTTACAGCCAGTCAGGTTGTTCCGGACGAAGGGTCGGCGCAGGGCGGCCCCGCTGCCGCCGGCCCGCCCACTAGACGTTCCTTCTTTGCCGCAGCAGGTCTCCTCGCCGTCACAGCCGCCGTCATGGGTGCCGGCGGCACCGCGCTCGCCGGCCTGCGCAACAGCGTGGAGGATTTCCGTAAGGCGCTCCGGCTGCCTTCGCCGTTCCGGAAGGCAGAACCACTGCCGGCGGGTGTCCATCCACCGGTTGACGGGGTGGTCCCTTTCGTCACGCCCAACGCGGACTTCTACCGGATCGATACGGCGCTGGCCGTGCCCCGGGTTGATCCACAGACCTGGCAGCTTCGCGTGCACGGCATGGTGGAGGAGGAGTTCACCATGTCATTCCAGGAGCTGCTGGATTCCGAGCTGCTGGAGTCCTATGTGACGCTGACTTGCGTCTCCAACCCTGTCGGCGGGGATCTGGCCGGCAACGCCAAGTGGCTCGGCTATCCGTTGGCGAAGGTATTGGAACGCGCGCGCCCGCTGCCCGGCGCGGACATGGTGCTCTCCACCAGTGTCGATGGGTTCAGCGCCTCGACTCCGCTGGAGGTGCTGCGGGATGGCCGTGATGCGCTGCTCGCGGTCGGCATGAACGGCGAGCCGCTGCCGCTGGACCACGGTTTCCCCGTGCGGATGGTGGTGCCCGGGCTCTACGGCTTCGTTTCGGCCACCAAGTGGGTGGTGGATCTGGAGGTTACAAGGTTCCAGGATAAGACCGCCTATTGGACGGACCGCGGCTGGTCAGAGCGCGCACCCATCAAGACGGCGTCGCGGATCGAAGCCCCGCGGCCGTTCGCGCGTGTGCCGGCGGGAAACGTCGCGGTCGGCGGCACCGCGTGGGCCCAGCAGCGCGGTATTGAACGGGTGGAAGTTCAGGTGGACGACGGGCCCTGGCAGGAAGCCGAGCTGGCCGCCGAAGCCACGGTGGATACCTGGCGCCAATGGTCCTTCGGCTGGCAGGCCGAGCCCGGGCAGCATTATCTGCGCGTCCGGTCCTACGACTCAATGGACGGACTGCAGACCGATGAGCGGGCGGACCCGATTCCGAACGGCGCCTCGGGCTGGCATTCCATCAGCGTCACCGTGGAACCCTGACCGGTCCCAAGTTTTTCCGATTTCATCCAATCCATCCCGGCACCGGTTCCGAATACATCATGACAGCCCGGAAGCGTTGCTTCCGGAACAGGAGGCGGCAGCAGCCGCGCCACCCTCAAGGAGAAAAGCCATGTTGAAGAACAGCAGCAGGAACTTTGCAGCACTCGGAATGATCGCAGTGGCGACCCTCGGCCTGTCCGCCTGCGGCGGCGGATCCGAAGAGTCGGACAATGCCGGCGCGGCTCCCGATTCCACCACCGGATCCGATTCGACCACAACGGAGTCCATGGCCCCGGAGTCGGGCGAAGCCATGGATCCGGCCGCCAACCTCGTCGGCCCGGCCTGCGCCGACTACGCAGCCGCAGTGCCGGACGGCGCGGGCTCCGTGGCCGGCATGGCGCAGGACCCGGTCGCCGTCGCCGCCTCCAACAACCCGATGCTGACCCAGCTGACCGCAGCCGTCTCCGGCGAGCTGAACCCCAAGGTCGATCTGGTGGACACGCTGAACAGCGGCGAATTCACTGTCTTCGCGCCGGTGGATGAGGCCTTCGGCGCCATCCCCGCCGAGACTCTGGAAACCCTCAAGACCGATGACGCCACGCTGAGCACCATCCTGACCTACCACGTGGTGGAGGGACAGCTGAGCCCGGACGAGATCGTCGGCGAGCACACCACTGTGCAGGGCGAGTCCCTCGAGGTCAGCGGCAGCGGCGACGAGCTGATGGTCAACGACGCCAACGTGGTCTGCGGCGGCGTCCAGACCGCCAACGCCACCGTCTACATGATCGATTCGGTCCTGATGCCGCCGGCCAAGTAGCCGGAAAAACTCCGCTAGGGGGAGCGGAACGGGGGAGAACGACGGCGGCAGCCCGCCTGCCGCCGTCGTTCATCGTAAAAAATGCAGGGCCGACACAGGAATGAGGGAGGTGCGGAGTGTCCGACGGGCGTGAGAACCTTGAATCCATGCGATTGCCATGGCTGCGGCCCGTGGGGCCGGACGCCCCGCCGACACAGGAGGAGCTCATCCGGCGCGTCGCGCTGGGGGACGAATCCGCGTTCGAATCGCTCTACGATTCCGTGTCGCCCACCATCTTCGGGCTGGTACGCAGGGTCGTCAGGGATCCGGCCCAAAGCGAGGAAGTCACGCAGGAAATCTTCGTCGAAATCTGGCAGAACGCGGCCCGGTTCGACGCGGACCGCGGCAAGGCCCTCTCCTGGATCCTGGTGATCGCCCACCGGCGGGCCGTGGACCGGGTGCGGGCCAGCCAGGCCAGCATGGACCGGGACCTGCGCCAGGGGGCCAAGGAATACCAAGCCAGTTACGACGACGTCGCGGATACAGTTGAACTGCGGCTGGAATCCGAACGCGTGAACAAGGCGCTCGCCAGCCTGACGGACAGCCAGCGCGAGGCGATCACACTGGCCTACTACGGCGGCCATACCCACCGGGAGGTTGCCACAATGCTGCACATTCCGGTGGGAACGGTAAAGACGCGGATCCGCGATGGCATGATCCGCCTAAGGGACAAGTTGGGAGTGGCGTGATGGACGAGCAGTTGCATCTGTTGACCGGCGCGTACGCCCTCAACGCCTTGGACGATGACGAACGCGACGCTTTTGAACGGCATGCCCTGGGTGCCGTGGATACCCGCGAGGAAGTCCGCGGATTGAGCGAAACCGCCGCCATGCTGGCCTACGGCACGCCCGCCGTCGCCCCGCCGCCGGAGCTCAAATCCAAGGTCATGGCCTCCATCCGCAACACCCGCCAACTGCCCGTTGACGCAGTGGTCGCGGACCTCGACACGAAACGGTTCGAGAGCGGCGAGAGCCGGACCGGCCGCAGAGCCAGGGTCAGCAGCAATGGCCGCGGTTCGGACGGTGCCAGGGCCAGGAGTACGACGGCGGTGCGCTGGCTCAGTGCCGCGGCCGGGGTTCTGCTGGTCACCACCGCAGCACTGGGCGGCTGGGCCGTGGGCGTCTCCAATGACCAGGAACGGACCGAGCAGCGCCTCCAGGCGCTGGCCGAGCAGCAGAGCCAGGTGATGTCGGTCCTGACAGCGCCGGACGCCAAGATGATTCCGGGCCGGATGCCGGACGGCGCCGCGGTTACCATCGCTTTGTCCGCGCAGGCCGACAAGGGCGCAGTCATCACGCACGACCTCCCTCAGCTGGAGCAGGACCGGACTTACGAGCTCTGGCTGATCTCGGACGAGGGCGCCCAGCCCGCCGGCCTGATCCAGGCGGACGCCGCGGGGCAGACCAGCATGAGGCTGCTGGAAGGCGTCTCCGATGCCACCCATCTGGGCATCACGGTGGAACCTGCCGGCGGATCGCCCCAACCCACCACAGATCCGATCATGCTGCAGGAACTGTAGGCGGATCCAGCCTGGCTACCAGCCATTAATCGAAGCGGGCGGTCACCTCAAAGGTGACCGCCCGCCGTCGTAAGCCGGCTGACCCGGGGCTTAGTACGCGCGGACCCGCTGCTCGACCACGAGGTGGATGAGGGCGAAGGTCTTCTGCTCGTCGATGGCCTTCAGGGCCGCTTCGAGGGCGGCGGGCACATCGGCGTCGTTCTCTACCTTGATGCCGAAACCGCCGAAGGCCTGGGCCATCAGCGCGAACTCCGGGTTCTTCAGCTGCGTGCCGGAGATCCGCTGGGGGTAGTGCCGCTCCTGGTGCGTGCGAATGGTGCCGTACTCCTGGTTGTCCATCACGATGACCAGCGGAGTGGCGCCGTACTGCGCGGCCGTGGCCAGCTCCTGGCCGTTCATCAGGAACTCGCCGTCGCCGGCGATGGTCACCACACGGCGTCCGGGGTGCGCCAGCGACGCAGCGATGGCGGACGGGATCGAGTAGCCCATGGAACCATTGCGGGCACTGAGCATTGAGGCGTACTGCTGGGTGGGGAAGTAGCGGTGCGCCCAGTTGGTGTGCTCGCCGGCGCCGAGCGTGACCATGGCGTCTTCGGGCAGGTCGCGGACCATGTTGGCCATCAGGGTGTCCATGCGGGCCTGGCCGGCCGTGGGCTCGGCCGGCGGCAGGGCGGCGAACTTCTCCTGCTCGGCGCGCATGCGCTCGGTCCAGGTCTTCCATTCCGGCTTGACCGGCAGGTCCATCATGACCAGGTCGCGGACAAAGACATCCGGCTTCGCCACGATCTGGTGCGAAACCGCGCCGGAACGGCCGCGCAGCGACGGGTCGATGGTGACGAGAAAGTTCTTCTTCGACCAGTCCTGCCGGACCAGGAAACCGTCGGTGATGACGTCGCCGGGCACGGTGCCGACGAAGATCAGCAGGTCCGTTTCCTCCAGCAGGTCGTACGTCGGCTTGGGCCGGCCATAGCCGATCGGGCCAACGTAGGACGGCGAATCGAAGGGGACAATGCCTTCGCAGCGCCACTCGGCGGCAGCGGCAATATGGTGGTCTTCCAGCCAGTTGGACAGCGCCGTCGCGCCCTCCTGGGTCCAGTCATTGCCGCCGACAACAAACAACGGCTTCTCGGCGTCCTTGAGCGCGGACTTCAGCGCCTTCCAGTCCGTGACGGTCATGCCGCCCTGGGCCACGGGGATTTCCGGGTGCAGCGTCGGCTCGATCTGCTCGCGGATGATGTCTTCCGGCAGACCAACGACGACGGGGCCCGGGCGTCCGTTCATCGCGGCGAACATGGCTTCGGCGACGATTTCGGACGCGCGCTCGGCGTGGTCCAGCACCATGACACGCTTGGCGCCGGTGTCGAACCAGGACTTGATGTCAAACTCCTGGAAGGCCTCGCGGTCCCGGTGCTCGAAGGGAATCAACCCGACAAAGAGGACCATCGGGGTGGAGTCCTGCCACGCGGTGTGCAGGCCGACGTGCGCGTTGGCCGCTCCCGGGCCACGGGTGACCATGGCGATGCCGGGGACCTGGTTCATCTTGCCGTCGGCCTCGGCCATGTAGGCGGCGCCGCCTTCGTGGCGGCAGACCACGGTTTCGATATCGGACTCATGCAGGCCGTCGAGGACATCCAGGAAGCTCTCGCCGGGAACCACATAGGTGCGCTTCACCCCGTGTGCCACCAGCGTGTCCACAATGACGTGCCCGGCTGACTTCAGCAGCGGCTGCTGCTCCTTGGCGTCGGCTGGTTCCACGGTCAACTGCGTCATGGGTGTCCTCTTTCATCTTTGAATGAACAGTTTGGTCGATTCGTCAATGTGCGGTCGCATGGATTTTGCACATTGCGATTGAGCAAAAGTTACATCACTTAGCGGGTAGGACGTCAGCGGGCAGGACACAGTGGGGTAATGAATGTGAATCGCGGCACTTTGGGTTGTTTTCGCTGATTTCCGCGCTCCGGTGGGCTGGAACGCTCGCTCTAGCCGATCGGCTCGAAGCGGTTGGGGTCTTTGACGTCATGGCAGTGTGCCAGGACCTCGACGGCGCGGGGAATGTCCTGGTCCTTGAGTGCCTGCAGGATGCGGCGGTGGTCGTGGATGACCTTGGTCTGGTGTTCCGGCCCTTGCCGGTAGGTGAGGGTGATGCGGTGCTGGATGGGATGGTTCCAGATCGATGTGATGACGCCGCGTAGATAGTCGTTGCCGGAGGGCTCGACCAAGGCTAAATGGAACGCCCGCCCAAGTCGGAAGAGTTCTGCGCTGTCCTCCGGATCGACGATTTCCGTTTCATCGATGAGGCCCTTGAGTCGCACAAGCTGCTGCGGCGTATAGGCGCCGGCCGCCCGCCGGAGCGCGAGGGATTCGAGCGCATAACGGACCTCGTAAACATTCTCGATCTCGCGCTCGTCCAACTGGTTGACGATGTAGCCCTTGCCCGGGACGAGCGTTGTCAGTCCTTCGAGCGTCAACTGCGTCAGGGCATCGCGGACCGGCGTGCGTGAGACGCCGTATTGTGCCGCGACCGTCTCCTGAGCCAATGCCGAACCCGGTTTGATGGTCCCGCTGATGATGTCGGCGCTGATTTGTTCGTAGACGCGCACGGCCAGTGGCCTCACATCATTCGGCATTCCGGCCATGGCGGTCCTCCTTGGGTCTGATCCATCTTGGCATGAAGTTGTTCCCTCCAGCATCAGCCCCGCTGCCCGAGCCGAGGTGGATCCGAAGGCGCGACAAACATTCGCGAAACTCATTTCGAAAAGTGGTTGACCTCACATCGATCCTCTGAATACAGTGTATACACCCTGAACGAGGAGATCTAGAAAATGTATGTGTTGAACACCTGGTACGTAGCGGCGTGGTCCACCGAAGTGACGCGCAAGCCGGTTCGCCGGGTCATCTGCGAACAGCCCATCGTCCTGTTCCGCACCCAAGACAACCAGGCCATCGCGCTGGCGGATCGCTGTGCCCACCGGGCCTTCCCGCTGTCGGAAGGCCGCACCATCGGCGATTCGGTGGAATGCGGCTACCACGGCTTCACCTATGGTCCCGATGGCATGTGCACGAAGGTGCCGGCGCAGTCCTCGATCCCGGAACGCGCAAAGGTGCGCAAGTATCCGGTGGTGGAGCAGGACGGCTGGATCTGGGTCTGGACCGGCGATCCCGAACTGGCGAACCCGGCCGACGTTCCGGACACGCACTGGATGGTGGACCCGGGGTGGGCCACGGTCACGCATTCGTACCACTTCAAGTGCCGAGCGGACCTGATCCATGACAACCTGCTGGACCTGACCCACGAGTCCTTCCTCCACAAGACCACAGTGGGCGACGACTACATCTACGAGCACGGCATCACGGTGGAGGTCGAGGGCAACGTGGTCAGTGTTGACCGCTTGATGCCCTCGGTGGAAGCTCCGCCGCTGTACGCCGAGACGATGGATGCCCGCGGCTTGTTCGACCGCTTCCACTGCACGGAGTTCTTCGTGCCGAACCTGCATGTCCTCCATTCCGGAATCACCGGCGAGGGCAAGCCGCGCGAGGAGGGTTTCCTGATCAAGGTCCTCAACGGCATCACCCCGATTGACGAGCACAATTCCTGGTACTACTACGCTTTCAGCCGCAACTTCGCCGTCGACAATGAACAGGCCACCGAGGACCTGCGCGTTGGCTTAGCCACCGTGCTGGATGAGGATGCGTCGGCGCTGGAGGCCCAGGAGATCGGGATGCAGACCCGGCCCGAAGGAGAGTTCGATGTGCTGATCGCCCAGGATGGCGGCGTAGCCAAGGCCCGGCGCATCCTCAGCGCCCTGCTGAAGAAAGAACAGCAGGCAAAGTCCGCTGTGGGTTCAGCTGTCCGTCGGGAGCCGGTTGCTCCCAGGACGGCGTAGGTGCCCGCATGTGGATGCTGATCAGAGCCAACGCGCTGGGCGGGGAGACGGCAGCCGCATCCGGCGCCAGGATTCTTGCAGCCTGTCCCGACTCAGCCGAGCGGGGAGACCCGTGGCGCTGGACCGTGGAGTTGGATGAATCAGGACCGGAGCCGGCAGTGGTGCTTGACGCCGACGCCAGCTACATCTCCGCTGGAAGCCGCCGCTTCACCGATGGCTACACGGGAGTGCTGCAGCGCGGCGCCGGCGAGCAGCTGGTGGTGACGGGGTTGGCCGGCGAAGCTCTCGTCGCGGCCGAGGACGGGCCCTGGGAACGCTGGCTCCGGGCGGGTGACGTTTTCATCGTTGAAGGCGAGGAAGCCGAAACCCTTAGGCTGTCGCTTGCCGAAGGCGATGCGGCCGTCCAGGTCATCACCCTCGCCCCGAGGCAGGCCAAGGCTCTGCGGTGGGTCCCATGACCGCCGGTAGCTCTGTCGACACCCAACAGCGGACGTCGGGTACGTCAGGTCCGGCCCTGCACGGGATCGAGCCGGGCCGGCCAGGCAAGCAGCTTGGCTTTGCCGGCCTGTCCCATTCGGACAATGTCTACGACAACGGACTGATCCCGGTGCCGATGGCAGTCATCTCCTCCGGGACGGGACCGACGGCCTTGCTGGTGGCCGGCACCCACGGGGACGAATACGAAGGCCAGGTGGTGCTGCAAGAACTGATCCGCTCGCTGAAACCGGAGCACCTGAACGGCACAGTGGTCATCGTGCCCGCTGCGAACGCACCGGCAGTACTGGGCGGTACCAGGGTTTCGCCGATCGACGGCGGCAACCTCAATCGCAGCTACCCGGGACAGGCGCGCGGCGGACCCACGGACCAGGTTGCCGACCTCATCGCGGGCACGCTGCTGCCGCAGGCCGACGTCGTTGTTGATCTGCACTCCGGCGGTTCCAACTCCACCTACCTTCCCAGCATGTTCATCTACCGCGGGCCGGATCGACAGACGTGGGAGCGGAAGGTCTCCGCGTCGCGGGCCATGGGACTGCCCTATGTGATGGTGGTGCAGCCCCGCCTTGAACCCGGTTCGCTCAGTACCGCGGGCGACGACGCCGGCGTGCTGGCACTGTCCACGGAACTCGGCGGCGGAGGCACAGTGGATCCGGGCATTCTGGCTGACGCGCGGCGCGGCGTGCGCTCGCTGCTGGCCCACGTGGGAATCCTCGCAGCGCAGCACGGTACCGAACTGCAGCCGGAGGCGACCGGGGCTGAGCCGATCTGGCTGGAACTGGTGCCCGAGTCCCCGGTCATGGCTACCGCTGCGGGGATCTTCGAACCCCTCGTGGGTCTGGGCCAGCGGGTCCGGGCGGGCGATCCCGTTGCCCGGGTCCATGCCATCGATGACCTGGAGCGCGGCCCCCAGGAATACGCGGCCCGGGTGGACGGCATCGTCGCCATCCTGCGCCGGCCGGCACTAGTCGCGCTGGGCAACTACCTGCTGCATATAGCACCTGAACTTGAAGCACCGAGGCACTGATCGTCTCCTGATCAATGCCGGATATCCGTAACCGGACAACGCGGTCCGGACCATGAAAGGAAAATCATGCGTCATTCCCGTCAACGTGCCACCCATTCAACCATCCTGGCCGGCTCCGTCCTGCTTGCCTTGTCCCTGAGCGCCTGCACCAATGCTTCGCAGGCCACACCGGAGCCTGCAGGTTCCGCTGCTCCGGCTGGTGACGGCACCGAAGCCGTTACCGTCAACGAGGCTGCCAGGGATCTGCTGCCTGAGGAGATCCGTGCCGCCGGGACGCTCCGTGTGGCCTCGGACCCGACCTACGCACCGTTCGAGTACTACGACACCGACAACAAGACGATGATCGGCTACGACGTGGACTTCTCGGATGCGGTTGGGGCTGCCCTGGGACTGCAGGTCGAACATGTGCCGGCAACATTCGATACCATCCTGCCGGGCCTGGCTTCCGGAAAATACGACATGGCCATGTCGGCCTTCTCTGTCACCCCGGAACGCGAGAAGATCGTCGACTTCGTGAAGTACCTCGACGGCGGCTCCGGCGTCGCCGTCGTTCCCGGAAACCCCCAGAACATCTCCATGGATCCCCTGAGCATGTGCGGCAAGAAGATCGCCGGACAGAAGGGCTCCATCCAGTCCATGGACTACCTACCCAAGTTCTCCAAAGAATGCGTGGAGGCCGGCAAGGAACCGATCAACATCCAGAACTTCCCGGGCCAGACAGATGCCAACCTTGCGCTCACCTCCGGCCGGGTGGACGCCGTTGTCGCGGACAGCGTTTCGCTGGCCTACCAGGGCAAGGAAGCCGGCGGACAGTTCGAGCTGGCCGCCGGCGAGGACTATGACCCGACCCCCACCGGCATCGCCCTCAGTCAGGACGCCGGGCTGCAGGAAGCGGTGACCGAGGCCGCCCGTGGCATCCTCGACAGCGACTACTACCAGGAAATCGGCGAGAAGTGGGGCATGCCGGACTCTGTCCTGCTGACCTCCGACGCCCTGGATGAGAAGTAACGGAGAGGAATCAGCCGCATGACTGCCGTGACTACCCGAACCGAGCAAGCAGCCGCCACCAGCGACGGCTACACCGTTGTGAAGGCCAAACACCCCGGCCGGTGGCTGTCCGCCGCCGTCATCATTGTGATCGCGGGGCTGCTGCTGCGCTCCGTGGTCACCAACCCCAACTTCGGCTGGGACGTCGTCGGACTCTATCTGCGTGATGTGTCCATTGGCCGCGGCATCCTCGTCACCCTTGGTTTGACGGCGATCAGCATGGCCATCGGCATAGTGCTCGGCGTGGTCTTCGCAGTCATGCGGCTCTCGGCAAATCCGATTGTCCGCAGTGCCGCGTTCGCCTACGTGAACTTCTTCCGCGGCACGCCGGTGCTGGTGCAGTTGCTGTTCTGGTTCAACCTGGCGGCGCTGTATCCGGTTATTACGCTCGGTATCCCCGGCGTGCAGTTGGACGCGAACCAGCTGATCACACCCATGACAGCGGCAATCCTTGGGCTCGGCCTGAACCAGGGTGCGTACATGTCCGAGATCGTGCGGGCCGGCATCCTCTCCGTGGACCATGGGCAGACCGAGGCGGCCGAGGCCTTGGGCATCACCCGGCTGCAGACCATGCGCCGGGTGGTGCTGCCGCAGGCGATGCGGGTAATCATCCCGCCGACGGGCAACGAAACCATCGGCATGCTCAAGACCACCGCGCTGGTCAGCGTCATTTCGGTGCCGGAACTGCTGTATTCGGCGCAAATCATCTACGCACGGACCTTCGAGACCGTGCCGCTGCTGATCGTCGCCAGCCTCTGGTACCTGCTGATCACCTCGATCCTGACGGTTGGCCAGTACTACCTTGAGCGGCGGTTTGCCCGCGGCAATCAGCGGAACCTGCCGCCGACGCCCCTGCAGCAGCTGAAGAGGTTTTTCGCCACCCATGACGCACTCTCCCTGAAAGGCGGCAAAAAATGACGGCTACGCACAACGTTGAACCGATGGTCAAAGCCGACGCGATCTGCAAGAACTTCGGCTCCAACCAGGTGCTGAAGGGCATCGACCTGCACGTCCAGCCGGGCGAGGTGGTCTGCCTGATCGGCCCGTCCGGATCCGGGAAGAGCACGTTCCTGCGCTGCATCAACCACCTCGAAACCGTCGACGGCGGCCGGATGTGGGTGAACGGAAAGATCGTCGGCTACGACCTCAAGGGCAGCAAGCTCTACGAGCAGAGCCATAACGATGTCTGCCGCAGCCGCTCCGAGGTGGGCATGGTCTTCCAGCAGTTCAACCTGTTTCCGCACATGACTGCACTGGAGAACCTGATCGAGGCGCCGCGGCTGGTCCGGAAGGAGAAGAAAGCCAAAGCCGTGGCGCGGGCCATGACCCTGCTGGAGAAGGTCGGCCTGGCCGAGAAGGCCCACGCCTATCCGCGCCAGCTCTCCGGTGGCCAGCAGCAGCGCGTGGCGATCGCCCGCGCGCTGTGCATGGAGCCGCAGCTGATGCTCTTTGACGAGCCGACCTCTGCCCTGGACCCGGAACTGGTTGGCGAAGTCCTGAAAGTGATGAAGGACCTGGCCAACTCCGGCATGACCATGGTAGTGGTCACGCACGAGATGAACTTTGCCCGCGACGTCGCCGACCGGGTGGTCTTCATGGCCGACGGCTACGTGGTGGAGCAGGGGCGGGCCCGGGACGTCGTCACCAATCCGCAGAACGAACGCACTAAGGCCTTCCTCGCCTCGGTGCTCTCCGAACCGGCCGCGGCCTGAACTAACAACGGTGAATGAATGATGACTGAAGAATTTTTCGACGTCGAGGTCCGCTCGATCCAACGCGAGTCCAGCAGCGTGGTCTCGCTGCGGCTGGAACACCCGCTGGGGGACGAGCTGCCGGAGTGGAAACCCGGCTCCCATGTGGACGTCCTGCTGCCGAACGGGATCCTGCGGCAGTATTCGCTCTGCTCCGAGACTGCGGACCGGGCCGCGTGGCGGCTGGGTGTGCTGCGCGAAGCCGAAGGACGCGGTGGCTCAGCTTATGTCCACGACGAGCTGAAGCCCGGCACCAAGATCCAGCTCCGCGGGCCGCGCAACAACTTCGCACTGGAGCCTGCGGCCGGCTACGTATTCATCGCTGGTGGCATCGGCATCACGCCGGTGCTGCCGATGGTCCGCGATGCCGCTGAGCGTGGAGTGCCGTGGCGGCTGGTGTACCTTGGCCGCAGCCGGGAATCGATGGCGTTTTTGAAGGAAATACAGGCGCTCGGCGGGAACGTCGAAATCCACGCCGACGACGAGAGCGGACTCTACCCGCTCGCCGGACTGCTTGGCGTACTCGATGCGGGCACCCACGTGTATGCCTGCGGACCGGGGCCGCTGCTGAACGTGCTCCAGTCCATCGCCGACGGGTGGGAGGATCCCGCACGCTTCCACTGCGAGCGGTTCACCGCCAGCGACCAGGCATCGGGGCAACCCGCAGACGAATCGTCCTTTGTGGTGGAACTATCCGACGGCACCGAGGTTCTGGTAGGACAGGATGAGACCATCTTGCAGGCGCTGGCGAACGCCGGGATCAACCAGCCGAACTCCTGCCGGGAAGGGATCTGCGGTACCTGCGAGACCGGCGTGCTTGGCGGCGAGATCGACCACCGTGACTCGCTGCTCTCCGACGATGAGCGCGAGGCCGGAGACACTATGATGATCTGCGTCTCCCGGTGCAAGGGCAAGCGCCTGCTGCTGGACCTGTGAGGCTTCCCCGCTGCTTGTAAGCTGGACGAATGCTTCGACGCCCTGCTGGCCTGTCCCTGGTTCTGCCCGGCCCGATCCCGCTGCATGCCGATTGTGGCGGGGGCAGGGCACATTGCGGCCCTGCCGGAAGGGAGTAGGCGCGTGCACGAGCTGACAGTGCTGGAGCAGCAGATCGTCACGGCACTTCAAATCGACCCGCGTGCGTCCTGGCGGAAAATCTCCTCGGTCCTCAGAGAACCCGAGCGGACCGTCGCCCGCCGGGGGAGCGAACTGCTCGAGTCCGGGATCGTCGGCGTGCTCGGGATCCGCTTGCGGCCGACACCGGTACTGGTTGAAATGCGCTGCGCCCCGGGGACTGCGCGGGTCGCAGTCCAGGCGATGGCTCAACGAGCGGATACTTCCTTTGTCTATATGGTCACGGGTACTGCGGACTGCCTGGCCGAGATCCTGACCGACCGAGACCGGCTGCATTCGGCGCTGGCCGATGAGCTGCCCGGAATCGCCGGACTCCAGCATGTCAACACCTATCCGATACTGCGCTACTTCAAGACTCTGCGGGCCTGGCAGCCCGGGCCGCTCACGGTTGAGCAGCGTGCCGCATTGCTGCCCGTCCCGCTCAAGGACCCGGCAGTGTTCGGCGAATACCCGGAGATGACCAAGGCCGACGAGCAGATTGCCACGGTGCTGTGCGAGGACGGCCGGGCGTCCTTCGAAGCGATTGCCCGGCGGGTGGGAGTCTCCGAGGCAACGGCGCGGCGGCGCACCGAATGGCTGCTGGAAACCAACACCGTGCACCTGCGCGCCCTGGTCGAACCGGCAACGCTGGGACTGCCGGTCGAGGCATTGTTATGGATCAAAACCAGCCCCGCCCAGCTCGAAACCCTCGGGCAGCGCTTGGCCGCGCTGCCGGAGACACGGTATGTGGCTGCGATTACCGGGGACTACCAGATCCTTGCGGACGTCACCGTGGCAAACAACCAGGCGCTGTACGACTTCACCAGCAGCGGTGCCTGGACCTCCGACGTTGCCCAGATAAGCACGTCGCTGCTGCTGCATGCGCGCAAGCGCGGCGGCCGCCTCACACCAGGGAAATAGCCAAACTGCGATCCCGGTGACGCTATCAGCCGCCGCTGCCTTCGGTGATAGTGCCTCATGACGGATTAGGGCAGAGTTTTGGCAGATTCCGTCATCTATTGCCCTGGGTAGGCCGAAAGACGCATTGTTGTTCCAACAGGAAACCGTTTGAGACACACATCACATCTTGAGGAACCATGTCACCCACAACCTCCAGCATTGTCTCCGCCGCCGGCGAATCCACTGACATTCTGGCCATAGCCAACATGCCAGTGCTGTGGATCTGCGCAGCCGGCGTCTTCGCCGTGATCCTTATCCAGTCCGTCATCTACATGAAGGCCGCCCGCAAAGCCGCCCCGGCGGCGGAGATCACCGGCCCGGAGCTGAAGACCGCCTTTCGGTCCGGCGCGATTGCCGCCATCGGCCCGTCCCTCGCCGTCGTCATGGTGGCCATTGCGCTGCTGGCGGTCTTTGGTACACCTGCTGTGCTGGTCCGGATCGGCCTGATCGGCTCGGCTGCCTACGAGACCGGCGCGGCAAGCATCGCAGCCGGTAGCGCCGGGGCCGAACTCGGCGGACCCACTTACACGCAGAACGTCTTCGCCATCGCCTTCTTCGCCATGAGCATGGGCGGCGCCATGTGGATGCTCGCGACGCTGATCCTGACTCCGTTGATGAAACGCGGCGGCACCAAGCTGGCCAAGGTCAACCCGGTAGCCATGTCGATTGTCCCCGGCGCAGCCCTGCTCGGTGCGTTCATCGCCTTGGGTATCGCCGAGGTACCCAAGTCCATGATCCACGTCTACGCACTGCTCACGTCCGCCGCCGTGATGGGCCTGTGCGCGGCAATCGGCCGTAGCCGCAAGCGCGCTTGGCTGCGCGAATGGGGCCTGGGTTTCGCCATCGTCGCCGGTCTGGTGGTGGCCTACATGGCGCATACCGCCGGAACCCCCGTCGCTTGATCCGCCGCCCTACCGGAACGCTCTTAAGGAACGCATAATGACTGCATCCAGCATCTCTACCCCCATCACAGCGTCCGAGGCCGAGTCGGAGCTTGCCGAATTCGACCGCACTACGTCCCGTTGGGGACGTCTGACCATGATCGCGGGCCTCATCCTCTCGGTGGCGGGACCGCTGTACCTGGTCTTCTTCGGCGGCCTGGACATCAGTGCGGCGCAGCTGTGGACCGCCTTTGCGGCCGTGGCCGCCGTGTTCGCCGTCATCTGGATCGTCGAGCCGGTCACCTATTTCCCGATCCTGGGGCCTGCCGCCATGTACCAGGCCTTCATGATCGGCAATATCTCCAGCAAGCTGCTTCCCTCGGCCCTGATCGCGCAGACCCGGATCGGTGCCAAGCCCGGCACCCGCCGGGGTGATTTCGCCGCCGTCGCCGCTATCTGTGGTGCCGCGGCAATCCACCTGGTCTCGCTGGCCCTGTTCGTGGGCATCCTTGGCACCTGGCTGATCAGCATCATCCCGGTCGAGGTCATCGACGTTGCCCGGCTCTACATCCTTCCGTCGGTGTTGGGTGCGGTCGTGGTGCAGGCGATCCTCACCATCAAGCAGCTGCGGATCACCATCATCGCCGTGGCCGTCGCGCTGTTGGTCCAGTTTGTCCTGTTGCCGCTGGTCCCGGCCATCGCCTTCCTGACAACAGGTATTGCCGTGATCGGAACCATTATCGTTTCCTGGCTGGCACGGGACCGTAAGCCCGTTGCCGCCGTCGAGAATTAACCTTTTAGAGCTACAGGAGTAATGATGACCAACACCCTCGACGCCGTGGAACAGACCGCCGGGCTTGCCCTCACGCAATCGCAGCAGGCGGAGCTGCACGAACTCTATCGACACCTCCACGCCCACCCGGAACTGTCCATGCAGGAGCACCGGACGGCGGAATTCATCGAGCAGCAGCTGGACGGGCTGGGAATCGAGAACTTCCGCTGCGGCGGTACCGGTGTGGTGGGCGTACTGCGCAACGGCGAAGGCCCCGTGGTCGGCTTCCGCGCCGATACCGACGGCCTGCCGATCAAGGAAGATACGGGTCTGGATTACGCCAGCACGGACACCGGTATCCTGCCGGACGGCGCCGAGGTCCCGGTGATGCACGGCTGTGGCCACGACACCCACACCGCGGTGCTGCTGACTGTGGCCCGCATGTTCGCGGAGTCGCGAGGAGCCTGGGCCGGAACCTTGGTCCTGATCTTCCAGCCTGGTGAGGAGACCGCCGCCGGCGCGGCCGCCATGGTGGCCGACGGGCTGTGGGAGCGCGCCCCGAAACCGGAAATCGTCTATGGCCAGCACGTCATGCCCGGGCTTGCCGGGACGGTCTCGCTTTCGGTCGGCAGCGCCATGGCCATGGCAGACTCGCTCAAGGTCACCGTGCACGGCCGCCAGTCACACGGCTCGCAGCCGCAGGATTCCATCGATCCGGTTGTCCTGGGTGCCCATATGGTGGTCCGGCTACAGACGATCGTCTCGCGCGAGCTGGATCCCCGGCAGGCTGCCGTGGTCACCGTCGGCACTTTCCACGGCGGTCTGAAAGAGAACATCATCCCCGCGGCCGCGGAGTTCACCCTGAACATCCGCACTTTCGATGACGGTGTCCGTGCCCGGGTGCTCGCCGCGGTACGGCGCATCGTCTCGGCCGAGGCCGCCGCCTCCGGAGCGCCCGAGCCGGAGATCGAGGAGCTGTACACCTTCCCGGCCTGCTACAACGAGCCCGCCGAGGCCGAAGGCTTGGCGGAGGTACTGCGGGGCGCGATCGGACAGGAGGCGGTCTCCGTAGTGCCAGCGCTGATGGGCAGCGAGGACTTCGGCCATCTCGCCGCAGCCATCGATGTGCCGGCTGTGTACTGGTTCTTCGGCGGCCACTCCGAGGAAGTAGTCAACGGCGAGGGGCACGTTCCAATGAACCATTCGCCGTTCTTTGCCCCGGTCATGGAGCCCACACTCTCCACGGGCGTCAAGGCCGCTGTGGCAGCTTTGCAGTCGCGGCTGGGCCGCTACTAATACCGGATTCTAAATAACGACGACGAGGGGCAGGCTTCTGCGGAGCCCGCCCCTCCGGCGGCTCCAAGCCATCAGCAGCGCGGTCAGCACGGCGGCAGCCAGATGGAAGTGGAGCATCAGCATGACGTATTCGCCGTGCGGCCCGGCCTGCTCAGTAGCGACGCTGGCCATGGCCGCCAGCTGAGCAGCATCCACTTCCACGTGGTGGGAGTGGGACACGCCTGCCGAAGAGCCTGCGGACTCGCCTGCCGCTGCCGGCCGTGCGGCAAAGGCCTCGAAGGCCAGATGCAGCACCTGCTGTGCGACGCCGGCGGCAAGGATAAGCGTCCAGGCCGGGGCGTTGACGTTGGACAGCACCGTGGCGGCGAGGGTGGTCAGGGCGGTGATGGCGATGAGGACCGGAAGGGCCGGCATAGTCCCGCCAGAAGCGAGATGGGCGACCAGCGCCAGCACCATCGTCAGCCCCGCCGCCACCAGGACCGGCACCAGCCGCACCTGGTCGTTCCGCATTTCGGAAGGTCTCATGGAAGCCCTGGCCATCTATGCCCTCCGTGCCGTTGCTCGTGTTTCGCGTGGAGGTAGTTCGGAGCTACCGGCACAACGGATTGCCTTCTCAGCAGGAAAGATCCGGAAACGGGCTACTTCTCACCGAAACCGGTGCGGACGTCGCGTGGGATCAGCGGCTTTTCGGCCCGGACTTTCAGCTCCTGCACAGCCCACGTGTTGCCGTCCGGGTCGCTGAACCCGAAGAGGGTCCCGCCGTCGCGTTTGTCGAAAACGGTGATTTCGCTGGCCTCCACACCGCGGGAGAGGAGCTCCTCGCGGGCGGCTTTGGCATCGGAAACCACCAGCTGGAGGCCGCGCAGGGAACCGGGTTCCATTTCGCTTTGGGCGGGCAGGTTGCCGACGACGATCGAGCAGCCCGACCCCCGCGGCGTCAGTTGGGCCACATTCATGTGCTCATTGACGGTGTGGTGGTCCAGGTCAAAGCCGACCTTGTCACGGTAGAACTCAATGGCGCGGTCAATGTCCGCGACCGGCAACAGCACTACTTCCAGCGTCCAATCCATGGCGTATCTCCTTGTTGGCGAGTACTTCCTCGAGCCGATCGTAACCTTCGGAGATGCCCCTTGCCATGCCATCGGTCAGATAGCGGTCGCGCGAAGCAAGATCGGGGAAGACGGAACGCCCGGTCAACCGGGACCGTCCGCCGGGCAGATCCTCGAACGTTGTGTATTCCAAGGTCACGACGTCGGGATAACCTTCGTACTCGAAAGTATTCAGGATGAACTCGTTGTCGCGGACACTGTGGAAGATGCCGCGGAAGGCGTGTTCGATGCCGTCGCCGCGGTGCTGGACGAAGCGGAAAGATCCGCCGCTTCGGTAGTCGTGCTCCTCGATCCGGGTTGTGAGGCCGCGCGGGCCGATCCACCGCTGGTACAGCTCCGGGTCGGCATGGGCACGGAAGACCTCGGCTGCCGGGTAATCGAACTCGCGCTCGTACTCGCTGTAAGGCAGGCCTTCCGGAGTGTTGAGCTTCAGTACGTTAGCCATTATGTACTCCCAGCATCTGGTGAGGTGCCCGCTCAAGGCGGGCACCGCCGTCGTACTGTGTTTGTGTAGGTGGAATCAGCGGTGGAGCTATGCGGTCCGCGCGCCGGTGAGTAGCTCGTCCAGCCGCTCGTAGCCCTCGGTCATGCCGCCTTCCATGCCGGATTGAGCCATGCCATCGCGGGCCTCCTGACTGGGGTAGACGGAGTGGCCGATGAGCTTGCAGCGGCCGCCGCCGAGGTCCTCGAAGGTCATGAACTCGATGCTGACGACGTCCGGGTAGCCGCCGAACTCGAAGGTCTGGACGGCGAACTCGTTCTCGCGGACTGTGTGGAACACGCCGGAGAAGGAGTAGGCGACGCCGTCCGGGCCGGTGTGCAGGTAGCTGTAGCTGCCGCCGGTGCGGAAATCGTAGTGGTCGATGTCCATTTTCAGGCCGCGCGGGCCGAGCCACTGCTTGATCAGCTCCGGGTCCTTGTGGGCGCGGAAGACGTCCGCTACGGGGAAGTCGAATTCGCGCTCGTAATCGATGAACGGCACGCCTTCGGGGACGGAAAGTTTCAGTGCGTTGCTCATGATGGTTCCTTGGTCATGTTGGTTTTTGCCTGGGATTGGAGCACGGCGTCGAGGCTGCGGAACTGCCCTTCGCGGACCAACCGGTACTGGTCGATCCACGCGGTGAGCGCTTCCAGCCGTGCGGGATTCAGGTGGACGGGCCGGCGCTGGGCGTCGCGGGTTCGCGTGACCAGTTGCGCCTGCTCGAGGACCTGGATGTGCTTCGAAACCGCTTGCTTGGTGATTTCGAAGGGCTCCGCGAGTTCGTTGACGGTAGCCGGACCGCGGCTGAGCCGGGCGATAATGCTGCGGCGGGCCGGATCGGCGAGGGCCAGAAAGGCCTTGTCGAGGAGGCTGTCGTCGCTACGGTCCATGGCTTAGTCAACTTCTTTGTTTATCAACCTATTGGTTGTTAATAAATTACGCCCGCAGTCGGGAGCGGTCAAGAGGTTCGGGGCGTGTAATTTACCTGAGGCAGGGTGATAGACAGCCTGCTTATTACCTGTCTACTGTTGCAAGGAGCAGGTGCACGATTTGTTCTTGCAAGGAGGCATGGCGATGTCCAGTTCCAATCCGGATCCGGCCGAAGATCACATCACGGGGCTTGAGCCCGGAGGCGGCGTCCCGCCCGGGGAGACACCGCCGGCAGAGGCGCAGACAAACCTGACCCAAGGACACGCAGAAGGCGGGCCGAAGAGATGGGTGCCGTGGCTTTGGCTCGGCATTATTGGCCTATCGGCCCTCATGATGGCCCTGCTGTTTTTGGTCTATGCGGGCGTGCTGGCCTTCTCTTAACAGGTGAACCTTGAAACACGACCGCGGACCCCGGTCGTTGATCTACTCGCTGCCGTCCACGGCCGATTCGGGGAGAACCGGAACGTCGGGGATCGCGGCGGGATCGGTTTTCTCCGGGGCGGCCGGTGGCTTCGGCTCCGCCGGCAGGGGCAGTTTGTCTTCGCCGGGCTGGTCGTCGAGGTTCTTGGGCAGGACCTTGTTGCCGGGCAGCTCGGGCACCGGCAGATCCGGCTGGGCGCCGTCCTGTTTCGGCCTGCCATCAAGCAACGGAACCCCTTCGCTGCGAGTGGCGCCGTCCTGCTTTCCTGAAGGGACCGGATCGGGCCGGGAGGTGCCGGGAGCACCAGCTCCGGATTTGCCGGACTCGGGTGACTCACCGGAGTTGGAGTCGGCGGAGCCCGTGTCGCGGTCCTCGGCGGGTATCCGCCGTTCTTTGCCGGTGTCCTCGTTCGTGCTCTCGCCATCGTCCTGACCGGGGATAACGGAGGTGGTTTGCTGCACGGGCGAGCCGCCGTCGTCGTTGTTGAAGAAGGAGGCGACCTGCTGCACCGTCTGGTCCGCGGCGCTGCGGAACTCTGGGCTTGCGGCCGCGACACCGGTAACGCCGAGCCCGGTGGCGGCGGCAACGGCGACGCCGATCATGGCACCCTTGGCACCCTTGGCACCCCGGACTGCCCGGCGCCGCGGACGTAGGGGAGTGACCTTCGGCGACAGAAAGGCGGCCAGCTCGGCGGAAGGAGTGGCGGCCTGGGCCGAGCCGGCGGCGCGCAGTTCCAGCAGCGAGTCGTGCAGCGTGTCCGAGGAGGGCACATCCGATTCGTCGAGCAGCTGCCGGAGGAATTCTTCGTCGGTGGACGCATCGGTCTTCATACCAGTGCCTCCTTCCTTTCAACCAGTGTCTTGAGTTTCAGCAGGCCGCGGCGTTGCAGCTGCTTGATGGAGCCTGTGGATTTGCCCATGATTTCGGCGACCTGCTCGAGGGAGAGGTCGGCCACGATCCGCAGGAGCAGGACTTCGCGCTGGTCCGGGGGCAATTCCCGCAGCTTGTCCTCGACGGTGCTGCCGCCCAGAGCTTGCAGTGCCACGGTTTCGGCCGAGTCCGAGGTGCGGGCGTCGGTTTCCGGGTCGTATTCGGAAACATAGGGCTGGCGGGCACGTTTACGGACTTCATCGACGTAACGCGCGTGGGCAACTGAAAAGGCAAAGGTGCGCAGGCCCTGGTAGCCGCCGCGCACCGTGCCGATGCGGGAGAAAACGGTGAGGAAGACCTCCTGCGCCGATCCTTCCGCATCCTCCATGCCCCGGGCTTTCAGATAGCCGGATACGCCGGGTGCCAGCGTGTAATAGATCTGGCTGAAGGCTTCCGCGTCGCCGGACTGCGCAGCTGACAGAACGTCATCTGGGAGCGCTTGGGGCAAGGGATGTCCTTCGATCCTGGGCAGGGGTGCGGCGCCACCAGTGTAGCCGCCGCACCCCTGACGCCCGGAATCTACTTTCCGGTGTCAGCCTGGCCGGAGACAGCGATGCCGGCTTCAGCACCTGCATCAACGCCCTTTTCGGACGCATCGGCGGAAGCCTCGCCGCGGGCGTCGATGTGAGCCTGCGCCTGGCCGTTGGTGGCCGGGACCTCCGGCGTGGCCGGAACAGCGGGCACGGCGGGAACATCTATGCCATCGACGTCGGGAACCGCGGGAGTTGCGGGGCTAACGACGGCGCCGTTGTCGGCTTCCGCGTTCACGTTCGCCTTTGCGTCGGCCTCCACATCGGCGTCGACATTTGCGTCCGCCCGGCCTTCATCGTTGATGCCGGCGTCGGCGTCAACAGCGGCGTCAGCGTCTGCTTCAACATTGGCTTCGGCCTCTGCCTCGACGTCACCGGTGGCGGGCACAGCGGGAGTTGCCGGAACAGCCGGAACCGCACCTTCGACGTCGTCCGTCGGAACTGCGGGAGTGGCGGGCACTGCCGGAGTGGTGACTGCAGTTGTGTCGGCAGCATCGGTCAGGGCCGGAGCTGCGACGGCTGCACCCGCACCGCCGACGGCGATGATGGCGGCCAGTGCGGCGCCCTTGGCGGGAAGGCTCAGGGTGCGGAAGCGGTTGGTCATGAATCTCCTCATACTCGTCTAGAAGGCGCCGGCGCTGCGGAAAGAAGTGCTGCGGCGGTGCCCGTACACCCAACTAATCGAATGCGGGAGCCGAAAGGTTACGCGTGCCCTGAAATTCTTTCGGCCGGTCTAAGAATGCGCGGCAAAGAGCGGCTGACCAGGCCCGCTGACAAGCCAAGGGGACGCCCGCGTCCGGACGTCCCCTTGATGAGACCTCAATTAGCTTTTAGTTATCTCGGAAGGCCGGCGTTCAGGACTGCCGGCCTTCCGCTGCAGTAGCGACCACTAGACGCGCCTGGCTAGCACCTGACCTGCAACGTCCTGCTCGAGTCCCAGTCGTCCTTGTAACTGTAGGAGTGCGCCTGATATGTCTTGCCGCACGGCAGCTTCTTGCCGGACCACTCGAAGTTGCCGTTGTGGGTGGGCAAGTGCTTATGCGCGACGACGTGGTACTTCCCGTTCTGATTGACCCTGACGACCTTCACATAGACCTTCTTGGCCTTGTAACCCTCGCCCTTGACTACGAACTTTCCGTTGTACCTGAGGTCCAGATCCGCCGCGTACCTGGCGTTTGAAGCGGCAGAGACCGAACTCGGTGCTGCAGCGGTTGCCGGGGCCGAGAGACCTAGACCGGCGAGCAAGCCGAGAAGGGTTCCGGCGACTAGGACAAGCAGTTGCCAAGTGCGTGGTTTTTTCATGATGACTTCGTTCTTTCGCGAATACCGGTAGTACTGCGAGTTGGACTCCAGCCTTCTTTGGCTGAACCTCCGCCGAGGGTAAGGCAAACAATAAGCTGCCCTATGGGGCGGGGACAGCCCAAAATTGGGGGTTGCGAGATTCCAAAATTGGGTCTTGCCCGCGGGTAAGACTTTGGCAGACAGCGTGTGGCGGCCGGGTGGCGGACGCCGAGATGCGGATCAGGCAGCCAGTGCCAGGCTCGACGGCGTTTGTTCCGGAGCTCCCGGAGCGCTGACACTCAGCCGGCATTCCGACTGGCCGGGGTCAATTCTGGTAGGCAATTGGCGCGCCTCGGCATACTGCAAGAGCCGGTCCATGACTTCCGGCAGGACGGTTGCCCGCTTCAGGTCGAGGACAATGTCCAGACCGGGCATGATGGCGTTGGTTCGTTTGGCCACGACGTAAAGTGCCTGGACGTTTCGGGCGTCCACCGAGCCTCTGATTTCGATGCGCGCATGCGAGCATTCCAGATCCATCTGGACGAGGGCCTTCAATCTGCCGCTCACCGGGCACCTGCCTCTGCCATTTCGCGCTGGGCCGAAGGCCAAGCCGGCAGCTGTTCTTCCACTGGCTTGCGGAAGCTCTCGCGGTCAGCCTCGGGTACGAGGTTGAAGTAAACGGGATGGGCGAAAATTTGCTTGCGGACTTCATGGCAGAACGGCAGGACCTCAAGCCGGCGGCGGTGCGCATCGGCCAGGGCCTTTCGGATCAGGCCGGTTCCCAGGCCCTGGCCACGGTGGGTATCGTCCACGGCGGTATGGAGGAGCCACAGCTGATCACCTTGCATCTGATAGTGCAACGATCCCGCTACCGCTCCATCGATGTAGGCATCGAACTGGGACGCTCCAAAGTTATTGTGAATCACGTGCATGCTTCTCTCCTCACTTTTCACTCCGGACAACGGTGGGGCGAGCTGTACCGCTGTAGTGCTGCACCGGCTTCGCCCGGTCCGGATGTGGCAGCCTCAAGGCTGATGCCCATAGACTGCAATCGGATTGGCTTACGACGTAAGCTAAGCATGCTTAGTTATTTTCGGCAAAACGACGTTGGCCCGACGGCTTGCATCGGGGACTAGTTCTGGAGGGCCTCGAGCCGATCGAGCAGGCTCTCCAGGGCCTCCTCGAATTCCTGTTCTGAACGATCTTCCGAGAGCAGTTCCTGCAGGCTCTGCAAGAGCGGATAGTCGTTCAAGTCCGTGCTCTTCGGCGGTCGGGGCTCCGCTTCATCCACCGGTCCCACGTCGGCACCCATGGCAGCGACTTCCAGGAGCAGATGGCCCAGCAGGAAACTGCTGAAGGCGCGGTAGGCATCAACGGCGGCCTGATCGGAAAAACCGGCTGACGTCAGCGCCTTGAGGAAGGATTCGACCCAGCGGAGGCTGCGAAGGGGCGGGCGCACCAAGGGCGCCTCGGTTGGCCGTGTGGCTATCAGGGGGAACACCTGGGGGTGCGCCAAAGCCAGCCGGCGCAGCCCGTGGGCCAACCGCAGGAGGTAATCCTGCCAGCCGTGACGCGGCTCGGGGTAGACCTCCGGGTCCTTATAGAGTTCGTCGATGACGACCTCGACGATGCCGTCAAGCAGGTTTTCCCGGGACGGAACGTAGCGGTAAAGGGACATCGCTTCGACGCCCAGTTCGGTTCCGAGCCGACGCATCGTTAAGTGGCGCGGACCGAACTGTTCAATAAAGTCAGCGCCGGCCTCGAGAATGCGCTGGCGGTCCAGCCGAGGTTTCTCTGCCGTGGCTTTCCCCTTGCCCCCGCTATCGCGCCTTTCGGGTTCGGACATCGATCGCTCCCTCCATGCGTTGCCCCCACCCTACGCCGCGGGAAACAGCTTCGTCACGTGGTGAATGTGCCGAGGGGCCTTCGTGCGGGAGATCCGCGCGTACTGGGAGAGTTCGCGTGCGGCTGAAAGGGTTACCCTCCGAAAGGCTTACATTGTAAGCTGGGCGGAGGCGGCGTCCGCCGGCGGCCGTCCGGCATGCCTGGACGGATCCCTATCCGACGCCTGCCCGAACCGACTGATTGGATGAGTAAATGATGGACGATGAGTTGAAGCAGGTATGGGCCGCCTCTGCGGCGTTGGAAACACTTCAGGTTGAAATGGACCAGGCTCAGGTTTCCCTGGAGGAAGCCATCGACGAGGCAGCCAAGGCCGGAGCAGATCCCGAAGCGATCGACGAGGCTGCGCAGTTGACCTCGGTGGAGCTCATCGAGCCCGTGGAGCTGGCCGAGTCCGCTGAGCTGACGAAGCCTGCGGAGCCGAGCCACGCCGAGCTGGAACTCAACTAGCTCTTTGGCTCTCATCGCTTGTTAAGCGCGGCACGGCCGTTGCAACTCCCAACGCATTGAGTGTTGCAACGACCGTCTGGGCCGAAGCCCCTAAGGTGAGCCCCGCCGTCGTGCTTTAGTTGGCCGCTTCCTGGCCGGAGCGGGCCCTACTTGGCGGCGAGCTGCTCGTCGTCCTGCGTGAGGGCGGTCAGCGCGCCGGTGTCCACGTCCTGCGACGGGCCGTTGAGGTAGCGCTGCAAGCTGTCGTCCATGGCGTTGATCCAGCGGGTATGGTGACGGGCAGCCATGGTGCCGGTGATAACGGAGCGGTGGATGTTGTCTCGGTAGCCGAGGATGTCGTCTTCCTTGTCCTTCATCCACTGCTTGAACAGGGCGGAGACGGTGTCCAGATCGAATGCCGGGTAGTCCGTCAGCGCGATCAGTTCGCGCAGGTAGTCCGTCTGGTAATCCGCTTCGGCGTCGTGGTCGGGCAGCGCGTCCTGGCGCTCCAGCCACGCCTGGATATCGGCGTTGCGTTCCGCGGCGGCGGGCAGCTCGATCCGGCCGAGCATCACGTCGCGGGCGAACCAGGCCTGTGCGTCGAACATGTTGAACGTGTAGTACTGATCCTGGGCGCCGAGGTAGAACAGGTTGGTGTTGTCCTGCCAAACCACGCCCTTGTAGAGGTTGCCCGGGTAGAGCACGTTCTTGGACTTCAGCGACAGTTCGGCCGGCAGGAACGGATACTTGTGCTGGTAGCCGGTGCAAAGCACGACGGCGTCAAACTCGCCGGTGGTGCCGTCGCTGAAGTGCGCAGTGCGGCCTTCGAAGCGTGTGACCAGCGGGCGCTCGACGGCGGATTCCGGCCAGTCGAAGCCCATGGGGCCGCTGCGGTAGCTGAACGTGACGGACTTGGCGCCCATCTTGTGCGACTGCATGCCGATGTCCTCGGCGGAGTAGCTGCTGCCGATCAGCAGGAGGTCCTTGCCCGCGAAACGCTCGGCGCCGCGGAAGTCATGGGCGTGCAGGACTTCGCCGGGGAAGCCGTTGATGCCGTCGAACTGCGGCACGTGGGGGACCGAGAAGTGGCCCACGGAAACGACCAGCTTGTCGAAGACGTGGGTCTCGGTCTTCTGGGCGGCCAGGTCCTCGACCGTCACCGTGAATTCCTGCGTCTGCTCGTTGTAGGAGACCCAGCGGGCGGTGGTGTTGAAGCGGACGTACTTGCGCACATCGGACTTCTCCACGCGGCCCTTGATGTAGTCGAAGAGGACCTCTCGCGGCGGGTAGGAAGAGATCGGGCGGCCGAAGTGCTCGTCGAAGGTGTAGTCCGCGAACTCAAGGCATTCCTTGGGACCGTTGGACCACAGGTGGCGGTACATGCTGCTGTGCACGGGCTCGCCCGAGGCGTCCAGGCCGGTGCGCCAGCTGCTGTTCCACTGACCGCCCCAGTCGGACTGCTTTTCAAAGCAGACGATTTCCGGTATTTCGGCGCCAAGCTTCCGCGCCGATTCGAACGCCCGCAGCTGTGCCATTCCGCTCGGGCCTGCACCAATGATTCCGACTCGCAATTTCATGCATCTCCTCATCCATTGGATCTTGTTTCGTCAGATGCGACGCCCGGAAATGCCGCGGAACCAGGCGGCCAGGCTGCGCAGAGACGCGTATGCCCGGCGCAACGTAGGTTGCGGCGGCAAAAACAGTAACAGCGCACTACGCGCTTGGCCCGGTTCATCAATCCCGGCGACGGGAGACGGTCAATCAATCCCGGTGACGGGAGATCGGGGCACTGCAGGTCGGAGATCCAAGCGGTCAGGCCCGAACCAACGATTCCGAGCGGTTCACTGAAGATCCAATAACCACAGCAAACCTACTCCCCAGTACAACATTGCAGGAATCCTAAGTCAAAAGGAGCCGAGGATAAGCGCTGCTTGAGCTCCGCTCTTCCTGCCGGAAATTACTTGGCCAAGACCCGGCCGTTGTCGACTTCCCAGCGCGTGTCCAGCCGAACGTTTTCGAGCAGCCGGCGGTCGTGGGAAACCAGCAGCAGGGCGCCGTCGTAGCTTTCGAGTGCTTCCTCAAGTTGTTCGATGGCAGGCAGGTCCAGATGGTTCGTGGGTTCGTCGAGCACCAAGAGGTTGATCCCTCGCGCCTGCAGCAAAGCGAGGGCGGCACGCGTGCGTTCGCCGGGGGAGAGGGCGCCTACCGGACTGCTCACCTGATCGGCCTTCAAGCCAAACTTCGCCAGCAGGGTGCGGACTTCGGCCTGGTTCAGCTGAGGCACCAGCGACTCGAAGGCTTCGCCCAGCGGTTTCGAATCCGCCAGTTGGCCGCGGGCCTGGTCGATCTCGCCGACGGCAACGCTGGAACCCAGGCTGGCGGCGCCGTCGTCGGGGGCAAGATGGCCGAGCAGCAGCTTCAACAAGGTGGACTTGCCTGCACCGTTGGGACCGGTAATGCCAATCCGTTCACCCGCGTTGACCTGCAGGGAAACGGGGCCGAGGGTAAAGCTGTCGCGACGCACCGTGGCCTGGTTCAGGGTGGCCACCACGGAGCTGGAACGCGGAGCTGCGCCGATGCTGAACTGCAGCTGCCACTCCTTGCGTGGCTCTTCGACGTCGTCCAGGCGCGCGATGCGCGATTCCATCTGCCGGACCTTCTGCGCCTGCTTCTCCGAAGATTCCATGCTGGCGCGGCGGCGGATCTTGTCATTGTCAGGGCTCTTCTTCATCGCGTTGCGCACGCCCTGCGAACTCCACTCGCGCTGCGTCCGCGCCCGCGAGACCAGGTCCGCCTTCTTGTCGGCAAACTCCTCATACGCCTCGCGCGCATGGCGCTTGGCCACGGCCCGCTCTTCCAGGAAGGCGTCGTAGCCGCCGTCGTACACGGCCACTTTGTTCTGCGCGAGATCGAGCTCAACTACCTTGGTGATGCAGCGGGCCAGGAATTCGCGGTCGTGCGAGACGAGAACGACGCCGCCGCGCAGCCCGCGGACAAAGTTTTCCAGCCGTGCCAGTCCGGCAAGATCCAGATCGTTGGTGGGCTCGTCGAGGAGTACGACGTCGAAGCGGCTCAGCAAAAGGGCGGCGAGGGCCACCCGCGCGGCCTGTCCGCCGGAAAGGCCGGTCATGTGGGCGTCGGGCCCGGCCTCCAGGTCAAGCTCGGCCAGCACGGCCGGAATGCGGTCCTCCAGATCTGCTGCGCCGGAGGCCATCCAGCGGTCCAGCGCGACGGCGTAGGCATCCTCGGCCTGCTTGGTCCCGGCTCCGAGGGCCTCGGCAGCGGCTTCCATTTCAGCGGTTGCGGCCGAGGAGCCGGTGCGGCGGCTGATGTAATCGGCGATGGTCTCGCCGGGAATGCGCTCGTGTTCCTGCGGCAGCCAGCCGATGAACGCGTCCGAGGGAGCGGCGCTGACCGTGCCTGCCATCGGCGCGTCCACCCCTGCCAGAAGGCGTAGCAGCGTCGATTTCCCTGCTCCGTTGGCGCCAACGACGCCGACAACGTCTCCCGGGGCGACGGTCAGGTTCAGATTGGCAAACAGGGTGCGGTGGCCGTGGCCGCCCGAAAGGTCTTTCGCCACGAGAGTTGCAGTCATTAGTCCATCTTAGAGACGGAACCGCAGACCCACGGCCCCCGGTCCTGCCTGGAGCAGAAGGCGGCAGGCCACGTAGGTGACCTGCCGCCGTCGTTCTTCCTGCTGTTACTACTTCAGGACCGTGGTGCTTTCCAGATTCGCTTCGAGCTGCTGCGGGTACAGGTTCTCGGTCTTGCATTCGAAATCCGCATACATCTGCAGTTGGTCCGCATAGTGGTCGGACTTGGTGCCGTCGGGGGCGATGAAGCCGCTCTGCCCCGGCGGCGCGACCGTGCACATGCTGGCCTCTGAACCGAAGAGCGAGACGATGTCGTTCTGCGTGCCGCGGTTCATGTAATCGGGACCGGTCAGGTTTTCTTCCGCATTCGCCTGCGGGACCCCAATGAAGTTCTTGTAGGAGAACTCATGCTGCGGTGTCGGCACGCTCCACGCGGAGCGGTCCGCGCCCTGCTCTGCGGCCAGCTCGGCCAGTGCCTGGCGGTAGGTGTCCAGCAGCACCTGCTTCTTGTCGTCGCCGTTGAAGAAGTCGACGCTTTGCTCGACGCCGGCGTCCTCGCCCAGCAGTGCGTTGTAGACGAGTTTACTGCCGTTGGCGGGCCGTGCCAGGCCAGTGCCCTGTGCGTAGTTCTCGAACACCGACGCCGGAAGGTCGTCCTTGAGCACGGTTTCGAACAGGATGGGCAACCAGGTATTCATGATCGCCGCCTGTGGCCCATCCAGATCGCCGTCGCCGTCCCCGTCGCGCCGCTGGCCGTCCCACTCGGTGAGCAGACGGACATCCTGCGCCAGGGAATCCTTGGCCGGAAGCGTCTTCACAGCCTCCTCAAGGAACGGGCGGAAGTAGCGGATGTTCAGGTCCGCGAAGGATGTTTCCTCGTTGATGTCCCAGATCTCGTCGGTGGTGAACTTCTGCTGCTCCTCCAACCGTTCGATGATCTCGTTCACCCGGTCCACAGGGGACCAGTTGCCGGAGCCAGCGTTGAATCCGGCGGCCGACTGGTTGTTCCAGTTGACGATGTAGCCCTGCTTGGGGTTGTAGACCTTGGGGTTTTCGGAGAAGGGTCGGATGCCCTCCCACTCCATGGAGCCATCGCCGACGGCGGGCAACCGCGGGTCGTGGCCTTCGGCACGGACTGGTAGCTTTCCGGGGGAGACGTAGCCGATGTTGCCTTTCTTGTCCGCGTAGTACCAGTTGATGGTGATGCCGACCTTCTCGGCCTGTTCCAGGTACTCCTCCCAGTTCTGCGCCTTCATGATCTTGATCCAGGCCATGAACGACTGGATTTCCGTACCGGCCCAGCTGCGCTTCTTCGAGTAGGCGGTGTTGTTCGCTGCGTCGAAGCTGGTGACGTAGCCGTGCACCGTGGAGTAGACCTGATGCTCGACAGGTTCCTGTCCGCTGACCTCGATCTTTTCGGTACGTACGTCCATGGGACGCCACTCGCCGTCGTACCGGTACTCTTGCGGGTTCTCCGGGTTGAGCTGTTCCTGATAGACATCGTTGACGTCAAGCGGCCCCGCCGTGGATCCCCAGCTGATGTCCTTGTTGGTGCCAAACAGGATGGTGGGGTGGGCAAACGGGGTGTTGCCGGTGACGTCGAACCCGGCTCCATGCAGGCCGATACCGTAGACATACGAGGGATTGAACCAGGAGAACTGCGGGCCGTTCAGGAGGACGGAGCCCTTCTCCTTGGACTTCTTATCGCCCACGATCCAAAGGTTGCTGGCTTCTGGCTTGACCGCGGGCCATTCACCGCCGCCGAACTGTTTCATGGAAGCCAGCCCAGTGTCCCTCAGATCCGGGGAGACCTTGGCAAGATCGGACAGCTGGGAGGGGCTGTCCACGGCCAGCTTGTTCGGGTGCTTCTTGTCCTCGCGGGGAACCGTGGTCGGCGCCGTCGGATCTTCGGTCCACTGCAACTGGTCGAACAGCAGCTGTCCCTGCTCCGCGCCGTACTCTGAGGTGAGCTGCTGGAGGACCTGCAGGTTGGACAGCTCGCCGGCGCTGTCCGAGAAGCGGTTGGCCATGGTGCCAACCCAGATCATGGCGACGTCGTAGCCGCTCCAGGTGGTGGGCTCGAAGCCATAGTCGGTGAACTGCTTCGGCAGCAGCTCCTCCTGGTTTGCCATGACCTCGCCGACGCGCTCATTGAAGCCGGCGGCGTAGCCCTCGAGGATGTCACGGTCTTCCTGCGGCAGAGCCTCGATCTGCGCCTTGATGGCCTCAGGATCGAAGGAAGCGCGGGAACGCTTGTCAATCTCGACGTAGTCCGGGCCGAGCACCTCGGCCGAGGTTCCCAGTACGGCCCGCTTGGCCATTTCCAGTTGGAACATCCGGTCCTCTGCGACGGCATAACCATAGCCGTAGAAAAGGTCGCGGGTGGTGTTCGCGTAAATATGGGGAACGCCGTAGCTGTCCCGTTTGATGGTTGCCTTTCCTGCTTCTGAAACCTCTGCAGTGACCTGCGCTGCCGCTGGTTCCTGGGCTACGGCGCCTGGAGCGGCGACCCCGGCAACCAGGCCGGTTGAAAGGATTAATGAAAGTGCCGCTAATGCGGACTTCTTCTTCATCGGACTCCTCATCGAATCTAATGGAGCACGCCTCATGGCGATGCGGGGGAGGGGAGGGGAGGCGCCGGCACGGCGGGGCTTATGGCGCGCAGGGCCGGCAGACCCGCGGCAGGGCGGGGATGGCTTCCCGCCGCGAGCGTACCTAGTGTTGCGACGAAAAGAACCGATGGCAAGCTCGCTGGTCTTAATTCCTGACCGTCCGTTCATTTGGACGCGTGCCCTTGAAAAGCGAAGCTAAGGTCTATTAGTGTTCGCCGTCGCCGTCACTCCGGCTATGTTCCTTGTTCGCTGATACCTGTCCCCATGCCCCATGCCGCCGCGTCTGGCGACCATAGGCTCGTCGCTGTGCGCAAACCACCAACGACGCCGGTGCCTCCCGAAGTGGAATTCTCCACTCCCAGCGCGGTCAGTTCGGCAGCGATGAACTCTTTGGTCCGGTGCTACTGAATGGAAAATTCCGGGTTGGCGTGCAGCCGGCGGTAGATCGCGTGCATTTGCTCGCGGTAGGTCTCGGTCAGGGCGGGACGTGTCGCGGTTTCGGGCATGATTCAGCGAACCTCCTCGGCCGTGCTGCCGTTGGCGGTATCGTTTGCGGCGTCTGAAGGTTCTTCCTCGACCGGAGCGGTATGGATGGCGGAGCGGTCCCGGCCGAACCAGGAGAGCATGATCGTGGCAACAACGGTGATGGCCGTTGCTCCCATGGCGGCCTGGGGGACCAGTGGAACCAGAACGAACTGGACCGCCAGCGCGGCTCCGATGGCGAAAATCGTGGGACGCAGCTGGCGCATGGTAGCGATGCATTGGACCAGGACTGCGCCCATCACGGCGGGCAGAATGTAGAGACGCGCGACCTCGATCAGGGCATCCGGAACAATGGAGATCAGCCAGGTCCCCAGGACGCCAACGAAGAGAAGCAAGGACGTGAGGTGGACGGTGGCCGCTCCGCAGATAGCCATGACGGCTGCCAGGTCGCCGCGCTTGGTGCCTGGGCGGGCATCGATGCTGGACTGGGCGACGATGGCGGCCGGCAGGAGCTTGTTGGAGATGTTGCCGATCATAAACGCCTGGTAAATAGCTGCGGGGCCGAGGATCGGGAAGTAGGTCAGCGGCTCCATGATCCAGAAGATGCCGAAGGTTGCGGCCACGGCGATGAAGGCGAGCCAAATATGGCCGGCGGTAATGTCCAGCCCAGCGAAGAAGACCAGATACATCGGTCCGATCAGGGACAGGACCAGGCCTGCCATCATGGTGATGCGGCCCCAGCGGGACGTCGTGGCCTCGAAGCCGGCCATGCCGGAACCGGTGCGGGTTTGGATGTTGGTGGTCATCGGAACAATCCTTTCGAGCAGTGGGAGCTACGCGGCGTGGGCCGCGAAAGCGACGACGAGTGCGGTAATGATGGCGAAGCCGAGGGCCCATTCCTTGAGCCACGCGGCCTGAAGCTTCCGGGCCAGGAACAGGCATCCGCTCATCACCGCCGCCGACACGACGAGGGTGATGAGGTGGACGCCGGACTTCGGCATCTCAGCTACAGCGAGCATGCTGAAGGCGCCGAGCAGCGCAGCGCACGGGATGATCGCCATCGCTGCCGGGTTGACTTGGGAGAGCCGGTGACCGCCGCGCTTGAGCAACGGCGTCAGGATCAGAGTGGCCAGCATCCACATCCCGCCGCTGATACTCATGGCCATGAAGGCGACGGCGAAGACCTGCTGGGTGTAGTCAGCCCCACCCAGCGTGGCGCCCAAGGTGGTTGCGGCGATGCCGGCTGAGGCGGTTTCGGTCGCTGCGGAACCGATAAGTCCGATGCGCACCAGCACCGCCGGCGTGCCAAAGAGGGCCAGCAACGCAATGGCGACCAGCACAACGGCCAGGGACGGACCGATCGACGCAACGGCTCCGGCACGGTAGGAGCGGGTGAGCTCCCCTGTACTCATTCCGACGGCGGGCGCCGCCTTGCGGGCGGCTTTGATGTAAATGAAGGTCTGCACGAAAATGACGCCGAAGACGCCCAGCGCGCAAGCCCAGACCAGGGGCGAGTTTGCCACTGCGAGGATGTCGGTGGAGCCGGCCGCTGCCGGTACCTGTAGTGCCAGGGGATGCATGGTCCGTGATCTCCTTTAGTGAATGTGATCTGGCTTACAAAGCTCGGTGAGATAGCCATAACCTTTCGCCCCTGCCTCCTCGATGGCAATAGTTGGCAGAAGAAGCCATGGAACTGGCCATTTCCTCCAGTGTGAACTGATTCACGCCAAGCGCTTCCGCTGGTAGGTTCCCCGGGTCCAGACTGGGGGATAAGCCGTCAGCCTGAGGTAGAGAAGTAGGTAGAAGCATGACCGAGATTTTGGACCTGTCCGCGACAGACCTGGTAGCGGGTATCCGCCGCCGTGACTTTTCCGCCCGTGAGGCCGTAGCCGCCCATCTGGCGCGGATCGACGAAGTGAATCCCGTGATTAACGCTGTCGTCACCCTTGATCCCGAGGCTGCGTTCGCCGCCGCAGACGCAGCCGACCGACTGACCGTCAGCGGGGCGGAGCTGCCCCCGCTGCACGGATTGCCGATGACGCATAAGGACACGCATCAGACCAAGGGGATGCGTACCACACAGGGTTCGCTCGTTTTCAAAGAAAACGTTCCCGACGAGGACGATCTGATCGTGGCTCGGCTGCGAGCGGCGGGTGTGGTGGCTACGGGGAAGACGAACGTCCCGGAGTTCGGCGCCGGATCACACACTTTTAACGAGGTCTTCGGCACCACCACTAATCCCTACGCGCCCTCCCGCAGCGCTGGGGGTTCGTCCGGCGGTGTGGCTGCCGCCATAGCGGCGGGCATCCAGCCCTTGGGCGAAGGCTCGGACATGGGCGGTTCGCTACGGATTCCCGCGTCCTTCTGCAATGTTGTGGGGTTCCGGCCCTCGTACGGGGTCATTCCGATGCCCGCCCCCAACAACGCCTGGGCCTGGCTCGGCCGGACCGGCCCGATGGCCCGGGAGATCTCGGACATCGCATTGTTCATGTCCGCAGTGGCCGGGCCATCGCCGAAACTGCCGACTCCAGCGCCGCTGGGTGGAAGTGCGTTTGCAGGTGATGTGGTTGGCGACCTGCGGGGAGTCCGCATCGGCTGGAGCCCGGATTTCGGTATCGGTATCCCGGTGGAGCGGGCGGTGCTGGAGGTGCTTCAGCGTCAGCTACGCGTCTTCGAGGAAGCCGGCGCGATCGTGGAAGAGGCGACACCGGACTTCTCAGAGGCGGACCAGGTCTTCCAAGCCACCCGGGCTACGGACTTTGCCGCGGGGCTGGGACCGCTGGTACGCCGGCACCGGGACCTGATCAAGCCGGAAGTGATTTGGAATGTAGAGCTCGGCTGGTCGCTCAGCGCCGAGGAGCTGATTGAAACCACGGCGGCGCGGACGCGGTTGGAAGCCTCCGTGCAGGACTTCTTCGGACGGTACGACCTGTTCCTGAGCCCTGCGGCCCAAGTGCTGCCCTTCGACGCGGCGTTGCGTTACCCCGGTGATGTGGCCGGTGAGAAGTCCCGGACCTATCTGGACTGGATGCGCTCGGCATGCGTCTTGTCGGCTACCAGCCTGCCCGTGCTGGCGGTTCCTGCCGGCTTTACCGCCGAGGGTCTCCCGGTCGGTTTCCAAATTGCCGCGAACCACTACCAGGACATGGCCCTGTTGCGCCAGGCCAAAGCGTTCGAGGAGCGGACGCGCTGCGTGGACCGTCGGCCGGAACTGAGCCAGCCGACGGCATCCCCCGCGGCTTCCTGACAGCGCCGGCAGCTGTGGCCGCCGTTGCCACAGCTGCCGGGAGGCGGCCGGCTCCGTTGACTTCGCCTATTCAGGGGGCGGACAGGAGCCGACCGCCGCGTTTACGGGCCTGCAAAAGCATGGTCGTCTCGATTCTGTCCGCCTCGGCGGCCCACGGCGAATCGGTAGTGAAACGGTAGAGCTCCTCCTGATCACTGACCGTCACATCCGCTACCAACTGGCGGTCCCCGGCGACTGCGGCCGCATACCGGACCGCGGGTTCCCTGCCCAGGGCGCGGCCGATCGCATCGACTTTGCCGGGCGCAGCCTTGATCCAGAGGAACGCCTCGAGCGGCAGTCCCAGTGCAGCAGGCTCCACGATGGTGCGGATACTGACGAAATTATTGCGCAGCAGCCACTCGCTTCGGCGCCGTGCTGTCGTTTCCGAGACTCCGGCGCGGCGTGCTAAGGATTCCAAGCTGGAACGGCCGTCTTCGACCAACGCGTCCAGCAGACGCAGGTCCTGGGCCGACAGCGGGGAGGGCGCCGCCGACTGTAGCGGACCCAGGGCATAGTTCGCGGTGAAGTCGACGGTGAGCTCGGACTGTAGGGCCACGCTTTCGGCGTCGGTCAGCACACCGGAGTTCCATCCTCGGATGGATCGGAAATAGCGCAACACGGGATAGCTGGCAGCGCGCAGCAATCCCACGGTGGACGGAACCTCAGTGGCCAGGATGCTACTGACCTCCTGCGGGTCCATCAACAGTTCGGCCACGCAGTCCGCCCCGCCAGTCATGAGATAACTGAAAGTGGAATCACGGCGCTGCGCCAGAGCCTCTGCCGCAGCCCGGCTGGTGCCAGGCATGCACTCAAGCCGCAGCAGGGCCGACGACTGCCGGGTCCGCAGCCCGACGACGGCGAGCTCGCCGGCCGCCAGTAGGTCAGAGCCGCGGCGCGCGATCGTGCGTTCCGGTTCGCCCAGCACAGCGGCTATCTTCCGCCAGGGCGCCCGGCCGTCGACCATCAGGGCGGCGGCAATCCGCTGCTCAAGTTCATCCAGTACGCGCGGCATCAGACCGGGATCTCCTTGCTGTTATGTACGCTGCCCCGATCCTATGCGGAGAGTTCCCGGAAACCGACGAAGCTGGCACGGCTGCTAGCGACCCAGCTGCCGGAACTTCGCCCAACGTCGCTCCACGCGTTCGGCTGCGGGAGTGCTGGCGGCGGCGGACAGTTCATATTCGATCGCACGGGCCATCCGCCGGCAGAAGTCCTTTGGTTCGACCGCAGCATCGGGGCGTTCATCCACGATATGGTCCACCAGGCCATTGCCATACAGGGAGGTGAGGTTGACGCCTTGCTGGATGGAGATCGACGGCGCGAACTCGGTGGTGCGGTGCAGGATGGCGCTGGCGCCTTCGGGCGGCAGAGGCGACAGCCAGGCATGCTGGGCGGCAATGATCCGGTCTGCAGGCAGCAAGGCGAGAGCGCCGCCGCCGGCACCTTGCCCGAGCAACACGGATACGCTGGGGGACTGCAGGCCGACCAGATCCTGCAGTGACCGCGCGATTTCTCCTGCCAGTCCGCCTTCCTCTGCTTCCTTGGACAGCGCGGCGCCTGCGGTATCGATCACGGTCAGCAGGGGCAGACCGAGCTCTTCGGCCAGCTTCATGCCCCGGCGGGCCTCGCGCAATGATCCCGGTCCCATTGCCGGAGCGTCCGGATCCCGGGGTCGTTCGTGACCGAGGACGACGCACGACTGTCCGCCAAAGCGCGCCAGCGCGAGCAGCAGCCCGGGTTCGTTTTCGCCCTGCCCCGTTCCGTTGAGGGGTAGCGCATCTGCGGCGCCTGCAGCCAACAACCAGCGCAGGTCCGGCCGGCGGGTGTTCCGGGATATCTGGATTGAGGTCCAGGCGTCCGCGTCCGCGGGCCTTGTCTGCACGGTTTCCGGTTCCGGAACCGGATCGGCCGCTCCTGGCAGCAGGATGTTCAATGCCCGGTCCAGAATCTCCGCTAGTTCCTGCGGCGGAGCGACGGCATCGATGAGTCCTTTGTGGAAGAGGTTTTCGGAAACCTGGACGCCGGTCGGGAACGGTTCGCCGTTCAGCGCCTCGAAAACCCGGGGACCGAGGAACCCGAGGAGCGCGCCCGGTTCGGCAACTGTGACATGGCCTAACGAGCCCCATGAGGCCATTACTCCGCCGGTGGTGGGGTGGCGGAGGTAAACCAGATAGGGCAGGCCTTCCTGCCGGTGGCGGTGCACAGCCGCGGTGATCTTGACCATTGCCAGGAAAGCGAGTGTTCCTTCCTGCATGCGTGTCCCACCGGAGGCGGGGCCGGCGAGCAGCGGGAGTCGTTCAGCTGTGGCCTGTTCCACTGCGGCGGTAATCCGCTCCGCCGCAGCTTGTCCGATGGAGCCGGCCAGGAAAGCGAACTCCGAGACGATCACGGCCACCCGCCGTCCGCGGATGAGACCCTCTCCGGTCAGGACGGATTCGTCCGTTCCGCTCTTTCGGGCGCCAGCATCCAGGTCACGGCGGTACTTCTCGTCCGCCGCAGGCTGCGCCGGCGGTGTATCCCAGGAATTGAAGGATCCTGGATCGAGAACAGTGTCAATGAGTTCGACGGCGTTCAAATGGTGTGCCTTCTGCAAAGTCTCCATCTCAATCTGCCTCTTCTGCGCCGGCAAGCCAGGCCCGGATAGTTTTACCGTCTGCATCCAGCATCGGTGGGGCCTGATGGGTTCTGCGGGTGGTTTCCTCGGCGCTGGCCGGGTTGAAGAACCGCAGCGGTGGTCCCGGAAGTGTCACCTTGCCCAGGACCTGATGCTCGACGTCGACGAGCAGGCCTTGGGACTTGACCTGGTCCCAAGCGTAGACCTCGTCCAGGCTGCGCACCTTGCCCGCCGGAATGCCGGCATCGTCCAGTTTCTCCAGCAACGTTTCCGCGCCATAGGTGGCGAAAGCCCGCTCCACCTCCTGAATGAGGAGGGACCTGTTGTTGACCCGGTCCGCGTTGGTGGCGAATTCCGGGCGCGAGCCGTCGATACCGAAGGCATTGCTGAAGGCGGCCCACAGTTTTTCGCTGCCGACACTGATCTGGACCTTGCCGCCGCGGCAGCTGAACAATCCGTAGGGTGCGATGGAGGGGTGGTGGTTGCCCTGTGCCTGGGGCACTTCTCCGGCCACCGTGGCCCGGGTGCCCTGGAAAGCGTGGACCCCAACCATGGCCGCGAGCAGGGAGGTGCGGACCACCTGTCCGCGCCCGGTACGTTCGCGTTCCATCAGAGCGGCCAGCGCACCGTATGCACCGTACATGCCGGAGAGTAGATCCGCGATCGGTACGCCCACGCGCTGCGGGTCGTTGGGTCCGGAGCCGGTCAGGGACATCAGGCCCGCTTCGCCCTGCAGGATCTGGTCGTAGCCGCTGCGGTGCGATTCGGGGCCGTCGTGCCCGAACCCGGTAATCGAGAGGATCACCAGCCCGGGGTTGAGTTCGTGCAGCCGGGCGGCGTCGAAACCCAGCCGGTCGAGTACGCCTGGGCGGAAGTTTTCGATCAACACGTCCGCGCGGCGGATGAGTCCTGTGAGGACCTCTTTGCCGTCGTCGCTCTTCAGGTCCAGTGCAATGGATTCCTTGTTCCGATTACAGGACAGAAAGTACGTGGCCTGTGGATTATCCTCCGGGCCCACGAAGGGCGGGCCCCAGCCGCGGGTGTCATCCCCGTGGCCCGGGTTCTCCACTTTGATGACGCGTGCGCCCAGGTCGGCCATCATCATGCCGGCATGCGGCCCGGCCAGCGCACGGCTGAGGTCAACTACGGTAAATCCGGTCAACGGCCCCACAGCCTCGGCTTCATCCGGGGAAGCTCCTGTGCGGTGTTCGGTTACAAGCGTCATTTTGACTCCTTTGATGTGGGTCAGCAATTGGAGGAACGGCCGGTCACAGCCAGCCGGGCAGTACCAGGGTCAGCCAGGCCAAAACGGGTCCGGCCACCACGACGATGCCGCCGTAGCCCAGGATCTGCTTGTAGAAGCGGTCTTTGTCGGTGCCCTCCGGTGCGTTCGCCAGCACCAGGGCTCCGTTGGTTGAGAACGGTGAGACATCCACAATCGTGGAAGCGACTGCCAGGGCGCAGACAACGCCGACGGCACCGATCTCGCCGGAATCAAGGAACGGGATCGCCAGCGGGATCAGTGCCGCCAGAATGGCAGTGGAGGAGGCGAAAGCGGAGACGACGGCGCCGATGTAGCAGATCAGCAATGCGGCCAGCAACGGGACACCCAGGTTTGCGACGCCATCCGACACGTAGTTGATCGTGCCGGCCTCTTGCAGCACGCCGACGAAGGTCAGCATGCCGCAGATCAGCAGTACGGTTGACCAACTGATCTTGTTGACAGCGCCTTTCTGGGCCTTCGGCGACACGAGCGCGAGGACCACGGCGATGGTGATGGAGACGAATCCGACGTCGACTTTGAAGCCCAGGGCAACGACGGCGAGTACGATCAGGCCGGCGATGGTCAGCAACTGCGGCAGGCGCTCGCCGGACGGCTTGGAGGAGCCGTCTCCTGCTGGATCCCGTGGCCCATAAGTGCCGCTGCCGGCTCCCTTGAATGTGACGTCGCTGGCCCTGCTGCCGACACTCAAGGACATTCGTGCCTCAGCTACCTGCTCGACGAACTGCCCCACTCTTGTCATGGACAGGCTGCGGCCACCGAGTACCAGGAAGAGCACCAAAGCGATTGCCAAGTTGAAGGCGAAGCTCGTCAGGAACAGGGCTGCGGGGCTAAAGGCGAAGCCGGCGTCGGTAATCAGGCCATTGACGATGACCCCGTAGACGGCAATGGGCGAGAAGCCTCCGGCCTGTGCGCCGTGGACTACCAGCATGCCCATCATGAGCGGGTTGATCTTGTATTTGGCGGCGAAGCCGAGTGCGATCGGCGCCATGATGGCAACTGCTGCCGGACCCAGTGCGCCGACCGCGGTGATCGCGGCGGTGATAACGAACATGACCCACGGGATGAGGGCAATTCTGTTGTCGACCAGCTTCACTGCCCGACTGAGCAACAAGTCGATGGTGCCGTTGTTCTGTGCAATAGCGAACAAGTAGGTGACGCCCACCAGCGTCAGGAAAAGACCGCCAGGGAAGTTGGCCAAAATGGCATCGGTGTCCATGCCCAGGAAGACGGCTCCGAGCAGAAAAGCGCCGACAAAGGCGAGTGCGCCCATGTTGATGGGCAGGACTGTAGCGATCAGGAACATCGCCGCCAGAACGATGATTGATAAGACAGGAGCGGACATCGGCGTTCCTCCAGAAGATTTATTGGTGAAGTAGGTCACTGGCTCACTGGCCTAGCCTCCTAGACACTGAGTCTCTTGTCAATAGGTGTACTGTGGAGGCAATTCCGATGTGGGGAGGAACGCTATGCCTGACAAGCCTGTTTCACTCTTGGGCCGGGTGGCTCGGCCAAGACTCTATGAGCAGTTGATGAAGCAAATCCTGAGTTACGTAGAGGCCGAGCAGCTGGGGCCGGGTGATCACCTTCCGGCTGAGCGTGACTTGGCGGAGCAGCTCGGAGTTTCACGAGCCACGCTGGCGCAGGCACTTGTAGCTTTGGAGGTGCTCGGCGTTATCAGCGTCCAGCACGGCACTGGCGCGGTGCTGGTCTACCGGCCCAGCATTGCCACCGTGCTTCGGGACTTGCGCGAGCATCAGAACAGGCTGCCGGAGATCGTTGAAGCGCGCAGCACTCTGGAGGTGAAGCTGGCCGCGTTGGCTGCAACGAGACGGACGGACGAGGATCTGGCCGGCATTGAGAAAGCCTTGGGCGTCATGGAAGACGAAGTCGGCAAGGGTGACCGGGGCGCCCACGGGGATGAGCTTTTCCACCAAGCCGTAACGGAGGCCGCGCACTCGCCGGTGCTTGCGCAGCTGATGACTTTCATCGCCGAAATGGTTCTCGAAACGCGTCTTGAATCATTAGGACAGCCTGGTCGCCCTGAACAGTCTTTGGCATCCCACCGCAGGATCGCCGATGCCATCCGGGCCCAGGACCCGGACCTGGCTGCTGCAGCGATGTTGTCCCACATCGAACTGGTCTCGGATGTAGCGCTGCTCAAGTAAGCAAGTTGGGATGTGGATTTTTCAGGGCAGTTCGAGCACCGGCGGTTCGAAGATCCACGGCTCGGTGGGCAGCTGACCGGGTGAGAACGCCTCGAGTGCCTGATCCAGGGGCCCGGCCGGGAGACCTACCGAGCGCAGGACCATGTCCCGCACCGTGTCCGGACCAATCCCGGCCAGCGCGAGGGTGCGCAGTGAAATGGCGCCGTCGCGTTTGGCGATCCGGCGGTGATGGGTATTCAACACCAGCGGCACATGCGCGTACTCGACCGGCGCCAGGCCGAGCAGGGATGCCAGATACGCCTGCCGGGGCGTGGAGCTGAGCAGGTCATCGCCGCGGACCACCTGGTCGATGCCCTGCTCCGCGTCATCGACGACGACGGCGAGATTGTAGGCCGGCACGCCGTCGTTGCGCAGCAGCACCAGATCGTCGACGACGCCGGTGTACTCGCCGTGCAGCCGGTCCGTCACAGTGTATTCGGTGACCCCGGCGCGCAGCCGGAGTGCCGCGGGCCGCTCCTGCCGCCGTCGTTCGCGTTCTGAATTGCTGAGGTTCCGGCAGGTTCCGGGGTAGGCTCCGGCCGGGGCGTGCGGAGCGCTGGGGGCATCGGCGATCTCGCGGCGGGTGCAGAAGCATTCGTAGACCAGGCCCGCGTCGGCCAGGGCGGTGATGGCGGTGCGGTAGAGGGGGAAGCGGTCCGTCTGGCTGAGCACGTTGCCGTCCCACGTCAGCCCGACGGCGGCCAAATCCTCGAGCACTTTGTCTTCCGCTCCGGCGCGGGCGCGGTCCAGATCCTCGATCCGCAGCAGGAAATCGCGGCCGGTGCTGCGGGCGAAAAGCCAGGCGAGGATGGCGGTGCGCAGGTTTCCCACATGCAGTTCACCCGAGGGGCTAGGGGCGAAGCGGCCGGCTCCGGCGTCGATAGGAGGCACGGGTCCAGTCTATAAAGCGGAGCCGGCGGTTTCTGCCCTTACTCCAGCCGCGGCAGCCGGACGCTCCAGCCCCAGATGCTCGCGCAGCGTGCTGCCGGTATAGGAGGTGCGGAACAGCCCCCTGCGCTGCAGCACCGGGACGACGCGGTCCACGAACTCCTCCAGGGAATCCGGCAGCAGCGGCGGCATCAGGTTGAATCCGTCCGCGCCGCCGGAGGCGAACCAAAGCTCGATCTGGTCCGCCACCTGTTCGGGTGTGCCGGTCATGGTGCAGTGTCCGCCACCGGCAGCCAGCCTTCCGAGCAGCTGGCGCACCGTGGGCTTTTCGGCGTCGATGATCCGCAGGATGGTGGTGTAGCGGCCCTGCGGGCCGGTGAATTCCGACGCCGGCGGCAAGCTGGGCACGGGCGCGTCCAGCTCCCAGCCGCTGCAGTCCTGCTGGATGAAGGTGCCCAGCTGGGCCAGGGAGTGTTCCGTGGGCAGCAGCGCGTCGGTGTCGGCCTGCTTGGTCTTTGCCTTCGCCGTCGTTGTCCCGAAGTAGGTCACCAGGCCTGGCATGACGGCGACCTTGTCCGGATTCCGTCCGGCTCCGGCGATACGGCGCTTCACATCCGCGTAGTAGGCCTGCGCGCTGACCAGATCGTAGGCGACGGCGTAGATGCCTTCGGCATAACGGGCGGCGAGGTCGCGTCCCTGCTCCGAGGCGCCGGCCTGGAACAGCACCGGCCGACCCTGCGGGGAGCGCGGGACGGTGAGCGGGCCGTCCACCAGAAAGTGCCGTCCGGAATGGTGGAGCGGCTGGACTTCGGCCGGATCCGCGTAGCAGCCCTGGCGGTCGAGGACGAGCGCGTCGTCGGACCAGGAATCCCACAACCTGAGGGCGACGTCGATGAACTCGGCGGCGCGTTCATAACGTTCCTGATGCCCGGGCATGGCCGCCATACCGTGGTTGCGTGCCTCGGCGTCGAACATCGACGTGACGACATTCCAGCCGATGCGCCCGGCGCTGATGTGGTCCATGGAGGCCAGCATGCGGGCGGCATGGAACGGTGTGTAGAAGGTGGCCGAAACCGTGCTGACCAGGCCGATCCTGCTGGTGGCCCGGGCCATGGCCGACAGGGCGGTGAGGGGTTCCAGATGCCAGAGCGGCCCTGCGCCGACGTTGCCCGCCGAGTGTCCGTCCGCGAAGAAGACGGCGTCGAACAGGCCCCGCTCCGCGGTTTGGGCCAGCCGCTCGTAGAAGGCGATGTCGCCGAGCTGCTCGATGGGCGACTGCGGCCGACGCCAGGCGGCGTTGTGGTGGCCGCAGCCGAACAGGAACGCGTTGAAGTGCAGTTGCCGCGCCGCCACTAGCTCATCACCAGTCCGCCGTCGACCATCAGGTTCTGCCCGGTCACCGAGCGGGCCCAGGGCGACGCGAAGAACAGTACCGCGTCGGCCAGTTCTTCCGGCGTCGTTACTCTGCGCAGCGGAGTGGAGGCGGCGATCAGCTCGAAGACTTCATCCGGTGTGGCAGCGCTGGCGTCGGTGGTGCGGAGCAATCCGCCGGAGACCATGTTGACGGTGACGTTGTGCTGGCCCAGATCCGCCGCCAGCGTCCGGGTCAGCGAGAGCAGGGCCGCCTTGGCCGCGGTGTAGTCGTGGTAGGGAACTACCGGATTCTGGAAGAGGTTGGTGCCGATGTTGATGATCCGGCCAAATCGGTGGCCGCGCATGCCGGGAAGTGCCTGCTGCGCGGTGTTCAGCGCGCCACGCACGCTGCCGGAGAACTGGGTCTCGAACTCGGACCAGGAAATATCGGAGGCGCTGGAGCGGGCATCCCCGTTGAACGAGAAATCCGCCAGCGCGTTGTTGACCACCGTGGTCACTGCGCCACCGAAATGGGCTTCGGCACGGCTGAACAGCTCCGCCACCTGCCCGGCATCGGTGACGTCCGACTGCAGAGCCACGGCCTGCTCCGGCCCGAACTTGGCGGCCAGCTCCTCCGCGGCCGAACCGCTGTTGCGGTAATTGATGACTACCCGGGCGCCGGCTTCCGCGAAGGCTGCGACGATCCGGGCGCCGAGGCCACGGCCGCCGCCGGTTACCAGTACGGTCTGTGCTGCGAGCTGCATTGAGGTTCTCCACCTTGAATAAGGCGAAAAGATGGTGCAACGCACCGCACGGCAGCCGCTGCATGACATCCCTTCGCTAGTACGAACTAGATCAGGTTCAACGGGTTTGCTCTCAGCCCCTCAAGGGGGCACCCCGTGTCACTGCCTGCGAGTCTACCTGCCGGAGCCGGCTACTGCAGCAACGCCGCCTCCAGACGGTCCATGAAGCTCCGCGCCGTTACGCCCGGTAGTCCATCACCACTTGAGAAGGCGGTCCCTGAGCCAGCATTTCCTTGGTGACCCCATGGAGCTCCAGAATCTTGTCCTTGAACCAGACGTCGAAGGGGTCTTCGGAGGCAGCCAGCTTGCTGAACCCCGCGGAGACGCTCTCGCCCTCGTGGAACAAAGCGGCAAAGTCTCCTTCGGGACTCTGGACCAGGCCGATCACTTCACGGCTGGCCCCGAGGCGCTGCCGGGACTGGGCGAAATCGTCCTTCCGCGGACCGTTGATCTCCTCCACGAAAGCCCTCCACGCCTCAAGCTTCCCGGGCAGGATAGGCACAAACCAGGTAATACATTCCATGACAGATCCTTCTTTTGCTGCTGCGGGGAGCTCATGCGAGCCGGTGTAGGGCTCATGGTAGGCCCGGCCCGGGAGCGCCGACACCCTCAATCTGAGGGATGCGGCGGTGCTAGGCAGCCGGGCATCGTTCCCCGTCGCCGCGGTCCCCGTTTGGAAGGCTAATCTGGAGCGGTGATCATCGTCCTTGGGGCATTGATGGTTTTCCTGGGCCTGCTCTGGTGGGTCCTCACCCTCCTGCTGCCGGACGGGATCGCGCTGGTTGGAACCGTAGTGTTCGGTGGAGCGGTGGTTGCGGTGTTGGCGTTTGTGTACCTGAAGTCAGAGCGCTTCGGCCGGCCGGAGGAACGGGAGTACAGCCGCCGGTTCCGGATCGTGCTGCGGGAAGCCGGGCGTGCCGGCCGGTACGAGGAGATCTGGGCCGTCACCCGCAGGGATACAGCCAATCAGGACATGGCACTGTTTATTGCCGCCGAAGAGCAAGGGAACCTCGGCGAATTGATCGCCGAATGGGACCAGGCGCTGCGGCACGGCCGGGAGGACGATTTCTTCCGGGAGCGTCAGCAAGGCTAAACGCGCCACGTCAAAGGGCTGCCCTGCGTGGCTGCCGTCCCGGGTGGCTCAATCCTCCAGGTAAGCCGGAGTGAAGAGCAGATTCAGTCCTTCGGCAATGGTCGGATGGGTGATGACGGCGTCCCGCACCGCCGTGAATTCCAGCCCCGCCAGCATGGCCATCTGGACCACGGCGGTGGCTTCGCTGGCCTCGGTGCCCAGTAGCGCCACGCCCAGAATCCTGCCGGTCTTCCGGTCCAGCACGGCCTTCCACACGCCTTCGGTCTGGCCGAGTGTACGGGCGCGCGGAATGGCGGCAACCGGCATCTTGGCGATGCGGACATCGTGGCCGGCGTAGCGGGCCTGCTGCTCAGTCAGGCCGACCCGGCCCAGTTCGGGCGTGATGAAGACCGTGTAGGGAATGAGCCGTCCCTCGGTGGTGCGGGCCTCGCCGTCGCCATGCCGGGCGGCCAGATTGGCCTTGAGGATGCGGTAGTCGTCGTAGGAAGCGTGCGTGAACTGCGGGGTCCCGGCAGCATCGCCGGCAGCCCAGACGCCGTCGGCCGCCCGCAACTGCTGGTCGACCTCGATGAAGCCGCGGTCGTCCAGGATCACGCCGGCGGCTTCCAGATTGGCGCCGTCGGTCATGGGTTTCCTGCCGAGCGCCACCAGGACGTCCTCCGCGCTGATCGTTTCGCCATCGTCAAGGGTCACGCTGACCGTGCCGTCTGCAGCGCGCTGGATTTTCTCGGCTGCGGCGCCGAGGCGGACGGTGATGCCGGCGTCGATAAAGGCTTTCTTGACCGCGGCGGACACGTCTGCATCCTCGCGGCCCAGCAACTGGTTCCCGCGCTGGACGATCGTTACATTGACGCCGATGGTGTTGAGCAGGTCCGCGAATTCACAGCCGATGTAACCGCCGCCGAGGATGACAATGCTCTCCGGCAACGACTCAAGCTCGAGCATGGTATTGCTGGTCTGCACCCGGGCCTCCGCCAGCCCCGCAATCGGAGGCAGCGCCGGCTCGGTGCCGAGATTGATCACGACGTCGGTGCCGCGCAGGACGCGGGTGCCGCCGTCGTTAAGGTCCACGTGTACGGTTCTGGGCCCGGTAAATTTCGCTTCGCCCAGGATGAAGTCCATCCCGGAATCGGTGAAACTGCCGAGCTGTCCCTTGACCATGGTGCCGACGACGTCATCCTTGCGGTGCCGCAGCAGGGCCAGATCCATCCGCGGATCTTCGACGCCGGAAATACCGAACTCGGCCGCACGCCGGACGGTCTCCAGTACCCGGCCGCTGTTGATGAGGGTCTTCGTGGGAATGCAGGCCACATTAATGCAGGTGCCGCCGATCATGCTGCGTTCAACCATGGCTACTTTCTGCCCGGCCTTGGCCCGGTCCATGGCCAGGGATTTGCCCGCCTTGCCGCCGCCGATGACCAGTAGGTCGACTTCTTCAATGTCCATGATGGTCCTCCTGAAGTGTGCCGCCGGGCGGTGCCGCCCTCGGGTCGATCCTACGCGGGTCGCCTTCCAGCAGGGGTATGGACAGGTTGCTTAGCAGCTACCTACGCTGGGAATCCGTCGTCCGGCAACCACGCGGGACGGAGCAACGGCCAGGAGCCCCACGATGACCAGCGAAGCCAACGAAAACAGCGATCAGCCCGAGGACTCGGAACTGCATCCACACGAACCCCAGCCGGTTGCCGAATCCGGTAGCGGCCAGGAGGAGCCGCTGGAAGCGGCGGCCGGCCCGGATTCGGAAAAGGTGGACGGTTCAGCCGAGGCCGATAATGCCAAGGAAGGCGGTTACGGGTACTGACGCTTTGCGTGAGGAGCAGGCGGACGCCCTCATAACGCGGTGCCCGGGCTACCGCGTCGATGTGATTCAGGCTACACTTCTGGATCCATGAGCCAGCACCATCTCGATGCCGCACGGCGGACTGCCGATGAGCACGGCACAACCGTAGGACCGGTTCCCGTGCTGCCCGGGTCCAGGCCGGCGAAGCTTCTGAAGTTCAACACCGACGGCATCCCCGCGACCAATCGCGTCCAGCTTTGGGAGCACCATAACTCCAAGGCGCTGATTCCGCTGGACATCCGCACCATGGACGATGCCCCGCTGCAGGCCAGTGAGGTGAACCTGCATTTCCCCTCGCTGAAGTTTGCCCAAGTCAAGGGCAGCGCGCAGGTGGTGGAACGAAACGAACGGTTCATCCGGCAGAACCCCATGGACGCCATTGCCCTCTTCTTCGCATTGGAAGGCGAAGCATTTTTCTACTATGGCGACGGACAGGAATCGCTCAAACCCGGCCAAGCGGTCATCTACGACGCCGACCGGCCGTTTCTGCGAGGCTTTTGCAAGGGTCTGCGTGAACTGGTGCTCACCATCCCGCGTGATGACTACCTGGAACTGTCCGGCGGGAAACCGCTGCTAAAGCCCCGGGTCTTCAACTTCAATCAGGGCGAGGCGGCGAACCGCCACATGCTCGCCTTGGCCAAGTTGGTCAGCGGTACGATCGCCGGGCAAGCCCAGCACAGCCAGCCCGCGAATTTGGAGCGCGCGGAGGACTCTGCCCTTGAACTGCTCAGCCTCATGATCAGAGGGGAGCGCAGCGGCACCGGTGCCGGTTACCTTGCCACCGCCCGCAGTTACATCGAGGACCGGCTGGGCGATCCGCAACTCAGCGCCGCCGAAGTTGCCGCGGCGGTCGGCATCAGCGAACGCCATCTGACGCGGATCTTTGCCGAGGCCGGGGAACCGCCCAGCCTTTACGTCCTGGGCCTGCGGCTGGAGCTGGCTCGGACCATCCTCTCCGATCCAACCCAAAGAACGACGCCGGTGGGCCGGATCTCCGCGCAGGCCGGCTTCGCGTCGCAAAGCTATTTCACCCGTGCATTCAAGGCCCGTTTCGGCCTCACTCCGCTCCAGCTGCGCAAAGACGCCCTCCTCGGCGTCGCGCTGTAGGTTCCGCACCGCCGTCGTAGTCGTCTGCGGCCGCAGACAGAGGTGCATCGTGCCGGATTAGCACCCACCGGACCTGTTTTGTCACTGTTCGGCCGGATCCTCGTGAACAGGCCCCGCCATCCGGGGTGATCCAGAACACTCTTGTGTAACGGCGATATCGCCGAAGACCACAGGAGGGACAGTAATGACTACGGAAACACAGGCAACGGCGGCTGCTTCCGGCGCCAATGCGACGGACCGCTTCCGGGAGAACAAGAAGTTCGCGGCCGGTACCAGCCAGGAGCGGGTGGACCTGCTGGCCTCGCGGGTCATCGGAGCCATCAACCAAACAATCCTGGAAGAAAAGGTCACCTACGACGAGTACAACGCTTTGAAGGCGTGGCTGATCCAGGTTGGCGAGGACGGGGAGTGGCCGTTATTCCTGGACGTATGGGTGGAGCACTCGGTGGAGCAGGTGGCCAACGAGAACCGTGGGGGCACAAAGGGCTCCATCGAGGGACCGTACTACATTCCGGACGCCCCAAAGCTTGAGTCCCCAGCGACCCTGCCGATGCGCGATGGCGAGCAGGGCACGCCGCTGCTCTTCCAAGGCCGCGTCACTGATCTGGCCGGAAAGCCGCTGCCCGGGGCCACGGTGGAGATCTGGCACGCAGACGATCTGGGTTTTTACTCCCAGTTCGCCCCGGGCCTGCCGGAATGGAACCTGCGCGCGACCGTCATCGCGGATCAGAACGGCGACTACCGAATCCATACGATGCAGCCAGCCCCGTACCAGATTCCCACGGACGGTTCCTGCGGCAAGTTGATCGCGGCGGCCGGCTGGCATGCCTGGCGGCCGGCGCACCTGCACCTGAAGATCTCCGCGCCCGGGCACCAGCTGATCACCTCGCAGCTCTACTTCAAAGGGGATGAACATGTGGGCGACGACATTGCCTCCGCCGTCAAGCCCGAACTCATCCTCGATCCCACGCCCAGGGCGGATGGGCACGGCCGCGAAGTCACCTACAACTTCGTACTGGACCCGGCGTAACCGCAAGCTGTGCGGCCGGCGGGCGACCCCACCCCGCCGGCCGTGCCCCAACAGCAGGAGGACAAAATGTCTGAAACAACCCCCGTTGCCGCGGCCGCAACGGCTATCGATCCGCGCGAGCTGCGGAACACGTTCGGCCAGTTCGCGACCGGCGTGACCGTGGTCACCTGCCGCTCCGCGGACGGCACCCCGCACGGTGCGACGGTGAACGCGTTTACCGCGGTGTCGCTGGATCCGCCGCTGGCCCAGGTCACCCTGACCCGCAGCTCCAAGGCGGCCCAGTACCTGGAGGGCGCGCCGTTCGCGATCAACATCCTCTCCCAGGACCAGCTGGACGTCGCCTGGCATTTCGCCGGCAAGCCGCTACCGGAAGAACCGGCCTGGACCGTGGACGGGGACGTCCCGGTCCTGCTGGAGAACACGGCAACCCTGGAATGCCGGCCCTGGCAGGTGTACGACGGCGGCGATCATGTGATCGTGATCGGCGAAGTCCACAAACTCGAGACCACAGGCCGGGAGCCATTGCTCTTCTATGGCGGCAAGTTCCGCGAGATCGGCCCGCTGTCCGGTTCCAGCCACTGGCACCACTGCGGAGACTCGCTGGAGGCGGGCTGGTTCTCCGGTGCCGATTCCTTCAAACCTCTCATCCAGGCCTGACGGCCACTGAACTGATAAGGACAAGACGATGACTGAAACTATCGACACCACGACCACCGCAGGCACCGGCGCAGCCGACATGAGTGCCCGGACCACGCAGGCGGATCAGCTCAAACCCCAGACCGGCGATGAATACATCGAGTCGCTCCGGGACGACCGCGAGGTCTGGATCTACGGCGAGCGGGTCAAGGACGTCACCACGCACCCGGCGTTCCGCAACTCCGTGCGCATGGCCGCCCGCCTCTACGACGGCTTCCACAAACCGGAAACGGCAGATAAGCTCCTGGTCCCCACCGACACCGGCTCCGGCGGCCTGACGCACCCGTTCTTCAAAGCCGCGCGGTCCATCGATGACCTGAAGGCCTCGCGTACCGCGATCGAAACCTGGGCACGGATGTCCTACGGCTGGATGGGCCGGTCACCGGATTACAAGGGTGCGTTCCTGGGCACGCTGGGCGGGATGCCGGACTTCTACGAGCCGTTCCAGGACAACGCCAAGCGCTGGTATGCCGAGTCCCAGGAGAAGGTCCTGTACTGGAACCACGCGATCATCAACCCACCGGTGGACCGGCACCTGCCGCCGGACCAAGTCGGCGACGTGTTCATGAAGGTCGAAAAGGAGACCGACGCCGGGCTCGTTGTCTCCGGCGCGAAGGTCGTTGCCACCGGCTCGGCCATCACCCAGTACAACTTCATCGCGCACTACGGGCTGCCGATCAAGAAGAAGGAATTCGCGCTGATCTGCACCGTTCCCATGGACGCACCCGGGGTGAAACTGATCTCCCGTGCCTCCTACTCGCATCAAGCGGCTGTGATGGGCACCCCGTTCGATTACCCGCTCTCCTCCCGACTGGATGAGAACGATTCGGTGTTCGTCTTCGACAAGGTCCTCATCCCGTGGGAGAACGTGTTCGCGTACGGGGACATTGAGAAGATCAACAACTTCTTCCCGCAGACCGGGTTCCTGAACCGGTTCACGTTCCAGGGCGTGATCCGCCTGGCCGTAAAGCTGGACTTCATCGCCGGCCTGCTGCTCAAGGCGCTGGAAATCGCCGGAACGAAGGACTTCCGCGGCGTTCAAGCCCGCGCCGGCGAAGTTATCGGCTGGCGCAACATGTTCTACGCCCTCGCCGATGCGATGGCGCTGAACCCGGATGCCGGCCCCGACGGGACCGTGCTGCCCAAGCTCGACTACGGTCTGGCGTACCGGATGTTCATGTCCACCGGCTACCCGCGGATCAAGGAAATCATCGAACAGGACGTCGCTTCCGGCCTGATCTACCTGAATTCCTCCGCCCTGGACTTCAAGACCCCGGAGATCCGCCCTTACCTGGACAAGTACGTCCGAGGTTCGGATGGCATCCAGGCCGTGGACCGGGTGAAGCTGATGAAGCTGCTCTGGGACGCGATCGGCACCGAGTTCGGTGGCCGCCACGAACTCTACGAACGCAACTACTCCGGCAACCACGAAAACGTGAAGGCAGAAATCCTCTTCGCCGCCCAGGCCCAGGGCCACACCGACATGATGACCGGCTTCGCCGACCAATGCATGTCCGAGTACGACCTGGACGGCTGGACCGTACCCGACCTGATCAACAACGACGACGTCAGCATCTTCCTCAAAAAGAACTAGCCGCAGTCCTGCTCCACCGCGCCGGTGCGAACAACGACGGCGGCCGGTCACCATCCGTGACCGGCCGCCGTCGGACGTGGTTTGCCGGACCTACAGCCGCCACTCATCCCGGTACGCGGGATGCCCGGCGTAAGGCACGGCCATGATCAGCAGCATCGGCCGGCGGTCGCCGGTGTCAAGGCGCTGCAGCTGATCGATCATCCGGCGCTTCGCCTCGCACTCGGCCAGGGCCCGGTCCAGCACCGGGACGGATGCGGTGTTCCACCAGGAGTGCAGGTTGGACTCGTCCTCGGCGATCCTCGCCAGCAGGAATTCGACGATGTCCTCCATACCCACACCGTACGCCGCCGTGGCACGCGGCGTCCGGCGTGGCTAAAGATCTGTCCTGTCCGGGATCAGCTGCGGGGGATGTTGCGCAGGTTGCTCCGTGCCATGCTGACCGCTTCGCCCGCTCCCTTGTTCAGCACAATCTTGGACATCGCGGTGGCGAAGCCGAAGACCTGGGTCCCGGTGATCTTCGGCGGCAGGGACAGCGCCTTCGGATCGGTAATGAGTTCCACCAGCGATGGGCCCGGATGGGCGAAGGCATCGCGGTAGGCCCGCTCGATGCCGGCCGGATCGGCGACGCGGATGGCGTGGAAGCCCATGGCCTGGGCGATGGCGGCGTAGTTAGTGTCCGGAACGTCGACGCCGAAGTCCGGCAGCCCGTCCACCAGCATCTCCAGTTTCACCATGCCGAGGGTGGAATTGTTGAAGACGACGACGTTCAGCGGCAGCCGGTAAGCCGCCGCGGTGACCAGTTCGCCCAGCAGCATGGACAAGCCGCCGTCGCCGGACACGGAGATGACCTGGCGTTCAGGGTAGGCCAGCTGCGCGCCGATGGCGTGGGGGAGGGCATTGGCCATGGAGCCGTGGAGGTAGGAGCCGATCAGCCGCCGGGTGCCGCGCGGGGGGATATAGCGGGCAGTCCAGACGTTGCACATCCCGGTGTCCGCGGTGAAGATAGCGTCCTCGGCGGCGACCTGGTCCAGCAGGGAGGCGGCATACTCGGGGTGGATGGGTTTGATCTTGTCGGCGCGCCGGGTATAGGCGCCGACGGCCTTGTTCATCAGCTTGTCGTGCTTCTTGAGCATCTGGTCCAGGAAGCGGCGGCTCTTCTTGCGTTTGAGCAGCGGCATCAGGGCCGCCAGCGTGGGCAGCACGTCGCCGTGGATCGCGATTTCCACATCCGTCCTCCGGCCCAGATGCTCCGGTGCCCGGTCCACCTGGGCGGTGCGGGTGTTCGGCAGGAACTGGTCGTACGGGAAGTCGGTGCCCAGCAGGATCAGCAGGTCCGCATCCTCGATGCCCTCGGCCGCGGCACCGTAGCCCAGCAGGCCGGTCATGCCGATGTCGTACGGATTGTCGTACTGGATGAAGTCCTTGCCGCGCAGCGAATGCCCGATCGGCGCGCCGATCAGCTCGGCCAGGGCCACCACTTCATCATGCGCGCCTTCCACACCGGCACCGGCGAAAATGGCGACCTTGCCGGCGTCGTTAATCGCGTCCGCGAGCTGCTTGACGCTTTCGGCGGCCGGCACCACGGTGGCGGGCAGGAAGGGGGTGCACAGCGGCGTCGGGGCGACGGCCTCGAGGCTGGCGACGTCGCCGGGCAAGGTAACGACGGCGACGCCCCGCCTGCCGAGGGCATGCCGGATGGCGCTCTGCGTGACCCGCGGGGCCTGCTCGGCGGTGCTGACCATTTCCGAGTAGACCGAGCATTCGTTGAAGAGCCGGTCGGGATGGGTTTCTTGGAAGTAGCCGGTGCCGATCTGCTTGCTGGGAATGTGCGAGGCGATCGCCAGCACCGGCGCGCCGGAGCGGTTGGCGTCGTACAGCCCGTTAATGAGGTGGAGGTTGCCCGGCCCGCAGGAGCCGGCGCACACCGCCAGTTGCCCGGTCAGCTGGGCTTCGGCCGCCGCGGCGAAAGCCTCCGCTTCCTCGTGGCGGACATGGATCCAGTCGATGCCGCCCTTGGCCGCCCCGCCGGTCTGCCGGACCGCGTCCACAATCGGGTTGAGGCTGTCGCCTACGATCCCGTAGATCCGGCGGACCCCCGCGGCGCGGAGCTGGTCGATGAGCTGGGCTGCGACTTCCTGGGCCATTGCGGAACGCTCCTGAAGGTTGGAGGATGTTACCTATTCCGGCCAATATAGCCGAGTTGCCGCTGCCGGGGGCGCCGGGTTGGACCTGCGTTGGCCTGCCGGACTCCAGGCGTTCACCATTGCGTAAACGGGTGCGTGTTTGATCGTGGTTGAGGATTCACACGAGGCAGACCGGGGGAGTGCGTGGAACAACCCGCTTGGCGTGAGCTGCCGGCCGCGCAAAGCAGCTTCACCCTGGTGCAGCTCACGGACACCCACCTGCGGCCGGATCCGGAGCTGCTGTTCGGCCGGATCGACACCTGGGCGCTGACCCTGGCGGCGCTCAAGGAGGCCGAGCGGTTCCGGCCGGACGCCGTCGTGGTGACCGGTGACCTTGCGGATTGCTGCAGCGATATTTACGACGACGCCGCGCGCCTACTGGACCACGCCGCCGCGCAACTGGGCTGCCCTGTGATCACGCTGCCGGGCAACCATGACGTGCCGGTGCGCCAGGCCGGGCTGTTCAACCGCGGCCGGGCTGCGAACGGACCGGGGCCGGGCGAGACGGTGCATTTTCTGGGCGGGCTGCGGATCATCACGCTGGATTCGGACGATCCGGGCCGGCCCGCGGGCATCCTGTCGACGGAGCAGCTGGACTGGCTGCGGGATGAGCTGGCCACGCCGGCAACGCAGGGAACGGTGCTGGCACTGCACCACCCGCCGGTCGAATCGACGCTGCCGCTGCTGGCCGGCCGCGGGCTCGCTGCTCCCGAGCTGCTGCGCTCGGTCATCGCGGGGACCGACGTCCGCGGGATCCTCTGCGGCCACTACCACCACGCCCAATCGGGCCTGCTCGGCTCGGTTCCCGTGTGGATCGGCCCTGCCGTCGCCTACAACCCGCCGCCGCCCGGATCCGCGGACACCGGTGATTCGAGCTGGATCTCGGTGATCCGGCTGCGCCCCGATTCTTTCAGTGCCGCCCCCGTGTTGGTGGGCCCTGGAATGCCGGCCGGAATGGCCGGCAACCCGTCAGCGCAGGCGCTCGGCCTGCCGCCCGTTCAAGGAGAACCCATTGCGTCACCGTTCTAAGTACCTCGCCCTGGCCTTGGCGCCGCTGGCCCTGCTGACCGCGTGCGGCGGCTCCGCCGAAGGCCAGTCCGGCCAGACCGGCAACGTTGCGGCCGGCGGGCCGTCCGGCACGCTGACCGTCTATACCTCGGAGCCGCAGGCCAAGATCGACGAGGTCATCGCCGCCTACAACGAGGTGAACCCTAACGTTGAGGTAGAGGTTTTCCGCGCCGGGACCGGCGAGCTGAAGACCCGCATCGCCACCGAGAAGCAGACCGGGGAAATCCAGGCGGACGTCATCCTGGCCGCGGACGTGCCGACGTTCGAGGGCTACGTGGCCGAAGGCGATCTGCAGGAACTGGACCTCGAGAATGCCGGGGAGCTGAACCAGGACGTGGTCGACGCCGAGGGCTTCTACGTGGGCACCCGCATCATTCCCACCGTCATCGCCTACAACACCGGACTCCTTGATGCCGCGCCGGAAAGCTGGGCGGAGCTGGCCGATCCGGAGTTCAAGGGCAAGATTGCCATGCCCAACCCGGATGTCTCCGGTGCCGCGGCCTTCAACACTGCGGTCTGGCTCGAAGAAGAGGCCCTGGGCGAGAAGTGGCTGACCAAGCTGATGGCCAACCAACCGACGGTGCTCGAATCCAACGGCCCGGTCGGCCAGGCCGTGGCCAGCGGAACGGCACCCATCGGCGTCGTCGTTGATTATGTGGCGCGCGAACTGGCCGAGAAGGGTTCGCCCGTCGCACTGAACTATCCCACCGACGGCGTTCCCTACGTCTCCCAGCCGGCCGGTATTTTCACCGACGCCGGAAATCCCGCGGCGGCAAATGATTTCATCGACTTCCTGATCTCGCAGGAAGGCCAGAAGCTCGCCGTCGAGCAGTCCTACGTCCCGGTGCGCGGGGACGTGGGCGTGCCCGCGGGCGCGCCGGAACTGGCCGAGCTGAAGCTGATCAACCCGGACCTGGAAAAGATCGCCGCCGGGCAGGACGCCGCGGTGGAGAAGTTCAACTCACTGCTGGACTGAGCTAGTGCTGGGGGCCGTGGTGAACGTGCCCCCGGAACCAGTCCGTGCCGGAAACCAGCAGCCCGCCCGTGAAGGCGATGATGCCCACCATCGCCAGCAGCAGTGAGTTGCCGGCGATACCGGCCAGCAGCAGGAGTGCCCCGGCCAGCGCCATCAAGGCCCCGGTTCCGATTCGGTGCCCGAAGACGAGGACTCCCTTGCCGGAGAGGGATTTCGCGAGCCGTGGATCATCTTCTTCCAGCTGGTGCCCAAGCTTGTCCAGCCGTTGTCGTTCCTCATCGGATAATGACATTTCGCGCCTCCTCGAGACCGTGCCGACGTACTACAAATTTACCGCTGTTGGACGGAAACGGGCAGGACCTTGTGCCCCGAGGATCCGGATCCAACGCAATCGTTATCGCGCCGGAGCCGGGCAAGGATAACGACGGCGGGACGTTGCCGAACCGTGACAGGTCGGCCCGCTTCACACCGCGTACGGCGGACGATGCTTGCACCGAATTGGCTCGGCGGCTGGCCGCCGTTCACTTTCCCGACAACTGGCCCGGCTTAGATCGATAGCCAGTGATCCGGCAGCCGCGGGATCGGGAAGGTCCGCACCGTCTTTGAGTAACCATCTGTCCGAACGAACCCGCCAGGCTTCGGCCGAGGCTGCGGCCGCGCCCGTTCCGCATCCCACGCACGACGGCGGCACCCGGCCTGCGCCCTCGGCTCACCAACCAACCGTCCAGCGGCACCATCACGACGGCGCCGGCCGGTGGGGACCGAAGCGGCCGGACGGTCTGGGCGCGCTCCGGCTCGTGGTGTGGAGCGCTCTGACCTTGCTGGTGCTGCTGCCGCTGGGCGCGGTGGTCATGATGGGGCTGCGTGCGGAGAACCTGGCCGTCCTGGGCGACGCGGACGTCCTCGAGGCGGCGGTGAATTCGGTGGCCTCCGCCGCCGGGTCGGCGGCGCTGGCCACGGGATTCGGCGCCCTGCTGGCAATTGTGCTGGAACGCAGCAACGTGCCCGGCCGGACCGCGCTGCGCTGGGTGTTCCTGCTGCCGTTCCTGATTCCGCCGTTCATCGGGGCGATGGCGTGGATGGCGCTGCTGGCTCCCGGCGGTCCCGTCAACCTGTTCCTCGAGGGCGTCACCGGCAGCGGCGGGCCGGTGGTCAGCGTTTTCGGCGGCTGGGGTGTGGTGCTGCTGCTGGCCATCCATTCCTACCCGATGGCCTACCTGGTCATCGCCGCGGCGCTCAAACGGGTGCCCGGCAGCCTGGAGGAAGCCGCGCGGATCGGCGGCGCCTCCCAGAGACGGACGCTGCTGCATGTGACGCTGCCGCTGCTGCGTCCGGGCCTGCTCGCCGCTTTCGTATTGACGTTCGTGGCCAACCTGTCCGACTTCGGCATCCCCGCGCTGATCGGCCTGCCCGAGCGCTACACCACCTTGACCACGCTGGTCTACCGCTACCTGGCCTCCGGCACCATCGGCAACCCGCTGCCCGCGGTGGCGGCCATCGGCGTCGTGCTGTTGCTGCTGGCACTGGTGACCGTGCTGCTCCAGCGCCGGCTGCCCTCCGGTTCCGAACTCGAAACCGGCTCCCCGGCGACGCTGCCGCTGGAGCTCGGCCGGTTCCGCGTCGCGGCCGCCGCCGGGCTGTGGCTGGCGGCGCTGGCCATCTGCGTGCTGCCGCTGCTCGCGCTGGCGTCCCAGGCGCTGCTGCCCGCCCCGGGCGTTCCGCTGACCTGGGCGAACATCACGCTGGCCAACATCGCCAACGCGGTCACCTCGCGCGGTGCCGCAGCCGGGATCGCCAATTCGGTGCTGCTGGCCGGCGGGGCCGCGCTGGTCTGCGGCGTGCTCGGTTTGGCTATCGGCGCGCTGCTGGCACGGACCAGCCACCGCAACAACACGGCGCTGGATCTGACCGCCATGCTGCCGCAGGCACTGCCCGGGCTGGTCATCGCCGTGGCCTGGCTGCTCATCGCCCCGGCGCTGGGGATTTTCAACACGCCGTGGATCATTCTCGGCGCCTACGTGATGGCGTTCCTGGCCATCGTGGTCCAGTCCGTGCGCGCGCCGTTGCAGTCCGTGCCCGCCGCGCTGGAGGAGGCCGCCCGCATCTCGGGGGCCTCCCCGGTCCGGGCGCTGGCCGATGTGGCCGGCAGGCTCGCCGCCCCCGCTGGGCTGACCGGCGCCGTCGTCGTTCTCCTGACCGCCGTGCGCGAGCTGACCATCTCGATCCTGCTGGTGGCCCCGGGCACGCAGACCCTGGGCGTGGTGATCTTCAACCTGCAGCAGGCCGGCGACTACAACTCGGCCTCCGCGCTGGCGCTGCTCGTGACCCTGGTCGGCGTGGCCGGCCTGTCCCTGGCCGCCGGCCTCACCGGCGCGCGCCGGCTGCCCGACACAACAGCAACAAGCAAGAGGACCTAAATGCCAGCGATCGAGATTTCCGGCCTGCGCCACGTCTACGCCAACGGCCACGTGGCCCTGGCCGACATCAACCTCCAGGCGAACGACGGCGAGTTCCTGGCGCTGCTGGGTCCGTCCGGTTCCGGGAAAACCACCTTGCTGCGCAGCATCGCCGGCTTCCTGCGGCCCGAGGCGGGATCGCTGCGGATCGGCGGGGAAACCGTGGCGGGCGACGGCGCGTGGCTGCCGCCGGAGCGGCGGAAGCTGGGCATGGTGTTCCAGAACCATGCCATCTGGCCGCACTGGTCCGTGGCCCGCAACGTAGGGTATCCGTTGAAGCTGGCCGGCGTGCCGCGGGCTGAGGCCGCCCGACGGGTGCAGGCCGTGCTGGACCAGGTGGGGCTGGGGGAGCTGGGCGCGCGCAATCCCGCCGCCCTCTCCGGCGGGCAGCGCCAGCGGGTGGCGCTGGCCCGCGCCATCGTTGCGGCACCGCGGGCGCTGCTGTTGGACGAAGCACTGTCCTCGCTCGATGAGCCGCTGCGCGCCCGGCTCCGGCTGGAGCTGAAATCGCTGACCCGCGAGCAGTCGCTGACCGCCATCCACGTCACGCATGACCGGGCCGAGGCGCTGGGGCTCGCGGACAAGGTGGCGGTGCTCAACGCCGGACGGATCGAGCAGGTGGACACGCCGGCCCAGCTGCTGCGGCGGCCCAGCACGGCGTTCGTCGCGTCCTTTGTCTCGGACGCCACCGTGTTCGAAGCGACCCTGGGCAGCGGCTTCCTGGTGCTGCAGGCCGTGGGGGCAGCGATACCGGCGGACCGGCTCCGGCTGGTCGGATTCTCCGCGGCCCACGCGCTCTCCGCGGTGAACCGCCGGGCCGAAGCGGCAGTCTGTCCGTCCGACGTGCGCCTGGAGAAGCTTTCCTCGCCAACTAACGACGGCGCCGTGGTCACCTCGGCGCTGTACGGGGCGCACGGCTTCGACGTGCTAGCGGACTGGAATGGCGTGCCCCTGCGCGCCCACGTGTCCGACTGGGTCCCGCGCGCCGGGGACGTGGTCAAGCCCGTGATCAAGCGCGTGCACGTCTATCCGCCAGCCGAATCGGGCGCGGCCGGCAGGACAACCGGTGTCCTGCGGCAGCGCGCGGCCGCCTGAGAACAACCGGCCGAGTCGCATCCATCCTGCCGGCGGGCTGGCCGGGCTGGCCCTGCTTAGGGTTCGCGCGGCGGGATGACCGGTCCGGGTTCCGGAATCGGCAGCGGGCCGGGGCCCGGTGGCGGCGGTTCCGGCGGGTTGTCCGGCTCGGGGCCGGGCAATGGATTCGGGAACGGATCCGGCGTCATCGGATCCGGCTCGGGCTCGTTCGGCCTGCCGGGCTCTGACGGGTGCGGCGAGGTGGGATCCGGATCCGGTTCCGGCGGCGGTTGTGGAATAGTCATGACGATGCCCCTTCTGCGCGGCGTGTTGCCAGCGTACAACCGGGATCCTGACGCCACAATGGCTCTTGCCCTAGCGGCGCTGCCTGGCACTGGCCCCGCCCTGCAGTGGACCATTAGATCGTGGCGAGGAGTTCGCGCTCGTCCTGGACGGTCAGCCCGGCCTTGCGTGGGCGGTCCGGGCCGGCCGCCTGCTCCCAGTCCAGCACGTCCGCCAGTGTTTCCGACAGCGGCCGCAGCTTCAGCCCGGCTGCCACGGCGGCGCGGTTGTCCCGGGACGCGAAACCTGCGTATTCGGGCAGCGGCAGCCACAGCGGCAGGGAGCGCTCGCCGGACCAGTAGCTGACGCCCGCATCGGCCAGCCATTGCGGCGTCACGGAAACCACCGGACCGGTGTGGCCCGCGGCCCGGCGGGCAAGCTCCAGGTGCGCGGGCAGCATCATCGGGTCCCCGACGGCGTTGAACGTACCGCTGACCTTGTGCTCCGCCGCCCGGACGAGCCAGGCCGCCAGGTCCCGGACATCGATCACCTGCGTTGCCAGCTCCGGTGAATCGGGCACCAGCACGCTGCCGTCAGGGGCCGCCGGACGGGCGAAGCGCAGCGGCCAGTAGCCGGTGCGGTCGGAGAGATCACCGGGACCGGCGATCAGACCGGCCCGGGCGATGAGTGTCCGGCCGGGGCCGAAGGCCTCCAGCACGTGCTGCTCGCAGGCAGCCTTGGCCTCCCCATAGGTCTCCATCGACTCCATGACGTCCGACTCGAGGGCCGGAAGCAGCTGGACAGATTCATCGGCGCCCGGGACAGCATGATCCGCATAAACGCTGCAGGAGGAGACGAAGATGTACCGGTCTGCGCAGTTGGCGAGGGCTTCCGCCGCCCGCCTCACCTGCCCCGGCTGGCGCGACACATCGACGACGGCGTCCCAGGACTGCCGCGGGACGGCACCGTAGGCACCCGGCGAATCCCGGTCGGCACGGAGGAAGGCTGCTCCGTCCGGCACCGTCCCCGACTCGCCCCGCGCCAAAGCGGTGACGTCGTGACCGCGCCGCAGCGCCGTCGTCGTAATTTGTCCGCCGAGCCATGCCGTACCGCCGAGCACCAGGATTCTCATGGTTTTATGCAACCCCCGATCATCGCCGTACGGTGCCGGATTCACTGACGGTGAACTTGGCGTTGCCTACCATTGAGGCATGGACGGACATTCCGGGCAGGAGCCCGTGGTGCGGCCCTTCGGCGAAGCGGACCTGGAACCGGTTGTCGCCCTGTCCTTGCGTGCGTGGGCGCCGGTCTTCGCCTCCCTGGAAAAGGTGCTGGGCGGTTCAGGAATCTTCGCCCTGATGCACACCGATTGGCGCGAAGACCAGCGGCGGGCCGTTGAGCAGGCCTGCAGTTCTGCCGACATGCAGGTCTGGGTTTCCGAAGCCGACGGGCAGGCCGCGGGTTTCGTTGCCGTGCAGCTCCACCGCGAAGACAGTATGGGTGAGATCTACATGATTGCTGTCGATCCTGCCCACCAGCGCCGCGGGATCGGGACGGCGCTGACCGGTTTCGCGCTCTCCTGGATGAAGCAGAACGGCATGGCGTTGGCCATGGTGGAAACCGGGGGCGACCCGGGACATGCGCCCGCACGCCGCTCCTATGAACGGTCCGGTTTCGTGCAGCTGCCGATCGCGAGGTACTTCAAGAAACTTTGACCGCTGCCAGGCGGCCAAGGAAGGCTCGGTCCTTAAACCCGTCGTGCACTTCCGCGACGAAAGCTGAACCGGCGCGCCGTGTTCCGGATCAGGGTAGGACACAGGTAACATCATTGCGGATTGGGGAGAGCGGTGTCACAAACCGTTAAGTCATGAGGAATTAACCTTTAACTTATCCTTTCGGCATCACCGTCATGCCAAACTGCAAGTAAGCGATCGACGATGGGGAAAAACCATAATGAGCACACATCCTGCCGACCGTACTAACCTGCGGCTGAAAATTGTCCTGGACACATTGGCGGAGGCGGCTGCCTCCGGCGAGGCTGCCATGGGCGGCAGCGCAGTCCTGGCGCAGGCCATTAAGCAGTTGCCCTTGAATGATGCCGAAAGCGAGCTGCTCGCCGGGGGAGTCCCGCGCGGGCACAAGTCCCTGACCACAGCCACGAGCAAGCTGGTCAAGGCCGGCTGGCTGGTCAAGAAGCGCGGCGGCTGGGTGCTGACGGACGAGGGGCTGCGCGCCGCGGCCGCTTTCCCGGATGCTGAATCCCTGACCGAGGCACTGCAGAACGGCTCGCCGGTTCCGGCTGCCGCAGCGGCGGCCGCGAAGACCTCGGGATCAAAGTCCGCGGTGGCGCAGGTCGAGGAATCCAAGCAGGCGGGGGGCCGTAAGCCGCGCGCGAAGAAGGCTGCTGCCGCAGCCGCTGAGCCTGCAGCGCCGGCCGCAACCGAACCCGCAGCTCCCGCCGAACCTGCCGCTCCTTCCGGGTCCGCAGTGCCGGCCGCCGACGTGGATACCATTGGGCAGCCTGCAGCCGTGGCGATCGCCGGCGACTTCAGCACCAAGCTCGGTGCACCGGAAAACTGGCAGCCGCATTTTGACGAGGTCCAGATGGAACTGGATCAGACAGATTCGCTCTGGAAGCTGAGCGCCGAACTGCCTGCTGGCTACTACACCTACAAGGTCGCGCTGGACCGGTCCTGGGAAGAGAACTACGGCGCGTTCGGCGTCCGTGACGGAGCCAACCACGAGTTCCACCACGACGGCGGCGCCCTGACCTTCCACTACGACCACAAGACCAGAGACGTCAGCCGCGCTTAGCGGTATCAGTGCCGGCGGGTCATCAGGCCCGGCCGGTCCAAGTCCATTGCCGTCCGCTGGGACTGCGGTGCGTTTCAGTTCCTGAAGCGCACCGCAGTCTCACGCAGGTTCTGGTCCTTCCGGACATAAACATCACGCATCAGTTCCGACGGATCCAGTCCGTGGCCATCCGGAACATCCCCGCGAGCAGCATGACCAGGCCGATCACGGACAGCACCGAGATGTTCGTCGAAATGCTGAACAGCAGGAGCACAGCGCCGATCAGCATGAGCTTGACGCCGAAGCTCAGTTTCCAACCGGATCCTGGCTGGCGGCCCTGGCCCGACAGCGAGGCCGCGAGCCTGGGGTCTTCCGATTCCAGCTGCTGTTCCAGTTCGGCCAGCCGCTTTCTCTCCTCATCGGACAGGGGCATGGACGGCTCCTCAAACTGGATGATGTCAGCGGGACGACCCTCCGCTCTTCGGCGGCGGACCATCAGTATACGTACCGGTTGCCGTTTAGCGGCAGGTGCGGCCGGATTTACCGCAGGGCAGCGGCATGTTCTCCCTGCCACCACTGCACGGTTTCTTCCGCTGCCGTGGCGAGCGGAGTAGGAGCCAGCCCCAACAGCGCCTGTGTGTAGGACGAGTCCATGACGAACGGCTCCTCGAACTGGTAGAGCATCTCCGCCAGCTCGCGGGCATCTGCCGACAGCAGACCCGCGGCGCGTACCACCCAGCCCGGAATCGAACCTACCTTCGGCGCTGCTACTCCGGCGGCGCGGGCAAAGGCCGCCGCCATGGTCCGCTGCGTCACCGCCGGTCCGGTGGGCGCATGCAGCACCGAGTTCCAGGCCGCCTGGCTATATGCGGCCGCGATCATCGCCGCGGCGAGGTCGGGCACGTAGGTGAAGGAATGCGGTGTGTCCGGGTTCCCCATCACCCGAATGGTCCTGCCCGCCAGGACTGCAGGCACCATGCGCTCGCCGGCGTGGGCATTGAGCGCCCGCGGGCCGAAGTAATCCGAGGCCACCATGCTGACAGTCGGCGTCTCTGACGCCGCCCGCGCCTGAATCAGTTGCGCGCGGATGCCGCGCTTGCCGGACGCTGCCTCCCGTGAACTGCGCTCCGTCATCACGTCCTGCGGCCGGTCATAGGCGTAAAGGCTTTCAGGGAAAACAACGACGGCGCCGGCTCGCCCGGCTGCCTTAAGGACCGTTTGTTCAGTGGCCGGGAGCTCGCGGGACCACGTCTTGGCGCTGTAGGCGCTGGCATGGACGCAATGGAAGACCGCTACGGCGCCTTCGATAGCGGCTTCGAATCCGGCCGGCTGCGAGACATCGACTTTCCGCCGTTCCACCAGTGGGTGCTCGGGCCCGCTGCCCGAGCGTGTCAGCAAGCGGACCCGGTGGCCCTGCCCGGCGAGTTGCTCGGCCACGGTCCAACCGATCGGCCCGGCGCCGGTGACGATGTGCAGGTCTGACATTTGCTTGTCCCATCTCTGGAGCCTTCTAGAATCCGAGAGCGGTGCTCTCTCAATCCAGAATCCGCCACCGCGCCATGTCCTGTCAAGAGCGATGCTCTCTTAAGTTGACAGTGCTCTCTTGCGGCGGCAAGGTGGAGGGCATGGCTGGTACCCCGCGGGAGCGCGCACGAGAACAAACCATCACTGAAATTATCCGGATCGGCCGGGAGCACTTGGCCAGCGCGGGTGCCGCTGCGCTGTCCCTGCGGGCTGTTGCGCGCGATCTTGGCGTGGTCTCCAGTGCGGTCTACCGGTACGTCAAAAACCGCGACGAGCTGCTGACCCTGCTGGTCGTGGATGCCTACAACGAGCTGGGCAACGAGGTGGATAAGGCAGTCGTGTCCGCCGGTGCGGACTACATTGCGCAGTACAAGGCTCTGGCCAGGGCGGTACGCGCATGGGGAATCCGCGAACCGTCCCGCTATGCGCTGCTGTTCGGTAGCCCTGTTCCGGGCTACCGTGCCCCGGCAGAACGGACCACCGGTCCGGGAACGCGGGTGATCCGGGCGCTGGTGGACATCATCGAAGCCGCCCATCGTTCGGGGAAGATAGTGCCGGGGGAGCAGAGCGCGCTGCAGCCGGTCCTCGCCGATGATCTGGCCCGGATCCGCTCTGAGCTGTATTTGTCTGCTCCGGAGCTGGTGGTCATCCGCGGCGTGATGGTCTGGTCCGCGCTTTTCGGTGCCGTCAGCTTCGAGGTCTTCGGGCAGTACGGGGAGAACACTTTCACCGACCCGGCCGGACTGTTCGAGCAGCATCTGGAGGTCCACATAAGGTTGCTCGGACTCAAATAGCCAGGCGCCGCCGTCGTTGTTTTACGGGTTTTGGCTTGGTTCTACGGGTTGGCCTGCAGCCGCGGCACCCGCGGCAAGCCGGCCTAGGGCGCTGGCCTCGAAGCCCGCCAGCAGGGCCGCCGGATCCGTGTGGATTTCGATGGCGCCGGCGTCCCGGAGTTCGGCCTCGCCGGTGCCGCCGCACGTCAGGCCGATGGTGGGGATGCCCAGTTCGCTAGCGGCCATCACATCCCAGACGGCGTCACCGACGAAGAGCGCGTCCGCCGCCTGCAATCCGCCCACTTTGAGGGCCGCGGCCAAGATATCCGGCGCCGGCTTACTCTCCTGGGCATCCGAGGAACTGGTAGTGCCAGCCACCGCCTGGTTGGCCCCGATGGCCGCGGTGAGCACGTCCAGTTCGCGCCGTTTGGACGAGGACGCCAGCACGACGGTAAGGCCGGCTCCGGAGCAGCGCTCCAGCAGGTCCTTGGCGCCGTCGAACGCCCGCAGCGCCGGCCAGTAGGTGGAGAAAACAGTGCCGTGGGCGTCTTCGGCCTGGCTGTCCTGGTCCTTGTCCCGGTCCTCGCCCAGCAGGTGCGCGATCAGCTTATCCGCGCCCATGCCCACCGCGCGGTGGATGGTGGCCATGGGAACATTCCGGCCCAGCTGGCGGAAAGCGTGCCACCACGAGATGGTGTGAAGGTAGTTCGAATCAACCAGGGTGCCGTCCACATCGAACAGGACGCCGAGCCTGCGGTGGGTCTGCGGCATGGTCTCCTCCTGGCTGTTGATGCGTGGATGTGACCGAGTCTAGCGGCAAGTCTGCCACGCCACGGCGGGTAATAGTGGCAGAGGGTTTGATCGATCAACCTTCAACTACCCAGTTTCGGAGAGTATCCTTGGTAGTTCATCGACAGCAGTAGGGGCCCGCCGGTCGGCGCAGCACCCCCAGGACCTGCCCCTCAATACTTACCGGATCGAGGTACGGCTGTGTACCAGCTCAAGGACGGATCGCCGCGTTATGGCATCCGCACCGACCATCATGACCAGGCACTGCAGCAGGACGCGCTCCCGCGGGGCGGCAGCCCGGAAACGATTGCCCGTGAGGCGTCGCAACTGGGATTGCACCATCTGGCTGCGGGTGCGGAACACCGGCTGAACCAGTCCTGGGCAGACGAGGATGATGCGCTGCTGGTGTCGCTTCGGAACGAGAATCCGCTGGAACTGGCCGTGGCAGAGAAGATCGTCAACGAGAAGTTGGGCAGCACGAAGCAGTGGCTGCACAAGGCCCGCACCATCTATAGCCGGCGCCTCGCCCCGGTGGCCGCCCGCCGGCAGACCGCCGGCATGCTGGCAAAAGCTTTGTTCCTGCGGCTGTTCCTGATTGTGCTGCTGATCGGCCCGGCCGTGCTCGCAGTCAGCTTCGATGTTCCGCTGCTGGTCCTGGTGCTCATCGGCGTGGCCTCGATCCTGGCGGCCATGTACCTCGGCGGCGTGGTAACGGAGTGGCTGCGGCTGCCGGTCCATCCTCCCGTCCGTGGCGGCTGGGTCAAGGAACTGCGGCAGGACGTGGTTGATGCCACCCTGCTGGCCGTGCTGCAGAATAAGCGGGTTGCCGTGGACCGCCAGACCGCTACCGCTGCCGTGCGGGGCTGGAAACACCTCAGCTTCGTCGCGGGGCAGTTGGACCGGATGGACCAGGGCCCTGCACTCTGAGTAGTCCACGGCCAAGGGGAGATTTGTGACGGAGCCGGTCTCCCGTCGTCGTACTTTGGAATAACATCGGAAGTATGCCCAGCGCTTTGGAATCCATCGGTCTGATCACCGAAATTTTGACCTGGGTAGGGCTGGTGCCCGGGCTGCTGCTCCTGCTGGCCGGCTGGATTGTGCGGCACTCGGGTGTGAAGTGGCGCAGCGCGGACGGCGTAGTCTTCATGGACGGCGAGGGGACCGGTTTCCGCTGGTTCGACAAGCACCATGGTTTCCTGCAGGCCAGGCTGCCGGTCGAACAGGAGCGCAGCGTGGTGCCCGGATCCGACGTGCTGATCTATTACGACGCGCACCGGCCGATGACCTACCGGACCACGCCGCCGCCGGAACGCGGCACGATACTGCTGCTGTTGGGCAAGATCCTCACCGCCGTCGGCGTCGCGGCCTTCGTGGCCGGGCTCATCGTCATGCTGATGCTCTGACTGGTCCCGGCGACGCGGCAGTGGGTGCGCTGCCGAGCGGCGGCTCGTGTCCCCCGCTCGGCAGCGCTGATGGCAGATGCTAGAGGCCAGCGAGAAGGTTGTTCATCTTCTCGATTTCCGCTTTCTGGTCCGCCACAATGGTTTCCGCCAGGTCGACGGCGTCCGGGTCTTGCCCGTTGGCGGCCTCCTCTTCGGCCATGGCAATGGCGCCCTCGTGGTGTTCGATCATCTGGGTCAGGAACAGCCGGGATGCCTCGGCGCTTTGGGCTGCCTCCAGCTCCGCCAGGTCATCGGGACTCAGCATGCCTTCCATGGCGTGGTCGCCGGACATCTCCATCGGTTCGTCCCAGCTCTGTAGCCAGCCGGTCATTTTCTCGATTTCCGGGCCTTGTGCGGCCTTGATGTCTTCTGCCAATTGGGTGATCTGCGGATCGAGATCCTCCTTGGCGAGCATGATGTCGCTCATCTGCACGGCCTGTTGGTGGTGGGGGATCATCATCTGCGCGAACATCGCGTCGGCGCTGTTGTGGGTGCCGCCAGCGTCAGACGAGGCAGGGGCGGGGGAGTGGGACATGGTGCTGTGGTCCATTCCCGTGGATTCTCCGGTGGTGTTCGAACCGGTGTCCGAGCCGCAGCCGGCCAGGAAGAGGGCAGCGGCGACGGCGGTAGCCGAAATGGCGGTAAAGCGTTTCATGATCGGGTTCCTTCGAAAGTGGTCTCAAACTGCTGACTAGCATTTGCGCCCGCCCGGCAGAAGTTGCGGGGGTGGCGCCGCCTTCCCCGGTATGCGGGAAAGCGCAGGCATTCTAGGTGCGGCTGATCGAGAGCTGGACGAGTGAAGGAGGACGAAGCGCAGGGGCGCCGGGGCCTGCTGCTGTGGGTGGCGCGCGGAGGCCGGGCCTGTTTCGAGCCCGGAGCCATGTGGGGACGAACAGCAGGACGAATCCGGCCACGATCGTCATCAGCACGCAAACAGCTGCCATCAGATGGTGGTCTCCGGCGCAAGGGCCGCCGGCGCAGCCATCGGCGGGAAGCATGTCTGCGGGCGTGTCAGCCGAGGGGATGGCCTTCTCCGCGGCGGGCGCATGATGCGTGGCATGGGCGGGAGCTGACGTGGAGTGACCCGAGATGGCCGGTACGGAAGCTTGGTGTGAGACATTCAGGATGTGCATGCCGATGATGCCGAAGATGATCGCGGCCAGTCCTAGAAACAATGCCAGGGTGGGACGTAGGTGCAGGCCGAGGCGGGGTGCCGCGCCGTAGCTCATGGTTCCCTGCCTTTCCTTCGGGCCGCATCTGCTGGCCGCCATCAACGGTATCGAAGGGTGCGGGTCCGGGCGAAACCGCCAAGACCCGCTCCCGTCGGCCGACCGGTCATTGAACCGCGGCCGGGTCGAGCTTTATCCGGCGTAGCAGTTGCGCGTTCAGAGCCACAACGATGGTGGACACCGACATCAGTATCGCTGCTACTGCCGGGGAGATTGCGACGCCAGCAAAAGCCAGCACGCCCGCGGCAAGGGGAACGGCGATGACGTTGTAGCCGGTGGCCCAGATGAGGTTCTGGATCATCTTGCGGTAGCTGGCCCGGGACAGATCTACCATGGACAATACGGCCCGCGGATCATTGCCGGCTAGGACCACGCCGGCCGATTCCATCGCCACGTCCGTTCCCGCCCCGATGGCGATGCCGACCTCGGCCCTGGCGAGGGCAGGGGAATCGTTCACGCCATCGCCAACCATGGCCACCTTCAAGCCGCGGGACTGCAGTTCGCCGACTTTCTTGTCCTTGTCCTGCGGCAGGACCTGGGCGAAGACTTCGTCGATATTCAGCTCGGCAGCCACGGTGTCGGCGACCTGCTGTGCGTCCCCGGTGATCATGGCGACGCGGATGCCCCGCCTTTGCAGGGCGGTGATCGCCTGGCGGGATTCCTCGCGGACCTCGTCCTCCAGACTGACGGCCCCGATAACCTGTCCGCCGCGGACCACATGAAGCACGGAAGCGCCGCGTTCAACCCAGGGACGGGTCTGTTCCCGCAATTCCGCTGGGACCTGCAGGCCTTCGGCAGCGATCAGGTTAGGTCCGCCGACCATGACGACGGAGGCACCGACGTCGGCCTTGACGCCGCGGCCGGTCAGCGAGGCAAACCCGCTGGCGGCCGGTACGCGGAGACCGCGGTTCCGGGCTGCGGTGACGATCGCCCGGGCGGAGGGATGCTCGCTGTCCGCTTCCACGGCCGCGGCCAGCGCCAGAACGTCGTCGTCGTTCATTCCTTCGATTGCTGCAATGCCGGTCAGGCCGGGCTGTCCCTTGGTCAGGGTTCCCGTCTTATCGAAGAGTACGACGTCGATGGTGCGCATCCGCTCGAGCGCGATGCGGTTCTTGATCAGGACTCCGGCGCGGGCAGCCTGTTCCGTGGAGATCGCGATGACCAGCGGGATGGCCAGGCCGAGGGCGTGCGGGCAGGCGATGACCAGGACGGTAACCGTACGGATCACGGCCTCGTCGGGGCTGCCCAGCAGCACCCAGGCGATGAAGGTGATGATGCCGGCGCCGAGGGCGAAGTAGAACAGGAACGCCGCCGCCTTATCCGCCAGAGCCTGGGCTTTGGAGGAGGACGCCTGTGCTTCGGCGACCAGCCGTTGGATGCCGGCCAGCGCCGTGTCGGTGCCGACCGCGCCCACTCTGATGCGCACGGCACTGTCGGTTGCCACCGTTCCGGCCACCACGGTATCGCCGGGGCCACGCGGTACGGTCTTCGACTCACCTGTGATCATTGATTCGTCGAGTTCGGCCCGGCCTTCGATGATTTCGCCGTCGGCGGGCAGGCGCGCGCCGGAGCGGACCAGGACGACGTCGTTGACGGAGAGCTCGCTGATGCTGACCGTTTCCGTGCCGTGTTCGGTGATGCGTTCGGCTTCATCGGGCAGCAGTTCGGCGAGTGCATCCAGGGCGCCGCGGGCCGAGCCGAGGGCGCGCATTTCGATCCAGTGGCCCAGCAGCATGATGACTACGAGCAGGGCCAGCTCCCACCAGAAGTCCAGATTAAAGTTGCCGATGCCCAGCGTGGTGATCCAGGACGCGACGAACGCAACGGTGATGGCCATCGCGATGAGCAGCATCATGCCCGGTTGCCGGCTGCGCAGCTCCGTCCAACCGCCCTTGAGGAACGGTGTACCGCCATAGACGTAGATCAGCGATCCCAGGACCGGCGGGATCCAACTGGAGCCCGGGAATTCCGGGATGTGGTAGCCGAGCAGGTGGGCAAACATCGGGCTGAAATAGACCACCGGAACGGACAGCGCCAAGCTGAGCCAGAACTTGTTCTTGAACATGGCCGTGCTGTGCCCGGCATGCTGGCCGTGCTGGTGGACGGCGTGATCCTCGTCCACGGCGGAGTGGGCATGGCCTTCAGGCATCGCCTGCCCATGGGTGTTGTGGTCCATGTGCTCAGCTTCGGAAACTGGCGCACCGGCGGAATAGTCTCCGGATGTGTGCCGTCGGTGGTCTTCGTGGTTCATGGTCTTACTCCCCTCCAAATCCGGCCGATCAACCCGTGCCGGCGAATTCGTATCCTGCTTCAGAGACGGCAGCGCGCACAGCGTCAGGGCTGATGCTTCCGGAGCCGTAAACCGTGACGGTGGAAACGCCGTCCGGCACAAGGTCCACTGCCACGTCGGCGATGCCCTCGAGCCTGCCCAGCTTCTCGGAGACGCCGGCAACGCAATGTCCGCAGGTCATGCCGGTGACTTTGAACTGCGTCGACAAGTGTCCTGCGCCTGCCGCGACCGCTGGCACCGCTGCGCTGTTTCCTTGCGAGGAACAGCAGGCGCAGCCTGATGAAGCCTGAGTAAGCGGCAGGTTATGGCTGGATGTGCCACACATAATGATCTCCTCCATAAGGTTTCGAGATTGGCCTCCGCCAGAACCTTCCATCAGAAAGGCGTGCGCTTGAGCCATTGTGTGGACCGTTGGGGGCGTAGGGACCGCGAGGATCCGACGCTGTTTCCGGTACTGACCACGATATACCCCCTGGGGGTATGAGTCAAATGGCATTTTATGGCGGGTTGCTGGGCCGGCGGTAGTCGCCTGGGCCGACCCGAGCTTGCCCTGCGTGGGCACGCAGCAAGGTTTCCCCATCGGAATGGTAAGGCTACTGTGGTTTTGTGGGGTGTCGGACTGCCGGTTCGTTCCCTGGCCAATCGCAGAAGGAGCAGAACAATGAGGCACATCAAGTCCATGCTGGAGACTTACCCGAAGGATTTGGGTGGAATCGACAGGCAGAAGCTGACGGACTGTATCGCGGCATGTTTCGAATGTGCCCAGACCTGCACGGCCTGCGGGGATGCGTGCCTCAGCGAAGATATGGTGGCTGAGCTGACGAAGTGCATCCGGACAAATCTCGACTGTGCGGACATCTGCGCCGCGACCGGCAAGATCCTCTCCCGCCACACGGGTTATGACGCAAACGTTACCCGCGCTGTACTGGAGGCCTGCCGGGTCACATGCAAAGCCTGTGCAGACGAATGCGAAAGCCATGCGCAGATGCACGAGCACTGCCGCGTCTGTGCCGAAGCCTGCCGACGATGCGAGCAAGCCTGTGTTGAATTGTTGGGAGCGCTCGGCTAGTCCGCCGCAAGGGGCGTCTTGCGATCCACCTCTTCATGGATAACGACCCATAACCCCGCGGCCTATTCCCATGGGCACTGCTGTTTCGCTGCGAGAGCTTGAGGCGATAGGGTGGATTCTGGTGAGCCGGGAAGTCTGGTCGGCACGAGATTTCGTCGACCCTTCCCCTAGGAGCCCCGCATGTCCCAAAGTTCCCCCGACCGTCCCCGAAAGCCGCGCGTTCTCGGCAGGGGCAGTTACGCCGAAGCCCTGCGGATCGGTGAAATTTTCCGGAAAGAGACCGTTGGCGGGGCATTGCTCGTCGCGACGGCGCTGATCGCCCTGATTTGGGCCAATTCACCAGCGTCTGAGAGCTACTTCGCCTTGCGGGACTTCAAGATCGGTTACGAGCCGTGGCATCTCGATCTGAGTCTCGGTGCTTGGGCGGCCGATGGTCTGCTCGCGGTTTTCTTCTTCCTGGTAGGCCTGGAACTTAAGCGTGAGTTTGTTGCCGGAGACCTGCGCGACGCCCGCAAGGCCGCGGTGCCGGTGGCGGCGGCCGTCGGCGGCGTCGTTGTGCCGGCGGTCATCTATGCAGCTGTGAACTGGGGTAGCCCGGATACCATCCGCGGATGGGCCATTCCGACAGCCACGGACATTGCCTTCGCCGTCGCGGTTCTTGCCGTCATTGGTTCCCATCTGCCAACTGCCTTACGGATTTTCCTGCTGACACTGGCGGTGGTCGACGATCTGATCGCCATCGCCATCATCGCGTTCTTGTACACCAGCGATATTCACGTTGCCCCGCTACTGCTGACACTTATCCCGCTTGCCATTTACGCTCTTCTGGCGCAGAAATACCGGCGGTTCTTCGGTCTCAAACCAGCGGCCGCGTGGCTGATCCTGCTGCCGATCGGCATTGTGGCGTGGGCGTTGCTTCACGCCTCCGGTATCCATGCGACGGTTGCAGGTGTCCTGCTCGGTTTTGCCATCCCGGTGCTGCGCGGCAAGGCCAGCGGTGGACCGACGGCGGGGCCAGGCCTCTCGGAGATTTTCGAACACCGTTTCCGCCCCGTCTCTGCCGGATTCGCAGTTCCGGTCTTCGCGTTCTTCTCGGCGGGAGTGGAGATCGGTGGCTTCGATGGCCTGACCGCCTCGCTCACCGACACAGTGGCCATCGGCATCATTGCCGGCCTGGTCCTCGGTAAGCCGATCGGTATCGTGGCGACCACGTGGCTGATGAGTAAGTTCACTCGCGCCGAGCTTGATCCGTCGCTGAGGTGGATCGACCTGCTTGGCATCAGCCTGCTGGCCGGCATCGGGTTTACCGTCTCGCTGCTGGTTGCCGAACTTAGTTTCGGGCTCGGCTCTGCGGCGAACGACCATGCCAAGGTCGCCATCCTCGTCGCTTCGCTGCTTGCGGCGCTTTTGGCAACAGTTGTCCTGCGTGCACGCAACCGGCACTACCGCAGGATCGAAGCAGAGGAAAAGATCGACGCCGACCAAGACGGCGTTCCTGATGTCTACCAGCAGGACCAGGACGCTTCGTAAGCTTTGAACCCATAGATCCCGAACTCCTCGAGTTTCGTTTCCCGTGTCGGTCGTGCAACGGAAAGATATCCACCCTCACTCCACTCTGGTTGTGCGCTTCATCACATCGCGGTAGAATCGAATGTATGTTCGAGTCAATCGTTCCAGCAGAGATGGATCCGGTGAAGCCGGTCCCCGGTGATCCGGGTGCTGCGCTGGTCCGCGGCTGGGCCGCCGGACTCGCAGGTCTGGACCAGGACGTCTCGGAGGGGGTGCGGATTGACCGGATCAGCGCCCTGGAGGAACTCAAGGGCGCCCTCGCTGCCGCGCAGGCGCGGGAGACGGAAGCGTTTGTTGCCTCCCGGCGGGAGGCCCGCGCCGCGGCCGGGGTTCCGGCGGAGAGGCGGGGCCGGGGCCTGGCCAAGGAGATCGGCCTAGCCAGGAAGGACTCGCCCAACCGGGGCGGGAAGCACCTGGGCTTGGCCACCACGTTGATCCGGGAAATGCCGCACACGTATGCGGCGTTGGCCGAGGGCCGGCTGAACGAGTGGCGGGCGACCATCCTGGTCCGCGAAACCGCCTGCCTGAGCGTGGAAGACCGCGCCAAGGTCGACCGGGAATTATGTGCTGATCCGAAGACGCTGCACGGCTGCGGGGATAAACGGATCGGGGCGATGGCGAAGCAGGCCGCGCTGCGGCTGGATCCCTTGTCGGTGGTCCGCCGGGCCGCGAAAGCCGAAACCGAACGCCACGTCTCCTGCCGTCCGGCGCCGGACACCATGGCCCAGGTGTCCTGCCTTGTGCCGGCGGGGCAGGGCGTGGCCGTCCTCGCCGCCCTGACGAAGGAAGCCGACCGGTTGAAGGCGCAGGGCGATGAACGCTCCCGGGGACAGCTCATGGCCGACATCTTCGTCGAACGCGTCACCGGCCAGCCCGCCGAGAACCCCGCGAAAATCGAAGTACAGCTGGTCATGACCGACCGCACCCTGTTCCAAGGCGACTCCGAACCGGCCCACCTGACCGGGTACGGCATCGTCCCCGCCCAATGGGCCCGGAACCTGCTCCGCACCGGCGACACCGACACCGAGGTTAAGGGAGCGGCCGGCACCGGCCATTCCGCCGCCGCAACTCCGGAAAATCGTGCCGCTGGCGAAGACGAAGCCGTTGCCCGCGCAGCGGATGCCGGCTTTGGGGGCGGTGCTACCGGTTCCGGTCCGCCGGCCAGCGGCGAACCGGAACCGCTCCCCGATGCTGCTGCCGGGAACACGGACCCCGGAACCGCCGGAAATGCCGGCTCGGCGACCGGACCTCCCGGTGCGAAGCGAAGAGACCCCGGCGATGCAGCCGATGCTGGCGAGGTGGAAGTGTGGGTACGCCGGCTTTACACCGCGCCGGGTACCGGGCAGTTGCTCGGAATGGATTCGCGGGCGCGGTTGATGCCCGCCGGAATGCAGCGGGTCATCCAGGCCAGGGACCAGCTCTGCCGCACCCCGTGGTGCGACGCGCCGATCCGCCACCACGACCACGTCGTGCCCTGGCGCGACGCCGGAGAGACCAGCGAGATCAATGGGCAAGGCCTGTGTGAAGCGTGCAACCTCGCGAAAGAAGCCGACGGCTGGCACGCCCGAACCGTCCCCGGGCCGCGGCACACCGTCGAAACGACAACGCCGACCGGGCACACCTACCAATCCACCGCACCGGCACTGCCCGGCACACCACCGGCAACAGAACAACCGGACGAGATGCCGGAGCCGGTGTCAATCTTCGAACAGGCACTCGGCCGCATCGACTTCCTCTACCGCCCCGCCGCCTGATAGTAGTGACATCCGAAGCTACCAAGGTGAAGGTGTTCACCTTGACACTTGCCAGGTAAGGAACGGCATCAGTGGCCTGCGTCAGTCAACTCATTCGGAACATGCGGTAGCTTTGCGCTCTCAAGCACGTCGCCGGATTCCAGATCGACTGCGTGGATGGATGAACTGCCCGGATCCGTCACATACGCGGTATGGCCCTGGACCGCCAATGTGGGCCGCGGCTGCTGCCATTCCACCGGCTCCTCCCATTCGTCAATCACAGGGATACGGGCGGTGACGGCTCCGCTAGATGGCTCGATAACGTGGAGTGATCCATCCGTACCCAGTACTAAGGCTTCACCGTGCGGACCCCGGCCGAGCGATCTGAAGGAGTAGCTCGTGCCCAGTTCGACCAGGTCCACGGTGTTGTTGCTGGTATCGATCAGGGCGATCTGCTCGGGCCGTTCCAGTTCAGCGTCGGGGTCCGTTTTGTAATCCGCAAGTACGACGGCGGACTCCTCCGAGCCCTTCTGGTTTCCCATCCGGCCGTAGGCATCAGGACTGTCCACCTTGGTGATCTTGCCGTCCCGGTAGACCAAGGCGCCGTCCTCGCACCCAACGGTGACCGCTTCGTCTGCAGCCGCTGCCTCGCCGTGCACGCCGGGGCATTGCTCGTTGCGGGTAATCTCGCGGCGATCCTTATCCAGCAGCGCAAGTCCCGAGCGGGAAGTGCTGTTGCCTACAGTCAGCAACATGTTGCCGTTTTTCAGTCCGACGGCGACACCGTGATGAGCTTCGGCAGCGGTGTAGGTGTCAGTTTTCGGCTGTCCGTCGGCAAGCTGGGCAGAGTCGAAGGATTCGATGACTCCCGAGCCGTCGCTGAACAGGACAGTCCGTCCGGCATGGCTGACCACATGGCCCGGTTCGTCCGCCACGAACTGGATGTCCGTCAACGAGGGCGTTGTGGCGTAATGATGTGCATGGTCACCGTGGGCCTCGCTCCAACTGCCGGTGTCAAGGACTTTGAAGGCGCTGCCCGTCGAGATCATGACGTGCCGGCCGTCGCCGGCCGGGCTGAGCCGGTTGAAGCCGTCCAGCTCCACAGTTTCCAGCAGTTCAAGGCTTGCGCCGTCGAGAACCATGACGCCGCCGTCGTACGTCAGACTCAGCCGCGGTGCGGCCTTATCCAGTTCGACGACATCGGACTTCGGGATGGGGTCAGCAGCAGGGGAGTCGGCAGGATCCGGTCCTGCGGCGGCTGCCCCACAGGAGGTCAGGAGTGTGAGGGCAAAAGGTGCGGTGAGCCAAGTGAGCCTGCGGGAAGGTGGTGTCAGTGAATGCATGCATTGAAGTTAGCATTAAATGAGAATCATTTGCGTTAGGGGCAATGACAGCTTGTTTTGGGCTTGAGAACAGAAAGTGGCGCACTAGGTCTAACGTTTCAACAGATTTGGCCGCATAATGTCGTTTGGGGGAGCGGCAGCGATGTCGTGGACCCCCATTCGGAACGAGTCATGGGGGTACATCATCAAGGGTCTCAGGCTTTTCCGGCCATGTCTGGCGGGACGATTTGCCGTAGCAACACTTGCATCGTTGGCGCTCCTGGCCTCTGGCTTGCCGGCGCAAGCCGCGGACCTGCCCGAAGTGTCCGGCGCGTCCGCGACGCAGCGGCCGGCCGGTGAAGTGAGGGCAACGGACACCGCTATGCCGTCGACGACGTCTCCGTCGTCAGCATCGGAACCGGTTGGATCCTCCTCCGGGGTTCCGTCGGACGCCTCGGCTGATCCCACGTCGGAGGATGCAGGGACGACGGCGGGGACTGAAACGCCAGGGGAGACGACGACGGGCGGGACCGAAGCGCCCGCGGGATCGACTGTGCCGACCGAAACTGCGGATCCAACGGAAACCAGTGTCCCGGTCGAGCCCTCCACGCCAGCGGAGACCTCCGCTCCGGCTGAAACGCAGACGCCCGATGGGCAGTTGACTCCCGATCCCGGCGAAACGGATCAGGCGGAATCTACGGAGGAAGCAGCCGAAGCGGAACCGACAGCGGAGGAGGCTATCGCTGCGAAGGCCGATGAGCTGAAACTCGTGCCGCGCAACGACCTTAATTGCACCCTGGTCGGCGAGGGTTGCGTGCAGACCTTTACGTCCGCCGAGCGTCCCACGGAGCGCATTGCCATCTACTGGAGCCCGCAAACCGGTGCGCACAGCGTCGATCTGCTGCACTACATTGGCAAAAAGTACCGGAGCGAAAAGTACGAAGCAGGCATGTACGGTTACCCCACTTCGGACGCGCCGGATGCGGCGGTAACCGGAACAGTTTCTCAAACGTTCGAGCACGGGACGATCGACAATTCCTACGTCGCCAGCGGCCAGGAGGCCATCAGGGCCAAGGCCGCGGCGATGAACTATACGCAGGCCGCGAACGACTTCAACTGCCTGCTGGCAAGCGATGGCTGCGTGCGTACATACAAGTCGGGCGCCAAACTCATCGCGATCTACTGGACCGCCGCCACCGGCGCACACACTGTGGACCTGACCCATGCCGTCGGCAAGGCCTACCGCAGCGCGGGGTGGGAAGAGGGCAAGTACGGCTATCCGACGTCGGACATGTCCGACGTGCCGAACACCAAGGTTTCGGTGCAGTCCTTCGAGCGCGGCAAAATCGTCGATACGTCAACCCACTATGCCGCTGGCAGGAAGGCGCTGGCGGACAGGGCCTCGAAACTGAAGCTCACCGCGGTCAACGGCTACGCCTGCGAACTACGGGGATACGGCTGCGTGCGTACGTACAAACCGGCCGGCAGCAGCAAGCGCATCGCGATCTACTGGACCCAGGCCACGGGTGCGCGGACCGTGGAACTGACCCACGCCGTCGGAAAAGCGTACAGGGCGTCCGGCTACGAGAAGGGCAAGTACGGCTACCCGACCTCGGATCTGAGCGTGAATTCGAGGACCTTGGTGGCAACGCAGAGTTTCCAGAAGGGCAAGATTGTCCACACGCCGGCGCATGTAACGGCCGGCCTGAAGGCCCTGGATGCCCGGGCCAAGCAACTAAGTTACACGGCGGTCAACGACTATAACTGCCGCCTGGCCGGCAACGGCTGCGTGCGCACCTACAAGCCCTCGCTCTCGAGCAAGCGGCGCATGGCCATCTACTGGACCGCCAAGACCGGTGCCCGCACCGTGGAACTGACCCACGCCGTCGGTAAGAAATTTACGGCGGCCAAATACGAGCGCGGCGTTCTCGGCTACCCCATGGGGGACATGAAGTGCGGTCTGAAGTCCAGAGGCTGCGTGCAGGTCTTCCAGAAGGGGCAGATCGCGTACTCGCCGGCCACCGGCGCCCGGACGTTGACCGCCCAGATCAACTACAGCTGGAAGTCACGCAGCAGCCAGAACGGGACGCTGGGCTACCCGCTGCAGGACGCCGTGACGCGCAGCGGCAAAACCACGCAGGTCTTCCAAGGCGGCTCGCTGATCGCCGCGAAGGTCGGGGCCAGCTACCTGCCGAAGAACGAGTGCTGGGCCATCGGCGCGCACAAGACCCGCTACTACCATGGCTGGGCCAACCGCGTCTCGTTCACCATCTCGGAGAAGTACGGCACGTACAAGGCCAGCTTCATCAACTGCGTGCGGATCGGCTCCGTCTACAAGCAGGAATGGAAAACGTCCAGGGCCACGGTAGGTCTCAAGGGCTTCAAGAAGCCCGGCGTCGCTTCTGGTCACACGATGTACCGCTGGTCGCCGCAGGGCAGCTTCACCGTCACGGATGCGTTCGGTGAAGGCAACCCGGGCACCGGGCTCAACTACCAGAAGCTGAATTCGCGGTCGCAGTGGTCCGGCACGCCGGGCAGCGGGTACAACAAGTACTTCGAGTCCTCCTTCAACCGCTGGCCGGACGAGCAGATGTGGCAGATCATGCGCGCTCCCACCGGCGATTACCGCCAGGGCGCGGTGATCGACTACAACCGCGGGCCGGGGCAGAAGATCAAGCAGGGGGCAGGTTTCGCCATCTTCCTGCACGCGAATGCGGTTCCTACTTACGGCTGCATCGCGCTGGATCTGTCCAATGTGACGAGATACCTGAAGACGGCGGACAAGGGCGACCGGATTGTGATGGGCGTCCGGGCTGACATCTTCAAATAGGCCCGCAGGCAGTATCCCGCCGGTTCGGCCAGTAGCAGATGACGGGCGCCGACAAGGGTCTTTGGGCCATTGTGCGCGCATTCGTTATGGTTTTGTGAGCTAACGACGGCGGCGCCCCACCTGAGATGGAACGCCGCCGTCGTTGTGACCCTCCCCAAGGAAAAACAGGATAAAGACAGTGTCGAAACTTAAAGCATTAATGTCCCTTGCTCTCGGCGCCTCCGTGGCTGCCGCAGCCGTTGTGGGGCCCGTACCCGCCGCCCTGGCCGCTGTGCAGCCGAACCAAGGTGCCGGCGTCGTTGTTCCGCAGGCCGCGGGGGACAAACTCAACACCGCGAACAAGCAGCAGATCATCGACGTGTTCAACGGGATCAACAAGTTCCGGGCGAGCAAGGGCCTCGAGCCGGTCAAGTTCAATGCCACCGTCTCCGAGCTGTCCGAGGACTGGTCGGACAAGATGGCCAGTACGGGCGACTTCAAGCACAACCCCGGCTACACCCAAGATCCCCGCGTCGCCGACCGCTGGTCCAATGCCGGCGAAATCATCGCCTACCGGACGGATACCAGGGGCCAGGGGCTGGTGGACCAGTGGATAGGCTCTCCCGGCCACAACCGGATCATGAGCGACCCGGCGTACGACACGATCGGCGTCGGCATCTCCATCAAGAAGGACGCGAACGGGCGCGTGAAGATGTACGGCACGGTGAACTTCTTCAAGTTCCGTACGCCTCCGGCCGGGCAGTACAACACGGCCTCGGCATTCTTCGGCTCCACCGCGTCCTCGCCGTCGCCCGCCCCGGCTCCTGCTGTTGTTTCTGCTCCGGCTGGACCGTCCATCCAGTCCGCCGGGGACATCGTGGCCGTGGATCAGACCGGCGTGCTGTGGAACTACGGGACCGGCAAGAACAACGCGAGTTCCTCCGCGTGGAAGATTGGTTCCGGCTTTGGCAACGCGAAGGAAGTCCACGTCACAGACTGGAACGCGGACAGGACGATGGACATCGTGGCCCAGTGGGAGAGCGGCAAGCTCAGCGTCTACCCGGGCAAGCCCGGCGGCGGTTTCTCCAGCGCCATCACCATCGGCGCCAGCGGCTGGGCCGGCTACGAGGTCACGGTCGGGAATTGGAAGAAAACGGACCGCTACCCCTCCGTGGTCGCCAAGAGCGGCTCGGGCATTCTGTTCCACTACCCGAACCTCTCCGGCGGCAAACTCTCCGCACGGAGCCAGGTGGACACCGGGCTCCGCACGGAGCCAGGTGGACACCGGCTGGAAATCCCTGACCATCAACCAGCTCGACTGGGACAAGGACGGAAACGCCGACATCGTGGCCCGCACGTCGGCCGGACAGCTGAAGCTCTACCGCACCAACGGCAACGGGAAGTTTGTTGCGGAGAGCCGCAGGATCATCGGCAACGGCGGGTGGAACTCGATGACTGCGCTGACCTCGATCCGCGGCTACAACGGTCCGGGAACCCAGGGGTTGTTGGCCCGCTCCACTGCCGGCCTCCTGTATTACTACCAGGCGAATGATTCCAGATGGGCCGGCCGGGTCACCGTGGGGACCGGTTGGAACGGCATGGAGCTCGCCGGCCACTGATATAGAGGCTTCTCCTGCCTGCCGCGCCTTCCCTCTACTCAGCCAGCGCGAGGACGCCTAGGGTTGAGTCATGGAAGACGTTGTACTTGTGGGCTATGACGGTTCGCCGGCCAGCAGCCGCGCCTTGGACTGGGCCATCGACGAGGCCCGGCTCCGTGGCTGGCCGCTGCGGCTGGTGACTGCCTTCTCGCCGGCCCAGAATATTACCGATCCTATGGTGGAGGGCAAATACGTCGAGCTTGAGACCCGCCGGGGCGAGTCCATGCTGCAGGAAGCCCTCGAGCGGGCCAAGAACCACGGCGTGACGGTGGAGTCCCGCGTGGTGGCGGGGAATCCCGGCGGCGTGCTCGTGGACCTCTCGAAGTCCGCCGCGCTGGCCGTGGTCGGTAAGCGGGGCCGCGGTGGGTTTGCCGGCCGGCTGATGGGCAGTGTCTCCTCGGGGCTGGCGGCGCACTCGAAGTGCCCCACCGTGGTGATTCCCGAAGCGGGCGATGCAGCCCGGAACGCCGGCTTCACTGCAGCGGAGCGCAGCGAAGTACCTGCCCGCAGGACGGAGACGGCACCGGTTCCATGGCTGGTATCGGCCCCGGATGGCATGAGCGCCGAGGGCGTGCACCCCGACGACGAGAGCCAGTCCTGGAGCTACTCAGGCCAGATTGTCATGGCCATGGATGCCCTCGGAACGAAGAATCCGGCCCTTTGGGCTGCAGCGGAAACGGCGCAGTTCCATGCCAAGGCGCTGACCCTGGTTTCCACCCGCGCGCCGTACTACCGGGACTCGGTCTGGCTGGACCATGCCGAAGGTGCCAGCCGGTTCCGCCAGGAAGTCGCCCATGACCTGGACTCTGTCCTGGCGGAAGTCCGCTCGCGGTATCCAAACGTCAAGGCCAGCTGGCAGTTCTACATCGCCAAGCCTGCAGAGATCCTGGTCCAAACCACGCAGACCGCGGATCTGCTGGTGCTCGGAACCCGTGGACACGGCGGCTTTCCCGGGCTGCTGTTGGGATCCGTCAGTCAGGCCGTCCTCCAGCACGGAGCTTCGCCCATGATGGTGGTACCGAGGTCCAGACAGCAGTCAGAGCAGCAGTAGGCCTGGTCTGCGAGGACAGCGTGTAAGCTATACATGTGTTTGCATGTAAGCGTGGACAGGGAAAGGGCGTTGGGCAATGAGTAACCTGGAGCCGCATCCGCAGGAAATGCTATGCGGGAACGAGGCCGAAGTGGGCGTAGCCCGGTCGCGCGTGGAACTGCTGGAGCCGCGCGAGTTGCCGCTCGGCGGCCCGCGCGCCATGAACGTCCGGCGCACTTTGCCGCAGCGGCAGCGTTCCCTGATCGGGGCCTGGTGCTTTGTAGACCACTACGGTCCGGACGAGGTGTCCGAAACCGGCGGCATGCGCGTTCCGCCGCACCCGCACACTGGCCTGCAGACGGTGAGCTGGCTCTTCACCGGCGAGATTGAACACCGCGACAGCGCTGGATTCCACGCGTTTGTCCGCCCCGGCGAACTGAACCTGATGACGGCGGGCCGGGGTATCTGCCACTCCGAGGTTTCCACCGCCGAAACAACGGTCCTGCACGGCGCCCAGCTCTGGGTGGCGCTGCCGGATCATGCCCGTTTCACCGATCCCGGATTCGACCACTACGCGCCGGAGCCGGTCAGCACCGATGCCTTTGAACTGCGCGTCTTTATGGGGTCGCTCGCCGGCAGCGTGTCCCCGGTGGCGCTCCACTCGCCGCTGCTCGGAGCGGAGCTCCTGCTGAAGCCGGGGCAGAGCGCCGTCTTCGACGTCGAGGAATCCTTCGAATACGGCGTCCTGGTAGACAGCGGTACCGTCCGCTTCAACGGGGCCACGGCCACCGCCGACCAGCTGGCCTACCTGCCCACCGGGCACCGGGAAATCGAGCTGGCCTCGGAGACGGACGAGCCCGTCCGCCTGCTGCTGATCGGCGGCGAGCCGATGGGCGAAGCAATCGTCATGTGGTGGAACTTCGTCGGACGCGACCACGACGAGGTCGTCGAATTCCGCGCCAACTGGCAGGCCGAGATCGGCGCCGAACCGCATCCGGCCGCAGCCGCGGCAACCAATCAGTTCGGCACGGTGGTGGGAAACACTCTGGCTCCGCTTCCCGCCCCGACGCTGCCCAATGCGCGCATCCGCCCGCGCCGCTAGCAGCAACGCCAGCCCCGCCCTCCGGGCGCGCCACTTATCCATCGAGGAGAGGAACACCATGTCCAACGAAACTGCCGCCGAGGCCCGGGAGATCACCGTGGTCCACGCGCCCGAGCGCCACCGCTATGAACTGCGCGACGGCGATGCCACCATCGGCTTTACCATCTACCGGCGGCTGCAGCCCGGACAGGACCAGGTGGTGTTCATCCACACCGAAGTGGATGATGCCTATGCCGGCCAGGGGCTGGCCTCGAAGCTGGCACGTTTCGCCCTCGACGACGTGAAATCCAGCGGCCGCCGGATCCTCCCTCTCTGCCCCTACATCGCCGCGTTCGTTCGTAAACACCACGAGTACGACGACGTCCTGGACGTCCCCGCGCAGGGCGAGGCTGAAACCGAGGAGGCCCGGTGGAGCAAGTGACACGGGAGCGGATTTTCATCGATAAGCAGCACCCGGCGGCCTACCGGGCGCTGAACGGTCTGGGCCTCAAGGTTCGCGAAGCCGCGGATGCAGCCGGGATCGACCGCACGGTCACCGAACTGATCAACATCCGGGTCTCCCAGATTAACGGGTGTGCCTACTGCCTGAACATGCACGTCACGGATGCCTTGGCCAACGGGGAAACCATCCAGCGGATCGTGGTCCTGCCGGCGTGGCGGGATACCCAGCTGTTCACCGCCCAGGAACAGGGCGCCCTGGCCCTCGCCGAATCGCTGACCGAACTGCCGGACCATGAGAGCCAGGACCGGGCCTACGCCTTTGCGCGCAAATGCCTCACCGAGGACCAGCTCTCCGCCGTCAGCTGGATCACGCTGACCATGAATGCCTTCAACCGGCTCTCGATCGTCAGTGAGCATCCGGTGCGACCTGCCAAGTCCTGAGCATCTGCCGGTCCTCCCTCCGATGCGGCAGGCCATGGAAGCAATGCCTCCCGCTCTAGCCGAAAAGGCACTGGCCGCCTCGGGCTCACCGTGCCATCGCGGCGGAGAACGTCGAGACGGCGCTGACCGGCAGGGACTCCGCCGCGACAAAACCGTCGGGCCGGACCAGGTAGAAATACCCCGGCTGCAGCTTCGTATTGCCGTTCAGCGGCAGGACCTGGACGTCCAGACCCAGCGCGGAGCGGACGTGGTGGACGGCGACGTCGTCGATCCCGCCGTAGGCGTGGACCTGCCAGGTGAGCGAGCGGAGCGTCTCGAAGTTTGAACCGGTGTACGGCAGCCGGCGCCCGTCCACCTTGCCGCGGCGGCCCTTGGCTGCCTGCTTGGCTTCATCGCTCATCCAGTAGTGGATCCGCACCTGGGACACGTACTCGAACAGGCGCGGAGCACCCCTGAGCCGGGGCAGGATGTTCGTCGCCACCGGTGCGAGCACGGGAAGGATCAGCCTGCGGAGGGTCCGGGGCACCGGACGGGCCGAGGTGATGATGCCGAACAGCCGGTCCGTAGTCGAGATCAGCCGGCGCGCAACGGGACGCCGTTCGGCCTCGTAGCGGTCGAGGTAGCGTTCTGACGCCCGGCCCTGCAATACGTCTGCGAGTTTGAAGGCAAGGTTGTGTGCATCCTGCAACCCGGTGTTCATTCCCTGGGCGCCAACGGGGGAGTGTACGTGCGCGGCGTCGCCGGCCAGGAACACCGGCCCATCGCGGAAGACTGCCGCGGTGCGGTGGTGCACCTTGTAGGTGGAGTACCAGCGGGACGGTCCATAGCTGACGGAGTAGATCCGCTGCAGGCGCCGGCGCACCGTGTCCTCGGAGAGTTCGTCGCCGGCGATGTCGGAGTTCCGCACCGTACCGATCAGCCGCACGTCGGAGTCGCCGCCCATCGGAAAGCCGAGCAGGAAGTCCTCAGTGCCCGGCCGGATGTTGACGGCATCAAGGGCGAGCCCCCGGACCTCGGTCGCATCCGAGACGTAGAAAGTGTGCGCGTTGGTGACTCCTTCGAACGCGATGCCGCGCACCGAACGCACCGTGGAGGAACCGCCGTCGGAACCCACGCAGTACCGTGCGCGGATCCGCACCACGCCGTCGTCGGTCGCCAGCGTTGCCGTCACCGGCAGCGGGTCGGACAGGTCCACGTCCAGGGCAGTCAGCCGGTGCTGCCAGAACACATCGGAGCCGAGCGCCTTGAGATTGTCCACCAGGAGCTGCTCGTTCCGGCTTTGCTCCAGGAAGGTGATGCCGGGATACGGTGTCACGCCGCGGCCCAGGCGCCCGATGGGAACCCGTCCCAGCTCGCGCGCTTCGTAGCCGAAGACCAGCTTCTGTGCGACGGTGCCCTCGGCGAGAACCTTGTCGATCACGCCGAGCTGGTCGTAGATCTCCATGCTTCTGGCCTGCAGGCCCAGGGCGCGGGACTCCCGCGTGGGCTCCGATTTGCCGTCGGCCACCAGCATGGGCACGCCTAGCTTGGCCAGCCAGTTGGCCAGCATCAGTCCGGTCGGTCCCGCGCCGACCACCAGGACATCGGTCTGGATCTGCCGCTCCGCCATGTCAGTCCGCACCCCGTAATCGAGCGATTTTTGCCCGGGCAGCGGCGCCGCCGGGCCCTCACCTCAGCGTGCGGTACCGAGCCGGAAACGGTCAAGGGGAGGGGCGGGTGACAGTTGCGGAACGATCGCATAACAGAGGGGCCGCAAGACGGATATAACGGCGCCGGAGGGGACTATGATGCTCTCATAACTCCGAGAGGATGGTGGCGTCATGAGCGATGCGCTGGATGTAGGGTCCACGGCAGCCACGGCGGATAAAGGAATGTACCGGCAGTTGCTGGAGGAGAAGATCGCCGAGGCCCGCCTGCAGATCGAGCGGCTGACGGCTGACATTCACGAGGCGACACTGGCCGCGCACGATATTCCGGCCGACGACGAGCACGACCCGGAGGGTTCCACGCTCACGCTCGAACGTGCCCGCGAGGTCGCGCTGCTCGACGGCACCGAGAAGTCGCTCGCCGAACTGCTGGAAGCCGAGGACCGCCTCGAGAAGGGCACCTACGGCACGTGCGAGAACTGCGGGCGCGAGATACCGCGCGAGCGGCTCGAAGTCCGGCCGGAAGCGCGGTTCTGCGTGCAGTGCGCCAGCGCCCGACGGCGGTAAAGACCGCCGCCAAGCCTGGGCTTGCTTATACGTCGGTGCCGGGATCGTCCCTCAGCCCGCGCTGGGCACGGTCGGCCTCATCGGAGGCTTCCTCAGGCAGCGGATCTGCTGCCGGCGGCACCTGGCCCGGCGCGTAGTCCTGCAGCCCCGCGGCCACGCGCTCCTGTTCAGCGGCGGCCTGCAGATCGTCGTCGTCCACGGTTTCGGGCATTTTGCCGTGGCCGGTCCGTGTCGACTGCGGCAGCGCGTCTTCCTGCGGGTCTATGACGTCGTCGAGGTTGGGGGAGTTTTCTTCGCGTGGGGTAGACATGGTCGCTCCTTCGCTTGGGGGTCTTTCCACCCTATGAGCCCTACCGGCCGGCTGCAATGGCACGGCGCAGATCCGGGCGGCTCGCAGGCGGTCAGGCGCGCTGTAGTTGGCCACAACAACGAGGCGGGCTGCTGTGCACTCGCCCACTGACGTTCCCCGTTCGTCCTTATAGCCTCAGGAAGGCAGCTATCCGCCATCCAGATAAATAAGGATCGAACGTCAATGACGACAACTGTTTTATCACCGCACCCCTCAAGCAATTCCGGCCAGGACCCGGCCGCCGCCGGCACAGACGCGGGCCCTTGGGAGAGCGCACAAAGCCAGCTGGCCTCGGCCGTCCGCACCCTCGGCTACAGCTCCGGGCTGCACCAGATGCTGGCCCGGCCGCGCCGCGAGCTCTCTGTCAGCATCCCGTTGCGCAGGGACGATGGCAGCGTGGAAATCCTCACCGGTTACCGCGTCCAGCACAACTTCTCCCGCGGGCCGGCCAAGGGCGGTCTGCGCTACAGCCCGGAGGTTTCGCTTGACGAGGTCCGGGCGCTGGCGATGTGGATGACCTGGAAATGCGCCCTCCTTGACGTGCCCTACGGCGGGGCCAAGGGCGGGATCACGATTGATCCGCGCAACTACTCGCAGCAGGAACTTGAGCGCGTGACGCGCCGGTACACCAGCGAGATCCTGCCGGTGATCGGCCCCGAAAAGGACATTCCGGCTCCGGACATCGGAACCGACGAACAGACCATGGCGTGGATGATGGACACCTACTCCGTCAATGTCGGCTACACGGTGCCCGGCGTGGTGACCGGCAAGCCTGTCAGCGTGGGCGGCTCCCTTGGCCGGGCCAGCGCGACCTCCCGCGGTGTGGTCCACGTTGCCTTGGCCGCCCTCCGGCAGGCTGGCATCGCCCCAGTCGGGAGTACCGCCGCCGTGCAAGGCTTCGGCAAGGTTGGTGCCGGTGCCGCGGAATTCCTCGCCGAAGCCGGCGTCGCCGTCGTCGCTGTTGGAGACCAGTACGGCGCGATCTACAACGCAGCCGGGCTGGAGATCAAGGCGCTTACCGAGCATGTCCGCGAAACGGGCAGCGTGGTCGGATTCAAGGGCTCTGAGGCCGTCGGCTCCGAAGAACTGCTCGAACTGGAGGTCGACCTGCTCGTGCCGGCCGCCGTCGAAGGTGTCCTGCATGGCGGGAATGCCGGCCGGGTACGGGCAAAGGTCATCGTGGAAGGCGCCAACGGACCCACCACGGCTGCCGCGGATGCTGTTTTCCGCGAGAACGGCGTGCTGGTAGTGCCCGATATCCTCGCGAATGCCGGTGGCGTGATCGTGTCCTACTTCGAGTGGGTGCAGGGCAACCAGGCCTACTGGTGGACCGCGGCCGAGGTCGAGGAGCGGCTGGAACAGCGCATGCTCGCCGCGTGGGAGAACGTGCTGGCCGTTGCGGCCCGGCGCGGCCTGAGCCTGCGCGAGGCGGCAACCGTGACCGCTGTTGAGCGCGTGGCGGAAGCCCACCTCACCCGCGGCCTCTACCCCTAAGCCCGGAGCCTAAGCCCCGGGCCTAGGTACAGGTACAGCAAAGGGTGCTGCCGCAGATTGCGGCAGCACCCTTTTATCGAGGTGAGTGCGCAGGAACTACTCCGGCACCACCAGGGCCGGCGAATCCTGCTCAAGCGTCTCGCCGCGGAAGAATCCTGGGTTCCGCCGGTAGAACAGCAGCATCGCCACCAGGCCCAGCGCGATGATGCCCACGCCGATGATGAACACCAGCCCGATCCCGAAGACCTCCGAGCCGCTGCCGAACGCCGGATCCCAGCTGTCCACCGCCGTCTGGAGGAAGACGACCACCAGGGCGAGGCCGCCGAGCAGCGGGAACAGGAACCGGAACAGGAAGCTGCGCACGTTCACGAACGCGGTCCGGCGGAAATACCAGACGCAGGCCAGCGCGGTCAGTCCGTAGTAGAAGCAGATCATCAGGCCCAGCGCCATGATCGTGTCGTTGAGGACGTTGTCGCTGACAAAGCGCATCAGCGTGTAAAAGCCCGCCGATACGGCACCGGCCACCACGGTGGCGTACACCGGCGACTGGAAACGCGGGTTGATCCTCGCGAACCGCTCCGGCAGGGCCTTGTAGTAGCCCATGGCCAGCAGGCTGCGGGCGGGGGAGATCATGGTGGACTGCAGCGAGGACGCGCAGCTGGAGAGCACGGCCAGCGAGAGCAGGATAGCGAAGGGTCCCATCACCGGGCCGGCGATGGCCGTGAAGACGTTCTCGGAGATGTCCGGATTGTTCAGCCCCAGTCCGGTGTCCCCGATGCCGGCGAACATGATGGTCGCAACGGAGCCCAGCAGGTAGATGACCAGAACGGCGACGGCGGTAACCGCGGCGGCGATGCCGGAAGTCCGCTTGCCGTTGGTGGTTTCCTCGTTCATGGTCAGGCAGACGTCCCAGCCCCAGAAGGCGAAGATAGACAGCGACAGGCCAGCGGCGAAGGCGGAGAAGCTCTCAATGCCGAACGGGTTGAACCACTCCCAGTCGAACGCCAGCGGCTGCGCCTCCGGGACAGTGCCGATCTTGGCCAGCGCGCCGAGCACAAACCAGGCCAGCACGCCCAGCTGGAAGATCACCAGCACGTACTGCACGGTCTTGGTGGTCTTCATGCCGCGGCACGAAACCCACACCGCCAGCGCCACAAACACCAGGCAGGTCAGCACGTTGACTACCTTGTTCGCGGCCAGATCGGCAATGGCCTGGGAACCGGTGAGCTGGGAGAGGAAGAGGTAGAAGAAGTCCACCGCAACGCCGGCCAGGTTAGAGAGCACAATGATGTTCGCGGCGAGCAGCCCCCAGCCGCCCATCCAGCCCACAAACGGTCCGAATGCCTTGGTTACCCAGGTGAACGTGGTGCCGCTGTCCGGCGAGTCCGCATTCAGCTCGCGGTAGCCCAGCGCCACCAGGAACATCGGGACGAAGCCAACAATGAAGATGGCCGGCAGATAGGTGCCGATGGCCTGCACGGTGGGACCCAGCGTGGAGGTCAGCACGTAGGCCGGGGCGATGGTGGAAATACCAATAACGACGACGGCGAGCAGGCCGAGCTGTCCGCTGGCGAGCCCCTTGCCGGTCCGGGCCGCCGGGGCGGTGCGTGTTGTCTGGCTCATGTCATGGCCTTTCGGGAGGTGCGGGGCTGCTGCTGCGTGATGCAGTGGATGCCGCCGCCGCGGGCAAAGAGTTCGCGGGCATCCACGCCGACAACGCGGCGGCCGGGATAGACGTCGGCGAGAATGGCCAGCGCCTTTTCATCCGACGGGTCCGCGAAGGTGCAGGCAATGACGCCGCCGTTGACCACCAGGTGGTTGATGTAGCTGTAGTCCACGAAGCCCTCGTCGTCCCGCAGCGTTTCCGGCGCGGGCACCTCGACGATGTTCCAGTTCCGGCCGGCGGCGTCGGTGGTGCCGTGGAGGAAAGCGATGATCTCGCGGCTGACCTCATAGTCCGGATGCTCCGGGTTGTTCTGGGCGTGGACCAGCAGCGTCCCGGGGGAGGGGATCGCGGCCACAATGTCCACATGCCCGCGCGTGCCGTAGCGCTGCGAATCGCGGGTCAGTCCGCGCGGCAGCCAGATGACCTTGGTGGCGCCGATGGTACGAGCGAGTTCGGCCTCGATCTGCGCCTTGGTGGCCCCGGGATTCCGGCCCGGGTCCAGCTGGACGGTCTCGGTGACCAGGACGGTGCCTTCGCCGTCCACCTGGATCCCGCCGCCCTCGTTGACCAGCGCGGAGGCAATACGTTCGACGCCGGCAAGTTCGGCCACACGGGCGGCAATCTTTTCGTCCTTGTCCCAGCTGGCCCAGTCCTGCTGGCCCCAGCCATTGAACACCCAGTCGACCGCAGCCAGCCCGCCGTCGTCGTTCGTGACGAAGGTGGGGCCGATGTCCCGCATCCACGCGTCGTTCAGCGGGGCCGAGACCGTTTCGACTGCCGGGGAGAGGTAGTCCCGCGCGGTGGCGATGTCGGCCGGGTCCACCACCATGGTGACCGGTTCGAATTCGGCGGTGGCGTTGGCAACGGCCGCCCAGGTGGAGCGGGCGGCATGGGCCTGCTCCTCGGTGTCGCCCAGTGTGTAGCCGCCGGGCGGGAAAGCCATCCAGATGCGGGACTGTTCGGCCGTTTCGGCGGGCATCTTCCAGGCCATGGTCAGGCCACCGTTCTTGCAGTGGCTGCTGCCACGGATCCTGCTGCCGGCTGCGCCGAAGTCGAGCCGAAGGGCTGGTCCGCGCGGACCGGGTCCGTCAGCCGGGCGTAGGTGTCCGGGCGGCGGGTGGTCAGGAACGGGAAGAGTGTCAGCCAGTCCTTGCGCTGGTCCAGGTCCAGGTCCGCCACCAGTACCGCCGACTCGTCCCGCGGAGCCTGCACCAGAATGCGGCCGTAGGGATCGGAGATGAAGGAGGAGCCGTAGAAGGTGTTGGTGCCCTCGTTGCCCCAGCGGTTCGGGGCCACCATGAACAGGCCGTTGGCGATCCCGTTGCCCACGATGACCTGCTGCCAGAGCGGCTGGGTGTCGAAGTCCGGGTGGTCCGGCTCCGAGCCGATGGCCGTGGGGTAGACCAAGAGTTCCGCGCCGCCGAGGGAGTACATCCGCGCGAGTTCGGGGAACCACTCGTCCCAGCAGGTTGGCATGCCCAGCCGGAGACCGTCCAGTTCCGCCGGCTCGTGCACTGTGTAGGCGTCCTCGCCGGCGGGCCCCTGGCGGAAATACTTGTCTTCGTAGTAGCCGGCCGTGACCGGAATGTGGAGTTTGTGGGTGGTGGCCAGCAGCTCACCCTGTGGCGAGACCAGGATGGCGGTGTTCAGGCCGAGCTCGTCGGCCGGGTCATCGGCGCGCTGGTACAGCGAGGCGTGCACGCACACGTTGTTGGCGCGGGCGGCCTCGGCGGCGAAGGTGAAGGTGGGGCCGGTCAGGAGGTCTTCGGCCAGTTCCGCGGCACGGCCTTCGGGCAACTTGTCAGCGGGGTATTTGGACAGCGTGAGTTCAGGCAGGAAAACGACGGCGGCGCCGAGGGCTGCCGCACGCGCGATCCCTTCGGCGAGCTCGGCTTTTGTCTGCTCCGGGTCGGCATGCCAGCGGTGTTGGACCAGGCCGACGCGCAGCGGAGTGCGGTCGCTCCGCTCGGTACGGGCAAACGAGACAGGCGGATCCAGTTGAGTCAGTTCAATCATTGGGAGAAACACTTCCGTGGGATGCGGGTCACATCAAATGAATTTGATTCATTTATTATGCAGGTGTGAGCCGCCCAACACAAGAGCAAAATGAATCCCGTTCGTTAAACTGCGGATGCCGCGCGTTCTGTTGAGGCGGTCCTACCTGATTTGCCTGATTCTTCCCTCCGCGCCCCACGCCGTATCGGCGGTCCAGACGAGGGCATCAAGTCGTTCGGCTGTAGCGAGACAGAGACGATCCGCAAGAGACAGGCCGCTGCCCCGGCGCCAAAGACGGGCGGCTTGTTCGGCGTCGGATGCGTGGACCGGCTCAATCACGAGGCCGTAGCTCAAAAGCAAGCGACGCGACAGCTCCCAGTCTTTGCCTCGCGAGAGCAGTTTTTGCGCGGTTTCCGACCAATTGACGGCGCTGCAGGCTCCGCCTTTGACCAATTGCTCCTCGACAATGTCGGCGCCGTCTGCCGCGGCAAGAAAACTCAGTAACGCGGAGGCATCAAAGAGATTCATGCAGCATCTTCGGCCGCCGCCTGTCGCCGCCGATCCGCAAGCAGTTCGCCGACGATATCGGTGCTCTCAAGTTCGCCCCGCACGAGTCGTTTGATCTGTTCGCGCGTGGCTAAAACCACTCCTTGGGGAGTCTCGAGCAGAATTAGCACCGTTCCAGCCCCAAGGTGGAGGCGCTCGCGCAGCTCAGCCGGCACTACCAGGCGGCCGCGTTCGCCCATGACTACCTGATATGTCCCACTCATGTTCCTATACTCCCACTCAGCGAAGCCCCCGCACAGGGCCCGCGTTGACTCATCAAAGATGCCCGCGTAGCTGCTATCGAAGAATCATTGGATAATGCCCGCGTAGCGGTGTGTC
>NZ_JBDGKM010000005.1:0-263384 GCF_057656375.1 Arthrobacter sp. Soil_C_60 | reverse complement strand
AAGGAACTGGCAGCGGCCGACGGCGTGGAGCAGGTCGCCGAGGGCACTCCGGGCGCCACCGAGAACGCCCCGGCACCACGGCTGTTCAGCACCACTGCGGAGAACTTCGCGGCCTCCCCGCGGCTGCAGGAGGAAGTCTTCGGCGCGGCCGGGCTCTTCGTGCGCTACTCGGACGCGGCCGAGCTCGCCACCGCCACCGAGAACCTCCAGGGGCAGCTCACCGCGACCGTCCATTACGCACCGGGCGACGAGGCAGCGGCCCGCGAGCTGCTCCCCGTACTGGAGCGCAGGGTGGGCCGAATCCTCTTCAACGGCTGGCCCACCGGCGTCGAAGTTGGACACGCCATGGTCCACGGCGGGCCGTTCCCGGCAACGTCCGACTCACGGTCCACATCCGTGGGCAGCCTGGCCATCCACCGCTTCCAGCGCCCGGTCAGCTACCAGAACGTTCCGGCCGAACTCCTGCCGGAACCGCTGCAGGACAACAACCCGTGGAAACTGAACCGCCGCCTCGACGGCAGCGTAGAAACCCCGAAGGACTAGCGCATGGCAAGCAACACCCCCACGATCGTCTCGGTCGAAGCCGTCCCGGTTGCCGGCCACGACAGCATGCTGCTGAACCTCAGCGGTGCCCACGGCCCGTTCTTCACGCGGAACATCGCCATCATCACCGACAGCAACGGCAATACCGGCTTAGGTGAAGTGCCCGGCGGCGAAGCCATCCGCAGCACGATCGAGGAAGCCAGCAGCATCCTCGTCGGCCAGCCGATCTCGCTGTACCGGCAGCTCCTGCGCAAGGTCTCCGTCGCTTTCGCCGACCGGGATGCGGGTGGACGCGGCGCCCAGACCTTCGATCTGAGGACCACCATCCACGCCGTCACCGCATTGGAATCCGGGCTGCTGGACCTGATGGGTCAGCACCTGGGCGTGCCGGTGGCCGAGCTCCTCGGCGAAGGCCAGCAGCGGGACAAGGTCCAGATGCTTGGCTACCTGTTCTACGTTGCGGACCGCAAGAAGACCGACCTGCCGTATCTGGCCGAGGACAACCCTGCCGACGATTGGGAACGGCTGCGCCGCGAGGAGGCCATGACGCCGGAGGCGATTGTTGCCCTGGCCGAAGCCGCCCAGCAGCGCTACGGGTTCCAGGACTTCAAACTCAAGGGCGGCGTACTCTCGGGCAAGGAAGAGGTCGCCGCGGTGACCGCGCTGGCCAAGCGTTTCCCGGAAGCCCGGATCACGCTTGATCCCAACGGCGGCTGGCTGCTGCAGGAAGCCATCGAGCTCTGCAGCGGGCTGGGCAACGTCCTGGCTTACGCCGAGGATCCGTGTGGCCCGGAGGGCACGTACTCCGGCCGCGAAACCATGGCGGAGTTCCGGCGGGCCACCGGCCTGCCGACGGCCACCAACATGATTGCCACGGACTGGCGGCAGATGGCCCACGCCATCCGGACGAACGCCGTCGATATTCCGCTGGCGGACCCGCATTTCTGGACCATGCAGGGCTCGGTCCGGGTGGCGCAGCTGTGCAACGACTTCGGCCTCACCTGGGGTTCGCACTCGAACAACCACTTCGACATTTCGCTGGCCATGTTTACCCAAGTTGGCGCCGCCGCACCGGGCAAGATCACTGCGTTGGACACGCACTGGATCTGGCAGGACGGCCAGGGGCTGACCACGGACCCGCTGCAGATCAAGGGCGGCTACATCGAGGTTCCGGCGCGTCCGGGCCTCGGCGTCGAGCTGGACCGGCAGGCGCTTGAGGCCGCGCACCAGGTCTACCTCGAACACGGGCTTGGCGCCCGGGACGACGCCGCCGCCATGCAGTACCTGGTGCCTGGCTGGGAGTTCAATCCGAAGCGGCCGGCACTGGTGCGGTAGGCAAGCTGGTCCACTAGTAAAGTCGAAGGGTCCGGCCCCGCTGTCCCAGGCGGCGGGGCCGGACCCTTTTTGCCTGAAATACGGAGGTATGTGTTGGTCGGCGTCCTGATTGGTTTCGCCATAGTCGGCGCCGTCATTGTGGTTGGCTACATTGCCGCCCGCTTCCAGATCGGCGGCCCGCACGCCGGACAGGCGCTGACCCAGACCGCCTTCTTCATTACCAACCCGGCGCTGCTGTTTACCGTGCTCGCCCAGGCGGATCTGGAGGCGGTCTTCTCCGCCTACGTGCCGATTGCCCTGATCACCGCGCTGGCGACGGCGGGGCTTTATGTGCTGCTGAGCCGGATCTGGTTCCGCCGTCCTGCCGCCGAAACCGCGGTGGGAGCCATGGCCAGCTCGTACGTCAACGCGAACAACATCGGCATTCCGATCGCCCTCTACGCTTTGGGGAACGCGACGCCGGTGGCACCGGTGCTGCTGATCCAGCTGCTGTTGCTGGCGCCGGCATACCTGACCATCCTGGACCTCTCCTCCGGGCGCAAGCCGTCGCTGAAAAACATCGTGACGCAGCCGTTCCGCAATCCGATGATCATCGCATCGTTTCTGGGCGTGGCCGTGGCTTGGACCGGCGTCGAACTTCCCGAAGTGGTCTGGGAGCCGCTGATGCTGCTGGGCGGTGCGGCCGTTCCGCTGGTGCTGATGGCTTTCGGCATGTCGCTGCGCGGCAGCCGCCCGCTGAAGGTGAGCGAGGGCCGCACCGAGGTCATCGTCGCCACGGCCCTCAAATCAGCCGTGATGCCGCTGCTCACGTACCTGGTGGCCACGTTCCTGTTCCGGCTGGATGCGGAACTCGTCTTCGGGGCGGTCATCATGGCGGCCCTGCCTTCGGCGCAGAACGTCTTCCTCTTCGCCAGCCGCTACGGCCGCGGCATCACCGTGGCACGCGACGTAGTGCTGCTGTCCTCGGCGCTGGCGGTGCCGGCCCTCATCATCGCAGCCTGGCTGCTGGCCTAGCGCCCCGGACCGTCCGCTATTCGGCCCCGGGCTTCAACCGCATCTGCTCCGGCTTTTCCAACAGGAGCCACCGCGGGCGTCCATCACGCTCATGCCCCCGAGGGGTGAACCGGTCGGCTGCAACAAGCTGCTCCAGCCCGATTCCGGTAAGGGACTGGACGTCCTGCACGGGAACCTGGAAGGTCCGGTACGGCCCGAGCGGCGGAATCTCGCCCGCTGCCGTGGCGGCCGTGGTCTGCCGTTCCAGTTCGAGCTCGTCCAGCAAGGGAGACTGGTCCAGGATGTAGGCCGTGCTCGCAATTCCTTCGGCTGCACGCCAGGCTGCTACTTTCCAGAACAGCAGTGGGATCGAAAAACCCCGGTACTGCGGATCCGCACTGTCGAAGACCGGACCGGTAAAGACACTGAGCCGGGTGTCGTAATTGTCCGCGTGGTCCAAGAGGTAGTCCTCCAGCCCCAGCCACAGCTCCTTGGACTGGTTGAAGGTATTCACTTGCGGTGCCGCATTCGTATAGAAAAAGGTCTCGGTGTTGGCCTTGGCAGCCTCGGCCCGGCTGCCCCACACCGGGTCCAGCCGCCGCACCAGGTGCCCGCGGTCCAGGTCGTTTCCGCGGTACAGCTCTTCACCGGCCTGCAGCTCCGCGGCCAGCCTGGGATCCAGCCGCCAGTGGTCTTCCCGTGGCAAGTCCTGGAGCTGGTCGCCGTCGATGTTCACTGCGGCCAGCTCGGCGAGCCGTTGCTGCGTGTTGAGGCAGATCGTGAAATGCGTGTAGTCCAGCACCTTCACTGCGGTTGCGGGACGGGGAAGTTCAACGGTGGTCAGCAGAAAGTCCGCGCTGTAGCCCTGGGTCATAGTTCCATCCTGCGGCACCCGCATGAACGGCAGGAAGCGCCAACCGGAAATCCGGTTGACGCTTCCGCGACCGTCAGTTTTTTTGCGGTCCTAGTCGACGAATTCGGACTGCGTCTCAATAAAGTCCCAGTCCTTCGGCGCTAGCGTTGTGTCCTTCAGATCCGGGCCGCCGGCGTCATAAACCTCGAGGGCGACATCCGACTCAATGCTCTCGGCCCGCAGGTTCTGCCGGAACCACTGTTTGGTTGCCGTGTGCAGCTCCGGCCACCACTGTTCAATGCTCTTCTCAGTCATGTCAAGCCCTCCGTTGTCGTCTGGTTCCACCGTAAGTGCGGACAGCGGCGGGTACAAGGTCATCCAGGGAACGAGCTACTGAAGGATGTAGCTGGGTCGACGGACCCAGCTACATCTTGCAAGATATGCGCCAGCAGTTAGCGCAACCAGCGCAGGGACGGGGACGAGGTCAGGGCTGACCACTGGCGGCCCAGGCCAAACGTGTTGCCGGCGTGTGTTGCGGCCAGGACGACCATTGCAGCCGCGTAGACGATGTGCTCGTCGATGACCGGATTGGACTTAAGCGGCAGCGACGACAGCCACATCAGGATCATGAGGGCGGTGCCGCCGACAGCGGCTGCGCGGAGCGCGATGCCAAGAACCAGCGCCGCACCAACGGCCAGCAGCCCAAGCATGAAGGCCCAGTCCACAACCGGCGCGCCAGCCAGCGACTGGAACAGTCCGGCGAACGAACCTTCCACGCTGCCTAAGTAGCCGGCGGTGGGTGAACCGCCCGCGATCCAGGCCTTCTCGGGTGCTGTGGCGAAACCGAGGCCGAAGGTCTTGTCGAAGAAGGCCCAAAGAAAGACCGACCCCAGCAGGATCCGCAGTATCGCCAGCGGGCGGGCACGCCGTGGGAGTGCCGTCTGGCGCATCTCTATGGAGTCCGCAGCGGGAGCCGACGCTGTCATCGTGGGAGGTGTTTCCTGCATGGTTGACATGGGTGTTTTCTCCTGGGGAGTGGGGAAAAGTGGTCTGTGGGGCGGGGCTTGTCATATCTGACCGGCGCGCACTGTCCTACGCGTTTGCGCACTGTCCTGCGCATTGCCGGGAGCCCCCTACCAGCCGCAGATCCCGGCTCAGTGCCGGTCGATCCTGCCAGGAGAAGTCAGGGCGACTCCTTCTCGGGCTGGTTAGTTTGGTACCGTACCGTCAGGAATTTCCATTAGGCAAATCTTCTGTGACGTATTTTTGCGCCAGCCCTGCGCAATTGAGTGATGCGCGCCATCTTGATGTGCGGCCGGCAACATTCCTGCTTAAACGAAATACTCCGCGCTATTGAACGGCCGCCCGGGTCGCGGTCCCGGACTACAAATACAACCGACTTCCTATGATCAACATCACATAATGAATGAGCCTCCTCTATCGGCTTTTTTGCAGATGCACGACGGCGGAAGGGTCGCTCGGCGGCCCCCTGGGTGCAACCCAACGAGTCGGCGACGATAACAACGGAACAGCAGGTCCCGCCGTCGTTCTTGGATTTACACCTACGCGTGGCGCAGTATGGTGTGAGTCACAGGATGATTCTCAAGGCACGTCTCGCGAGGGCGCTGAGGAGATTGAGGCATGGGCGATAGCCAGATAACGGTCAACGGTCAACTGCACGATTGCGACGGGGCCGGTCCGCATACCCGGTTGCTCGACTGGTTAAGAACAGAGGGCCTGACCGGGGCGAAGGAAGGCTGCGCCGAAGGTGAGTGCGGTGCGTGCGCCGTCCTCGTGGCCCGCCCGGACGGTGCCGACCGAAGCCGCTGGACCTCAATCAACGCGTGCCTGCCTCCTGCCTTGGCGTTCGACGGACAGGAAATCGTGACCGCAGAGGGCCTCGGTACCGCACCGGGGCCCTGCGCCGAGGAGTCACTGCACCCCGTTCAGCGCGAGATGGCGGACCGCGGCGGAGCGCAGTGCGGCTACTGCACACCGGGGTTCATCTGCTCCATGGCTGCCGAGTACTACCGCCCGGAGCGGAAGACGGCCGATTCCGGTGCGGCGCAGACCGGGACTGCGGTGGCCGGCGAGGAACATGCGACCGACCATGAAAGCGGGCCCAACGGCTTTGACCTGCACGCCCTGAGCGGCAATCTGTGCCGCTGCACCGGCTACCGGCCGATCCGCGATGCGGCGTACTCGCTCGGCTCCCCCGATGGATCCGACCCGCTGCTTGTCCGGCAGGGTGGACCTGCCCCTGCCGCTCGACCTACCGAGAAAATTGTCGACGGCGCCCGCTTCGTCCGGCCTGCGGGCATGGAGGAGCTGTTCAACCTGCTCGAACAGAATCCGGAGGCCAAGCTGGTCGCCGGCGCCACCGACCTCGGGGTGGAGGTGAACCTTCGGCACACGCGGCCGCCGCTGACCATTGCCATCGACCGACTGGAGCCGCTGCGGACGCTGGAAGCAGGCAGCGACCGGATCAGCATCGGGGCGGCGCTGAGCCTCACCGAGATCGAACGCGGGCTCGCGGAGCGTGTGCCGCTGTTGAGCCAGCTCTTCCCCCAGTTCGCCTCTCCGCTGATCCGCAATACGGCAAGCCTGGGCGGCAACCTCGCGACGGGATCGCCGATCGGTGATTCGGCGCCGGCGCTGCTGGCGCTGGACGCGTCGGTCGTGCTGGCCTCCACAGGCGGTGAGCGGGAAGTCGCGCTGGCTGACTACTTCACCGGGTACCGCCAGAGCGTTAGGAAACCCGGCGAGCTCCTGCGCGAGGTGCGGATCCCGCTGCCGCTGGCGGAAAACACCGCCTTTTACAAGATCGCCAAGCGCCGTTTTGACGACATTTCGAGTGTCGCCGTCGCTTTCGCCATGCAGCTCGACGGCGGCACCGTATCCTCCATCCGGATAGGCATCGGCGGCGTTGCGGCCACGCCGATCCGTGCAACCATAACCGAGCAGTCGCTGGTCGGTCAGCCGTGGACAGCTGAAACGGCCGAGACTGCTGCCGCCGTCATGTCCGCCGAAGGCACGCCGATCGACGATTTGAGGGCGAGCGCCCGCTATCGCTCGGCGATGCTCGGCCAGGCGATGCTCAAGTTTTATGCGGAAGCAGCATCCGCTGTGGAGGTAGCCCGATGAAATCCCTTGCCGACCGCCCGGTCAACCCCGTAGTCGGCGTGACGGTGCCGCACGAATCCGCCGCACTGCACGTCACGGGAACCGCGCTGTACACCGACGACCTCATCGTTGGCCGCCAGAATGTGCTGCATGCCTGGCCAGTCCAGGCACCGCATGCCCACGCCGTCGTGACGTCCTTGCGGACCGAACCCGCGCTGCAGGTCCCGGGAGTAGTCCGGGTGCTGACCGGCGCGGACGTGCCCGGCGTCAACGACGCCGGCACCAAGCATGACGAGCCGCTGTTCCCCACCGAGGTCATGTACTACGGCCATGCCGTCTGCTGGGTGCTGGGCGAAACGCTCGAGGCCGCGCGGCTGGGCGCCGAGGCAGTTGATGTCAGCTACGACCCCCTCCCCGCGTTGTTGACGCTCACGGAAGCCATCGAGGCGGAGAGCTTCCAGGGCCTCCAGCCGACCCTCAGCAGGGGCGACGCCGATGCCGCCCTGGAGGGAGCAGCCCACCGGTTTTCCGGCGAGATCGAGTACGGCGGCCAGGAGCACTTTTACCTGGAGACCCACGCATCGTTCGCGTACCTCGATGAGGGCGGACAGATCTTCGTCCACAGCAGCACCCAGCATCCCTCGGAGACGCAGGAAATCGTGGCGCATGTGCTGGGCCGGCACAACCACGATGTCACCGTCCAGTGCCTGCGCATGGGCGGCGGTTTCGGCGGCAAGGAAATGCAGCCCCACGGCTTCGGCGCGGTCGCGGCACTTGGCGCCGTTCTCACCGGCCGGCCGGTGCGGCTGCGCCTTAACCGCACCCAGGACATCACGATGACGGGCAAGCGCCATCCGTTCCATGCCAGGTGGGAGGCCGGTTTCGACCAGGATGGCCGAATCCAGGCGCTGAAGGCCACGCTGACGAGCGACGGCGGGTGGAGTCTTGATCTCTCCGAGCCGGTCCTGACCCGCGCGCTGTGCCACGTGGACAATTCCTACTGGATCCCCAACGTGCACGTTGACGGCCGGATCGCGAAGACCAACAAGACTTCCCAGACTGCGTTCCGCGGATTCGGCGGCCCCCAGGGCATGTTCCTCATCGAGGAGGTCCTGGGCAGGGCCGCTCCGGTGCTGGGCCTCGACCCGGGCGAGCTGCGGCAGCGCAACCTCTACGTTCCAGGGCAGACCACGCCGTACGGCCAGCCGGTGCGCCACGCCGAGCGGTTGCATGCCATCTGGCAGACCCTGCTGGACTGTGCCGACGTCGTGCGCCGGCGGGAAGATATCGACGCCTTCAACGCTGCGCACCCGCACAACCGGCGCGCCCTCGCCATCACTCCGGTGAAGTTCGGCATCTCGTTCAACCTCACGGCCTTCAACCAGGCGGGCGCTCTGGTGCACGTATATAAGGACGGCTCGGTCCTGATCAACCACGGCGGCACGGAAATGGGCCAGGGTCTGCACACCAAGATGCGCCAGGTCGCTGCCACCGCCTTGGGAGTTCCGCTGGATTTCATCCGCCTGGCGCCCACCCGCACGGACAAGGTGCCGAATACGTCGGCGACGGCGGCCAGCTCGGGAGCGGATCTGAACGGCGGGGCCATCAAGGACGCCTGCGAGCAAATCAGCGCCCGGCTGGCAGAGGTGGCGGCCCGCAAGATGAATATCCACCCCGACGACGTCCGGTTCGCCAACGGCAAAGTGACCGGCATCGGCTTCCACGACCGGGATATCGCCTTCACCGATCTGGCGAACGACGCCTACTTCCAGCGGATCCCGCTCTGGGCTGCCGGCTACTACCGCACCTCGGGACTGCACTGGGACAGCGCCCGTATGCAAGGCGAGCCGTTCAAGTATTTCGCCTACGGCGCGGCCGTTTCCGAGGTGGAGGTGGACGGGTTCACCGGCGCGTACCGCCAGCTGCGGACGGACATTGTCCACGACGTCGGCGACAGCCTCTCGCCGCTCATCGACCTTGGCCAGATCGAGGGCGGCTTCGTCCAGGGTGCCGGGTGGCTGACGCTTGAGGAACTGCGCTGGGACGAGTCCGACGGCGAGCACCGGGGCCGCCTGGCGACGCAGTCGGCCAGCACCTACAAGCTGCCCAGCTTCTCGGAGATGCCCGAGGAGTTCAACGTCCATCTCTTCGAGCAGGCCACCGAAAGCGGCGTCGTCTACGGCTCCAAGGCGGTGGGGGAACCGCCACTCATGCTCGCCTTTAGCGTCAGGGAGGCCCTGCGCCAGGCGGTAGCTGCCTTCGGAGCCGGCGATCGGCCGGTCGAATTGGCCAGCCCGGCCACCCCCGAGGCGGTCTTCTGGGCGATCCAGGCAGCGCGGGAGACAAGCGCAAAGGCGTACGACGGCGGGGCCCGGGCCGGGGACGAATCCTCACCTTCCTCTGTTAGTACCGCAGTAGGCTGAGATGGACTGGCTGCAGGCGCTGCAGGATCTGCGCTCGGCTGGCCTGCCCAGCGTCCTGGCTACGGTCACCGAGGCGCGGGGCCATGCCCCGCGGGAGGCGGGAGCGAAGATGGTGGTCGGCGTCGAGTCCACCTGGGGCAGCATCGGAGGCGGCAACCTGGAGGCAACGGTCATCGACCGGGCCCGCGCGCTGCTCCGGTCAGGAAGTACGGTACCCGAGAGCCTGCCGTTCCCGCTCAATGAACATGCCGCCACCGAGCACGGGCAGCAGTGCTGTGGAGGAGTAGTCAGTGTTCTCCTTGAGCCATTTCCCGCACGTGCCACCGTTGCCATCTTCGGCATGGGGCACGTGGGCCACGAGCTGGCCCGGATCCTTTCCCGCCTGCCCATCCAATTGCACCTTGTGGACAGCCGGGCCGACCAGCTTGATCCCGCGCGCCTCGCCGACCTCCTGGCGGGGCCGGCCGAAGTCCACCTCCAGCGCAGCCCCGTTCCGGATTCCACTGTGGCAGGGCTCCCGCCGGGCTCGCATGTGTTCATCATGACCCACGATCATGCCGAAGACTTCCTGTTGTGCGACGCTGCGCTGCGCCGCGCCGACCTCGGTTCGGTGGGCCTCATTGGCTCCTCAGCCAAGTGGTCCAGGTTCCGCCAGAAGCTGCAGTCCGAGGGGCATGACGCCGCCGCCATCGACACCATCAGTTGTCCGATCGGGCTTCCCGGCCTCCCCGGCAAAGAACCGGCCGCCATCGCCGTTAGCGCCGCGGCCAGCCTGCTTCCGGCCCTGTCGAAGCACCTGGCCGTCTGACAGCTCGCGGTTCTGTCCGTTTCCCCCGTCTACACCGGTGAACATGTCCGGGGCCGGGACTATGGACCAAGGTGTCCGGCTCATTTAGGGTGAACACTGTGCGCTTTGCGACGCAATCAGCTCCACAAGTTCCTCAACTTATTCAATCCACTTGATAAGGATCTGCCATGGACCGCATGATTTTCGCCAACCTCCCCGTCTCCGACCTGCAGAAGGCCACGGACTTCTACGTCGGCCTGGGCTTCACCCTGAACCCGGACTTCAGTTCGGACGAGGGCTCCTGCATCGTCATCTCCGACACCATCTTTGTCATGCTCCTGAAGCAGGACTTCTTCGCAGGCTTCCTGGCCGAGGGCAGTACCCCGCATCTGGGCTCCAACGCGAAAGAAATCCTGAACTGCCTCACCGCCTCCTCCACCGAGGAGGTCGACGACCTGGTGGCCAAGGCGCAGGCCAGCGGCGGCAGCGTCTACCTGCCGGCCAAGGAAAGCATGCCCGGCATGTACGGCGCCTCCATCGCCGACCCCGACGGCCATGTTTGGGAACTGCTCTGGATGTCCCAGGAGGCCGTGGCCGAACACGAGCATCAGGACGCCGGGGCCGCGCAGGCCTGATTGCCGAGATCGTTACTCGCCGACGAGCTCTTCGTAGAGCCGGTGCACGCGGGCGTCGATCTCGTCGCGGACCAGGCGCATCCGTTCCATGCCGTGGATGTCGCGCAGGCTCGGTTCGCCGATTTCCCAGCGCTCGTAGCGCGTGCCCGGCACCTCTTCCAGCTGCGCATTGGTGCCCAGAATAACGACGACGTCGGCCGCCCGCTGCGCTTCTTCGGTCACCGCCGTAGGCGTGCCGCCGCTGATGTCGATGCCCTTTTCGAGCAGCGCCTCGGCCGATTCGTGGTTGACCGCAGTCCCGGGCTTGGTGCCGCACGAGTGCACGTCCACCGTGCCGTTGGCGAGTTTTTCCATCAGGCCGGCGGCCATCGGGGACTTGCCGCTGTTCGATGAGCAGACGAAGAGGACGCTGGGCTTACCTGGCTGAGGGTTCATGGGGTCGCTTTCTGCTGGCGGATTCCGAAGAGGGCGTGAAGTCCATTATGCGCAGATCGGCTGCCGGGAGGGTCTTCGCACCGGCCGGGAAGGCGAAGGCTCTTGATAGTAGCCGCGGTTCTTGTTGCACTGGTCTATACAGCCCGCGCCGGAACGTTTCTTCACCCCAGAGGCACCGCCGGCAGAAGCAAAGGACCCGACATGACCGAGACCAACAGCCACAAGCCCACCGTCCTCTTCGTCTGCGTCCACAACGCGGGCCGCTCGCAAATGGCCGCCGCCTACCTGGAGCACCTGTCCAGGGGCGCGATCGATGTCCGGTCCGCCGGTTCCCGGCCGGCAAAAGAGGTCAATCCGGCCGTGGTGGAAGCCATGGCCGAGGACGGAATCGACATTTCCGGCCGCACTACCAAGCAGCTCACCACGGAGCAACTCCACGACGCCAACATGGTCATCACCTTGGGCGGCGGCGTCGATGTCCCAGTCATCCCCGGCCGGAAGTACGAGGACTGGGAGCTCACGGACCCCGCGGGCAAGGACGTTGGCGCCGCCCGCGTCCTGCGCGACGATATCAAGGCACGCGTCCAGAGCTTGGTCTCCGGCCTGCTCCCCGCGCTGCACCCGGACGCCAGCTAGCCCGCGGCGACGGCACCAGAAGGAGAAACATCATGAGCGAGAAGATCATCATTATCGGCTCCGGCCCCGCGGGCTACACCGCGGCGATCTACGCCGCGCGGGCCGGGCTGGAACCTCGTGTGATCGCCGGCGCCGTCACCGCGGGCGGCGCCCTGATGAACACCACCGATGTGGAGAACTTCCCGGGCTTTCCCGAGGGCATCCAGGGCCCGGAGCTGATGGAGAACCTGCAGCAGCAGGCCGCTAGATTCGGCGCCACCATTGAGTACGACGACGTCTCTTCCGTCTCGCTCGAAGGCCACCTTAAAGAAGTGGTCACCACCGGCGAGAACGTCTACCAGGCACCTGCCGTCATCCTGGCCACCGGCTCCGCTTACAAGGAACTCGGTCTGCCGGAGGAAAAGAAGTTCTCCGGCCACGGGGTGTCCTGGTGCGCCACCTGCGACGGGTTCTTCTTCCGAAACCAGGACATCGTCGTTGTCGGCGGCGGGGATTCGGCGATGGAGGAAGCGCTTTTCCTGACGCGGTTCGGGAAGTCCGTCACCGTGGTCGTACGTAGGGACGCGCTGCGGGCGTCGAAGATCATGGCGCAGCGGGCGCGGGACAACGAGAAGATCCGCTTCGCATGGAACAGCACCGTTTCCGCCATCCACGGCGACGGCAAGGTCTCCGGCGTGACGCTGACGGATAGGGTTACCGGGGTCACGCGCGAGCTGGCCGCCACGGGAATCTTCGTGGCGATCGGGCACCTGCCGCGGACCGAACTGGTCAAGGGCCAGATCGACCTGGATGCGGAGGGCTATATCAAGGTGGATTCCCCCACCACCGTGACCAGCCAGCGGGGCGTCTTCGCGTGCGGCGACGCCGTGGACCACCGGTACCGGCAGGCCATCACGGCCGCGGGTACCGGCTGCGCAGCCGCGCTCGACGCCGAACGCTACCTCGCCGCGCTGGAAGATTCGGACAGCATTGCCACCGCGCTGGTGGAAGAGGAAACCCATGCCTGACGCTCACGTGCCGAGCTGACCCCGGCCGGCAGGTAGGTCGCGCAGCCTCAGATGCGTTCCACGAGGGCGTCCACCTGCTCCAGCAGCGCTTCCAGCTCTGCTTCGCTAACTTTGGCGGGCTCGCCGGCCGCCGCGAAAAAGGTAGCGCTGTAATAGAGCCCGTCCCCCATCAGCTTGATGGCCTGTGCGACTGGCCGGCTGCCGAGGGCCTTTTCCAGCGCATCCAGCCAAAGCCCCTCGATATGCGCAAAGGTCCGGGCGGCCGCGGGATGCCCCTGCTGCACCAGGCGGGCCACGGCGACGATGGCTCGGTCCAGCGGCGAGTCCACGTATAAAGAGGTGCGGACGTAGTAGCGGGCCGCTCCTTCCGGCGCCTTGCCGATCTTCTCCGCATCTTCCGCCGTCAGCGCCGCTAGCCGTTCGCAGAGCCCTTCCACCATGGCCTCCTTGGAGGGGAAGTGGTAGAGCAGCCCACCCTTGGACACCCCTGCCGCCGCCGCAACGGCATCCATGGTCGCCGCCCGTTCGCCCTCCTTGATGAGGATGTCTTCAAAGCTGTCGAGGATCCGGTCTTTTGCGCTGGCCATCCATCCATCCTAGCTTTCGATCGACTTGCCGCTAAACCGTCCAGCCGGTACAGTTAATGTATCCCCGCAATTTTCCAGGAGGTGCACTATGCTCACCATCACCCAACGTGCCGGCCGCAAAGAATGGACCGCCCTGGCAGCGCTCATGCTGCCGGTGCTGTTGGTCGCCGTCGACAATACGGTGCTGAGCTTTGCCCTGCCTGCCATCTCGCTGGAGTTCAACACCAGCGGGACCACCCTGCTTTGGATCATCGACATCTATCCGCTGGTACTGGCTGGCCTGCTGGTCGCCATGGGGAGCCTGGGCGACCGGTTCGGCCGCAGGCGAATGCTCATCACGGGCGCCGTGGGCTTTGCCGTCTTCTCGGCGCTGGCGGCCTTCGCGCCCAGCGCCGAGGTGCTGGTGGCCGCGCGTGCCGGCTTGGGCGTCTTCGGCGCCATGCTGATGCCGGCCACGCTTTCCTTGATCCGCAACATCTTCACTGACCGCGGGCAGCGCCGTCTGGCCATCGCGGTCTGGGCCGCCGGCTTCTCCGCCGGTGCCGCGCTGGGCCCGATACTGGGCGGACTGCTGCTCGAGCACTTCTGGTGGGGCTCCGTGTTCCTGCTGGCCGTGCCGGTGCTGGTGCTGATGCTCATCCTGACCCCGCTCTTTGTGCCGGAGTCCAAGGATCCGGCACCGGGCGCCGTCGATATTTGGAGCATTTTCCTCTCCATCGCGACGATGCTGCCGGTGGTCTACGCCATCAAGAACCTCGCCAACGGCGGCAACCTCATGGCCACCCTGGGCATTGCCGCACTCGGACTGACTGCCGGCTGGCTGTTCACCCGGCGTCAGCTTCGCCGCGACCAGCCGATGCTGGACGTACGGCTTTTCACGGTCCGGCCCTTCACCGGTGCGGTGCTGGTCAACCTGCTGGCGGTGTTCTCGCTGGTCGGCTTCCTGTACTTCGTGTCGCAGCACCTCCAGCTGGTCCTCGGGCTGAGCCCGCTGGATGCCGGGCTGGTGCTGCTGCCCGGCCTGGCGATCACCATCACTGCCGGCCTGCTGGTGGTGCCGCTGGTGCGCCGGATCCGACCGCACCTGGTGGTTTCCGTCGCCCTGCTGCTCTCTGCCACGGCCTACTGGATGGTGGCCGCAACCCCCGGCGCTTCGGCCGGAAACCTCATGCTGGCCTTTGCCGTACTTGGGGCGGGAGTGGGAGCTTCGGAGACGCTCTCCAACGACCTGATCCTCTCCAGCGTCCCGGCGGCCAAGGCCGGTGCGGCGTCGGCGGTTTCCGAAACGGCCTACGAAGTGGGCTCGGTCTTCGGCACCGCGGTACTGGGCAGCATCCTGGTGGCGGCCTACCGGCAGAACATCGACCTGCCCGCGAACCTCACGGCGTCGCAACAGGAAATCGCGAGCGAAACATTGGGCGGCGCAATCAACACTGCTGCCGAACTTCCCGGCAGAACGGCGGACCCGCTCCTGGAGTCGGCTTTCCACGCCTTCGACAGCGGTGTCACAGTCACGGCCGGAATCGCCTCCGTACTGATGGTTGCCGCGGCCTGGCTGGCCTTCCGCACCTTGCGCGACGCCCAGTCCTGAGTCCGGGGCCGTCCAGTCCTGAATTCCGGACCAAGTAACCCAGGGCTGCATTCCGCCCACGAGATCGTCCCTTACCTGCCCGGCACCCGGGGGTAAGGGACGATCTCGCGCTTAAGGGACGATCTCGCCGCGACGTGGCCCGGCAGCGAGGCATCGGGATGAACCCCCTAGCAACTGAGGCGTCGGCCACATGCCCTTGATTGATACCCCCAAGGGGTATAGATTGGACGTAGTAACCACGGAAGGAACGCCATGAGCCACACAGAACTTCCCGCGGCCGCGGCATCGGTCCTTGAGGGTGCCCTCGCAGACGACGAGCACATCGGACACGCCTACACCACTGACAAGGCGGCCTACTTACGGCGGCTCAAGCGGATCGAGGGTCAGGTCCGGGGCATCGCCCGCATGGTGGACGAGGACAAATACTGTATCGACATCCTCACGCAGGTGTCCGCGGTCAACAAGGCGCTGCACGCCGTCAGCATCGGCCTGCTCGAGGACCACATCGCGCACTGCGTCGTCGGTGCCGCGAAGGATTCCGAAGCCGCCGGGGACCCGACGATCGTGCAGGACAAGGTCAAGGAAGCCTCGGACGCCATCGGCCGGCTGCTGCGCTAGCCCAGCCAAAATCAATTCCAAACAGGAGGAACCATGAGCACCATCACCAAAGTCAGCATTGACGGCATGACCTGCGGCCACTGCATCGACGCAGTCACCGAAGAACTCAAGGCCATCAACGGCGTGCAGGACGTGGCCATCGAGCTGAACAAGGGCGGCATTTCCACCGCCACCGTCAACTCCACCGGCGCCCTGGATCCGGAACAGATCGGCGAAGCCGTAGCCGAAGCAGGTTATCTGGTCGTCGCAGCAGACGCGTAAGAGTACGACGGCGGGCCCAGCGTCATGCGAACGTCCCGCCTTTGAGAATCGAAGGGGAAGAAGGCAATCATGGCCCAGAATACGGGTGCCCGGATTACTAGCAGTAACCAGGCCGGCCTTGCCGGAATCAGCGGTATGGAGGTGACTCCGACCCGACTGGTCGAGCTGGAGATCGAAGGCATGACGTGCGCGTCCTGCGTCAACCGCGTGGAGCGCAAACTGGGCAAGCTCGAAGGTGTCCAAGCCAGCGTCAACCTCCCCCTCGAATCGGCGCAGGTCACCGTGCCCGACAACGTGACGGACCAGCAGCTGCTCGACACGGTCAAGGCCACCGGCTACCGCGCCCGCATCAAGGCTTCATCCCACCATGCCTCGCACCGAGAGGCAGCGGTTCCGCCGTCGATCCTGCGCTCAAACAATGACTCCGCTCGTTCCTCGCTGCGCCATAACTCGCGCCTGCCGGATTCGACGGCCTCCACCGCTCTGCATGAGGACCATGACGAGCACGCCGAGCACGAGGACCACATGGCCCACGGCGGCACGGCGTCGCAGCTGCGGCCCCGGCTGTGGGCCGCCACCATCCTGACCCTCCCGATCTTCGCCATCTCGATGATCCCGGGCGCGCAGTTCCCGCACTGGGGGTGGGTTGTCTTCGCATTGTCCATCCCCGTGGTCCTCTGGTCGGCCTGGCCCTTCCACCGCGCCGCGGCGATCAACGCGCGGCATCTTGCCTCGACCATGGACACGCTGGTGTCGATCGGCGTCCTCGCAGCATTCTTCTTCTCCGCGTGGCAGCTGCTGATGGACCCGATGATGACGGAGCACATCCACGGCAGCATGGCCGACCACGCGCTCTACTTCGAGACCGCCGCCGTCGTCACGACCTTCCTGCTCCTCGGCCGCTATCTCGAAGCCAATGCCAAGCAGAAGGCAGGCAACGCGCTCAAGTCCCTGCTGGATCTCGGGGCCAAGGAAGCCACCGTGCTGCGTGACGGCGCCGAGGTGAAGGTATCCGCGGACCAGCTGGTTCCCGGTGACCTCATCATGGTCCGCCCCGGCGAAAAGATCGCCACCGACGGCTACGTGGTCGAGGGGCATTCCGCCGTCGATACGTCGCTGATCACCGGCGAATCCGTCCCGGTTGAAGTGGACGTGGACGACACTGTCACCGGCGCCACCATCAACACTTCCGGCCGCCTGCTGGTCCGGGCGACCCGCGTCGGCTCTGACACCACCTTGGCGCAGATGGGCCGGCTGGTCAGCCAGGCCCAGGCAGGCAAAGCGCCCATCGCCCGGCTGGCAGACCGCATCAGCTCGGTCTTCGTCCCCATCGTGATCGCCATCGCCGTCGTTACTTTTGTGCTGTGGCTGGTCCTCACCGGCGATCTGGAGTCCGCCTTCACCGCCGCCGTGACGGTCCTCGTCATTGCCTGCCCCTGCGCACTGGGCCTGGCCACTCCGACCGCGCTGCTCACCGGCACCGGCCGGGGCGCGCAACTGGGCATCCTGATCAAGGGCCCGCAGATCCTTGAGGACACCCGGCACGTGGACACCATTCTGCTGGACAAGACGGGCACGGTGACCACAGGCAAGCAGGCGGTTTCCGGCGTCGTCGCCCTTGGCTCACACACCGAAGACGAGGTGCTGGCGCTGGCCGGCGCGGTCGAGTCCGGCTCCGAGCACCCGATCGCCCACGCGATCGTCGACGCCGCCAAGGAGCGCCTCACCTCGGCCGCTTCCCGCACCGGCGGGACAGCCGCAGGCGCGTCGTTGCGGCCCGGCTTGCCGACTCTGGCGGATTTCCACAGTGCGGCCGGCGGCGGTGTGCGCGGCATCGTGACAAATAACGACGGCGGACGACGCACCGTGGTCGCGGGCCGCACCGGCTGGCTGGAAGAGAACGGCATCAACCTCACGCCGCAGGACCGCGGCATACTGCTGGAACAGCAGGAGTCCGGCGCGACCGCCATCTGGGTGGCCGTGGACGGCGAACTTGCCGGCATCGTCAGTCTCAAGGACACCATCAAGGACAGCTCGGCCGCGGCGATTGCCCGCCTCAAGGAACTGGGTCTCCGCCCGATCCTGCTGACCGGAGACAACGGCGCGGTCGCCGCCCAGGTTGCCGCCGCCGTCGGAATTGCCGCCGAAGACGTCTTCGCCGGGGTCCTCCCCGAGGGCAAGGTCGAGGCCGTGCAGAAGCTGCAGGAAGCCGGTAAAACCGTGGCGATGGTCGGCGACGGCGTCAACGATGCTGCAGCGTTGGCCCAGGCCGACCTCGGGATCGCCATGGGCGCCGGGACGGACGTTGCCATCGAGGCCGCGGACATCACGGTGATGGGCAGCGATCTGGGCCAGGTGGTGCAGTCCATCGAGCTGAGCCGCAAGACCTTGAGCACCATCAAGAGCAACCTGTTCTGGGCCTTCGCCTACAACACCCTCGGCATCCCGGTGGCGGCGTTCGGCCTGCTGAACCCGATGATCGCCGGCGCTGCGATGGCCGCGAGCTCGGTCCTGGTGGTGGCGAACTCCCTGCGGCTGCGGGCCTTCGCCCGGTAGGCCGGGTTACCCCCGGACGAGTTCACGGCGCACAATTTCTGGATCGGGGTTGGTGAAAACCTCGTCGCGCAGGATGACCGTGGGTACCGTTTCATTGCCGTCGTTATGCTCGCGCACAAACGCGGCGGCGTCGGCATCGCGCCAGATATTGACCCACTGAGCCTTGCGCCGCGTCCGGCCTAGCGAAGCCATCATGCGCAGGCAGTAGACGCAGCCCGGACGCCAGAAGATCACCACCCCGGGCTCGTCCTTCCGGTGCTGCTGAAGCGTTGACCACAGTTGTTGCCGGCCGCCGAAAACTGGACTGACGAACCATCCGGCGGCCAGCAGGATGGCGGCGACGACAACGGCCTGCACCCATTGGCCCCGGTTGCCGTAAACGACCAGCGTCATGCCGGCTACAGCGACCAGGACGATCGCATTGGACCAGTGCAGGAGCGGCTTCACCGACTACCCGGCTGCGCCATAGCGGACGGCCGCGCGGGCCTTCGCCTTGGCTGCTTCTTCATCACGGTTCTTCGGTGGCGCGGTGGTCACGAGCGAATCGAGCAGGTGCGCCGTGATGTGCGCGATTTCGTGCACCGCCTCGTTGAAGGCCTCTTCATTGGCTTTGGAGGGTTTGTTGGTGCCGCTGACTTTGCGGACGTACTGCAATGCGGCGGCCTCGACCTCGGCGCTCGTGGTGGACGGCTCGAAATTGTAGAGCCGGCGGATGTTGCGGCACATGGAAAGCTCCTCGGGTTTCTGGATTGCCTCTTTCCAGTGTGCGCCAGAGGGCCGGTGGGATGTAAGAGGAAAGGCCCCCGCCGCCGTCGTAATCAGCCGCAGGAGCCCATCCTGGATCAAACTCTCCAGGAAAAGCAGTTACGCGTGCACCCTCAGCCGCGGCCCCCGCAGTTCATCGAGCCGGACCAGCACCACTCCCAGCACGATCAGCGCACCGCCCAGCAGTTGGATGGCCGCGGGCAGTTCGCCCAGCAGCAGCCACGCCCACAGCACGGCAAAGAGCACCTCGGTCAGGGAGACAAACGATGCCACCTTGGTGCCGAGCGCCCGGGCGGCCATGATGCCGGTGATGTAGGAGATCACGGTGGACAGCAGCACCAGCGCCGCCAGCGGCACCCACCAGCTCGTCCGCCAGCCGGCAAGGCTGACATCGGCGGTACTGACTGCCATGGGTAGAATCCGGGCCGCACCCAGCACCACCATGGATGCACCGCCAACCAGCAGTCCACCTGCCGCGAGAACCAGCGGCGGCAGGGAATCATTGTGCCGGGCGGTGATGAAGAAGTAGATGACCAGGCACACTGCGGCCGCGAGGCCCCAGAGGACACCGCCGAGGTCCAGGCGCACGTCGCCGAACACATCCAGCACCAGCACCAGTCCGGCCACGGCCAGGACGGTGCCGGCCATCGTGGCCGAGCCGGGCCTCCGGCGGCTGGTCAGCCAGAGCCAGAGCACGATCAGCACGGGCGCCAGGAACTCGAGCAGCAGCGCGACGCCCACGGAGAGCGTCGATACGGCGTTGAAATAGGCGAGCTGGCAGCCGGCCACGCCGATCAGCCCGAACAAAACGATGGTCTTCCAGTTCTGCCAAACCTGGTTCCAGCGGCCGTGCAGCACAATTAGCGCCGGAACCGTGAGCACCAGTGCCGCCCCGAGCATGCGGACGGCAACGGCGGCGCCGGGCGTCCAGCCCGCCTCCAGCAGGGACTTCGCAAAAGACCCCGACAATCCGAACACCGCCGAGGAGAACAGGGCGATGCCCACCCCGGAAACGGCGGAGGAATTGATGACGCCGCTTGCAGGCTTGACTGACACGGTACCGCCGCCCATGGTGACCTCGAATGCGCTAATTGACGGCCCGCCACCCCGGCAGAGTGCGAAAAATCGGGGTATGTCAGGACCTAAAGATGGATATAGTAGTGACAGTAATGCCGAGCATATTCAGGAGTCAAGATGGTGTTTGCCCATGACACGGAAAGATCGTTGATCGACGCGGCCAAGTTGATCAACACCGCCGAGTCCGAGGTGGACCAGTTGAACACCCTGGCGGATCTGGACGAGTTCGTGAAGGCGAACGAGTACTCGGGTTCGCGCAGCCACACCATGGGGGAACTGCGCGCGGTGCGCCACCTGCGGCCCCGGCTGCGCGCGGTCTGGACCGCCGAGGAAGATGAAGCCGTGCGCCTGGTCAACAATATCCTGCGCAACGGCCGCGCCCTGCCCCAGCTGGTCCAACACGACGGCTGGGACTACCACCTGCACGCCACTACGCCGGATGCGCCGCTGGACATCCGGATGGCGGTCGACGCGGCCATGGCCCTGGTGGACGTGATCCGCGAGAAGGAACTCGACCGGCTGCGGGTCTGCGCCGCGGAAGACTGCAACGCCGTCCTGGTAGACCTCTCCCGCAACCGCTCCAAGCGCTTCTGCGATACCGGCAACTGCGCCAACCGCACCCACGTGGCCGCCTACCGTGCGCGCAAGGCAACCGCATAAGTGCCGTCCGGATATTGCGGATCACCAAATCATCAGTAGGCTGAGGAATAGTCCGGCAACAGTGTCAGATGAACTGGAGGAGCCCTCATGTTGAAGAAAATTGTGTTTGTAGCGGGCATCGGCGCCGGCTTTGTGCTTGGCTCCCGGGCGGGCCGCGAAAGCTACGAGAAAATCAAGGTCCAGGCCCAGAAGCTGTGGAATGATCCCAAGGTCCAGCACAAGGTGTCCGAGGGAACGGAGTGGGCCAAGGAAAAGGCGCCCCACCTACAGGAAAAGGTGAGCGAAAAGGCGAAGGGGGTTCTGCATAAGAACGACGGCGGATCCTCCTCCACGTCGTCCGGCACCTCCGGTTCGGGTAGCTACAGCGGCACCCCCACCACGGGTGTCCCCGGCTCCACCGGAACGTCCGGAACGTCCGGAACGTCCGGAACGTCCGGAACCACAGGCAACCCGGACGAAGCCACCGGAACCACCACCGGCATGATCCCGTAGGTTCCGCCTGTCTGGATCCAGGGGCCGGTCCGCTTCCGATTTCGGGTGCGGACCGGCCCTTGGTTTCTGCGCTACATGCGCCCGTATCGGGCACGGATGATCGCGAAAACCCCGTAGCACATCAGTCCGCCGGCGATGGCGACCAGGGCGACAACGCCGAAGGGCTGCTCCGGGAGCGCCTTCAGGCTGCCGTCCAGGCCGGTCGATTGACGGGGCTGGTGCGTGACGGCGGCGATGATGATCAGCAGCCCGACCAGGAACAGGGCGACGCCCTTCGCGATATGTCCTACTATGCCGAGGACGCGCAGCAGCCTGCCGCGTTTCGAATCGCCGAAGTCCAGTTCGTCTGTGAACTGCCTGCGCAGCGCCTTGACCACGAAGTAGATCCCGATGCCGATGACCGTGCCGCCCACCGCCACCAGGAACGGCACTCCCAGCGGATGCTGGAGCATCGCGATGGTGAAGTCTTTGGTGGATTCGCCCGAGTCGGATTCGTCGCCGAGGGCGAACCGCGCGAACATGAACGCGAACAGGGCATACGTCACGCTCAAGGAACCGGACGAGATGCCCTTGGAGATCTGTTCCTTGCGCGGCAGGTGCCGGGCACGCAGGGACGCCTCGCTGAGTTGCCACAGTGCGAGGCCCAGGCAGCTGGCAAAGCAGGTCCACATCATCAGCGGACCCAGCACCGGCCTCGACGCCAGGATCTCCACGGCGCCGGCGGGATCCGCCTCGCCATAACCACCCAAGGCGATCCGCACCGCGATGGCCCCGATGAGAAGGTGGATCAGGCCGAGGACGGCGAAGCCGACGCGCGCAAAGACGTCCAGCGTCGTCGTGTTGGAGAGCTCTTCGGCGGCGTCCGCTGCGTGTGCCGCCGAAGAGCCAGGTTCATTCCCGGCACCCATACCAGAGTCTTACCAGCAGCCGGCCCGCACCTCAACCACGGTGCCCGGCGGCGAACGGCTCCCCGGGTTCCAGATCGATGACGGTGCGCAGCGGCCCGATCAGCGAATCCTCCCAGGAACAGGTCAGCACGAGGCCGTCCGGACCGTTCAAGGTTGTACCGCCGGCGATCACGGGCCCGTTCTCGTAGAGGTAGGCGGCCACGTTGAAGGCCAGCTCCACCAGCATGTTGGGGTCCTTGTCCCGGAAGTGGATCTGCACATCGGGCAGGCCCAGTTGGTACATGCCGAGGCTGTCCACCACCATGGCGCCCTCGTCATTGGCCACCAGGAAGAACCGCATGTTCACCGGTCCTGCCAGCGGATGTGCCGCTTCAAGTTCGCCCGGTTCCCGCCAATGGGAGTTGTGCAGCCACCGGATGGCAGCCGGGCGGGTCTCCCCCACCAGGAACTGGAGGACGCTGCGGAATGATTCCACCCGCGGCTTTGGCTCAAAGGTACTGGACAGGACTTCCGTGACCAGGATCCGGTGCGTGCAACTGGGTACCACCTGGTCGGCCTCGGGCCAGGTCCAGCTTTGGTCGATGGGCGTGGCTTCGAGCGCGTCCGCCGCGGGCAGCGGCTCGGACGGTTCCGCCAGCCCGGTGCTGAGGCTGACGGTCTTGCCTCGGAGTTCAAACGAATGCTCGCGGTGCGGGAGCAGGATGACGCCATCGGAGAAGGCCGCGCCGGGGAACCGGGCCTCCAGCTTTTTGCGCAACGCGGCCGAGGAGAGGCCGGGATCGCCCTGGTACCAGAGCTCCGCTACCAGCAGAGTCTTGCCCTCGGCGGTCTCACCGGTCTGCGCGGGACGGGCGTGCGCCTGCTCGGCCTGCTGCGGTTCTGCCTGTTCCCGAGCCGCTGGCTCCGCTCCGGCCTGCGGTTCGTCCTGCCCAAAAGTCATGGCCCCAGCTTGTCAGCTTGGGGCCATGGAACGCCAGCGGGTGGATCCGCCGGCCGAAGCGTCAGGCGGTCACACCTGCGGACGGTGGCTGCCGCCGTCGTCGTTCTGGTCTTCATCGCGCGGGGCGTCGGAATCTGCCTGGGGCTCGCGGGGAGCACGCTTCGGCCCGCCCACGGTGCCGGCGCCGCCCGGGATCTTGGCAGAGCTGCGGTTGACGCCCGACCCCTGGCTGAGGTGGTCCGGATTGTCCTTGGTGGCCATGGTCAGCACGGCCACCACCAGCAGCGCGGCGATGAAGGCGATGCCGGCCGCGGTAACACCGAGGTCCCAGCGCAGCTGGTTTTCGGCGCCGCCGGTGGAGAAGATCATCGTGCAGAAACCGGCGATCACGCCGAGCACAGCGGAGAAAATCAGCGGCCCCTTGACCGACATCCGCGGTCCGTTCGGCTCGCCCGAAGCGTTGTTGCCCACGATGAATTCCTCCTGGTTACTGCGAAAAGTCTCACTCCAGTCTACCGGCTGTAGAAGACGTCGGGATTTGCGTGTGGGCGCAGTCACGGCTGCGGGCCGCGGTCAGCTGGCGGCGGCCTTACGGGAATCGAAGCGGTAGGTCAGGGCGGCGATCCCCAGCACGACGGCGGTGATGATCGCCGCGCCGCCGAGGACACCCAGCAGTGCGTGTGCGCCGAGGTAGGTGAAGAACGGCAGGGCCGCGCCGAAGCCCACCGAGACGGTGCCTACGATCAGCCAGTCCTTGGACAGGACCGACCCCTGCGGGCCGCGGTTCTGCCACCACAGCACCAGTTCCGCGCCGCCGCCGATGAGCAGCGCCGCAGTGGCGAGGATGGTGAAGGTGGACGGGGTCTGCAGGGCGAACGCGAGCGCACCGGCGACGGCGAACGCGCCGGCTTCGAGCTGCAGCAGCGTCCGGTACTCGCTGGCCTCGGGCTTCCGCGCGAGCAGCCACACCGCCGCGCCGTTGAGCAGCAGGAACGCGCCGCCGGCCAGGGCCATGACCGTGTCCCCCGGCTCGGGCCAGAAGATGGTGATGATGCCGAACGCGGCCGCGACAAGCGCCCGCATCAAAACGGGCTGCCAGTACGCGGCGGCCTGGACAGTGCTGTTAGTGCTCACCCCTCGAGTTTAGTGCGCTCCAGTGACCATCCATGCATCCGTGCGGACCCGCCAGCCGAGTGTCAGGCCCCGCGCGGCCATGTAGCCCAGCCCGAATGCCGCCCAGAGCCATGCCAGTCCGGTGACGCCGCTGAGCTCCGACAACTGCACCCAGGCCAGCAGCGGCAGATAAACCAAGAGATTTACGACGCCGGCGACCGCCAGATACTTTGCGTCACCGGCGCCGATCAGCACCCCGTCGAGCACAAAGACGAAACCGCAGACCGGCTGGCTGAGCGCCAGCAGCAGCACCCCGATGGCGAAGGCATCCTGCACGGCCGCATCGGACGAGAAGATCCAGCCCAAGTGCGGGCCGGCGAGCGCCAACAACACCCCGGTGACGACACCGAAGCCTACGCCCCAGACGATCATCCGGCGGGTCAGCGAATGCGCCAGCGCCTTGTTGCCCGCCCCGAGTTCCTTGCCGATCAGCGCCTGCGCCGCAATCGCGATGGCGTCCAGCGCGAAGGCGAGGAAGGTGAAGACCGTCATGACCAGCTGGTGCGCGGCCAGGCTCACCGGCCCCTGCGCCGTGGCCACGAAGACAGTGGCCAGAATCGCGATCCGCAGGCTCAAGGTACGCAGCATCAGCCACGAGCCCACGTGCGTGGTGGCCTTGACCCCGGTCCAGGTGGGCGCCAGCGGCACCCCGTACTTCACGCTGCCGCGGTAGACGATGACCAGATAGACGGCGGCCATCCCCCACTGCACCAGACTGGTGCCCATTGCCGATCCAGCCACGGACAGATCCAGCCCGTAGACCAGCACGAAATTCAGCCCGATGTTGACCAGGAAGCCGATGCCGGCCACCAGCAACGGGGTCTTGGTGTCCTGCAGCCCGCGCAGCACACCGGTGGCCGCCAGCACGATCAGCATCGCGGTCAGCCCCGGCATGGACCAGCGCAGGTAATCCACCGCGTAGCCGTGCACCTCGCCCGCCGCGCCCATCGCGGAGGCCAGCGCGGGAGCCGACACCCAGCCGGCCACGGAGAGCACCAGGCCGAGGAAGAAGGCGAGCCAGATGCCGTCCCGGCCCACGGCGAGCGCATCCGCGTGCCGCCCGGCGCCGAGCAGCCGGGCCACCGCTGGCGTGGTCGAGTAGGCCAGGAACACCATCAGGCCCACCACGGTCTGCACCACGGTGGCCGCCAGTCCCACGCCAGCCAGCTGGGCTACGCCGAGGTGGCCGACAATCGCTGAATCGGCCAGCAGAAACAGGGGCTCAGCGATCAGCGCGCCGAAGGCCGGCAGCGCGAGGGCGAGGATAGTACGGTTCAGGCCCTGCCCAGTGATGGGCGCGACGGGTTGTTTAGGACTCACGCCTCCCAGCTTAGGACTCCGCACCGACTATCCCGGCGTGCGGAAGCGGCAGACCGGTCCGTTCGCCGTCGTTAGTGGCTGTTGCAGCCGCCTACCGGAACCGGCGGCCCTGGTCCCGCCGGTTCGCCCAGAGTGCCAGCGCGCCCAGCACCAAGGTCCAGGCCACCAGGCAGAGGATCGAGCTGGCGTGCATGCCCTGGCCGGAGAGCACCTGGACCGCGATGTCGCGCGCCGCCCGGGACGGCAGGAACAGCGAGAACGTGTTCAGCCAGTCCGGGAACATGATCGGCGGCAGCATCATTCCGCCGGCGAACGCCATCGGGAAGAACACCACCTGGGTCACGGCGATCGCCACCTTGGCCGTGCAGAGGTAGCCGATGAACAGCCCCAGCGCCAGGAACGGCAGCCCGCAGAACAGCCAGACCACCACGGACAGCGGAATCCGTCCCCAGGACAGCTCGCCGCTGGTGAAGGCTTCCGACGCCGAGGTCATCAGTCCGCCCAGAATCAGCACCGGAATCAGCGCGAAGAACGCGAACATCATTGCCGTCAGCGCCCGCGCGATGGTCGGCGGCACCGGTCCCGCGGGCAGCGTGCGCAGGTAGCTGTTCCACGGGTTGGCCCGCTCCTCGGCGATGCCGATGCCGTAGTTGAACAGGAACGAGCTCATCACGCCGAACAGGGCCAACTGGGCGATCGCGGTCAGCGCGGTGATCGGATTCGAGGTGACCATCTCTTGCGGAATCACGAAAAACAGCAGGGCCAGGGTCGGGAAGACTGTGGAGGAAATGACGGCCACCGGAATGCGCAGCTGCTCCAGCACCTGCGCCTTGGTGTGCGCCTTGAGCAGAGCCGCCTGCGTCGGCGGCGCGGGATGGCGGTGGGCCAAGGTGGTCATGCCGGATCCTTTGGGGTCTCGGTTGCTGCGGCGGAGGAATGGCGGGTCAGCGCCAGGAACGCTTCTTCAAGGCTGGCGGCGTGGACTTCCAGGCCGCTGAATTCGATGCCGTCGCTGACCAGCTGCCGGACGGTGGCATCCGCGTCCTGGGTCACCACCGTGGTGATGCCCTTGACGCTGGTGGCGGCACTGACTGCCTGGGGGAAGGATTCAAACAACGACGCCGGCAGCTGGCTTTTGAACGAGACCTTGCTGATTGCCACATGGCTGCGGATCTCGTCCACGCTGCCGTCCGCGATCACGGTTCCGCGGTCGATCACCACCACGCGGCTGGCCAACGCCTGGATCTCTTCGAGGTAGTGGCTGGTGATCAGCAGCGTCCCGCCGCCCCGGCGGTATTCTTCCAGCCGCTGCCACAAGGTTTCGCGGGCGTCCACGTCCAGGCCGGTGGTCGGTTCGTCCAGCACCACCAGGCGCGGCCGGCCCACCAGCGCCAGCGCCACGAGCAGCCGACGCTGCTGACCGCCGGAGAGCGCGCCGCACTGCTTCTCGGCCATGTCGCTCAGGCCGAAGTCGGCCAGCAGTTCCGCAGTGGGAACCGGGTCCGGGTAGTGCGCCGCCACGAACTCCACGGTTTCGCGGAGCTTCAGGGTCTGCGGGACCGAGGTGGCCTGCGGCGTGGTGCCCAACTGCAGCCGCGCCCTCGGGTCCAGCGGGTTGCGGCCGAAAAGTTCAACGGTGCCGGAGTCGGGCCGGCGGAGGCCGGTGAGCAGACTGATCAGCGTGGACTTGCCGGCGCCGTTGGGGCCGAGCAGGCCGAGCGCTTCGCCGGCATTGATGTCCAGGTTGATGCCGCTCAGCGCCGCGGTGTTGCCGAAGCTCTTGGTGGCATTCGTGACGGAGGCGAGCACCGCCGTCGTACGTAGTTCGGTGGGTTTCGAATCCGGGTTGGAAGCGGTTTCAGCAGTGGGTACAGCAACTGGTGCAGGGACTTTCATCGGTGCTCCTGGATGAGTGCGGATACTTGCTGTTCTTGCGGTGTTGCAGTGACTAGGGCAGGCCGGTGAGCAGTTCGCGCAGCGCCACCCGGTACTGCGCGTAGGCGGCCTTGCCCTTGGCGGTGATGCCCACGTAAGTGGCGGGCGTGCGGCCCTCGATGGTCTTGGTGACCTCCACGTAGCCGGCGTCCTCGAGCTTGCGCAGGTGGGTGGAGAGGTTGCCGGCGGTCATGTCCAGCATCTTGCGCAGCTTGGTGAAGGCGATCTTGTCCCGTTCCCCCACCTCGTTCAGGATGGTGATGGCACGCAGGCGGGATTCGGCGTGGATCACCGGGTCCAATTCGGCCACGGCTACCCCCGCCCGCGGTTGCGTAGCCGACGGCGCCGGCGGAATTCCGCCAGGGCTCCGGCGAAGAAGCCGAGCGGACCGAGGATAAAGCAGACGGTCACGAAGTTTGCCGGGCCGGCCAGGATCGCGATGATGTTGGCCACGAGGAACCAGATGCCCAGCCGGGCCTGGCTCTTGTCGTTGAACATCGCGCCGCCGACCATATACATCAGCCCGACAATCAGCAGCGCGATCCCGTTGATGATCATGCCGGTGAGCCAGAAATCCTCGACCGCGGCGCCGATCACTCCGGACAGCGTGCCCATCACCATGAAGCCCAGTGCCCACGCGCCGCCGTACATGGCGCCGACGAAGGACGAGTGGCCGCGGATGCCGCGCCGCTGCCGCGTCACGATGAAGACGGTGCTGGCGAGCGCGGCCAGGATGGTGATGCTGAAGACCGTCAGGGAAGTCCCGGCGCTGAGCGGGAGCCAGCCGAACCGGGCCGCGTGCATCGCACCGTAGCCGAGCAGCCACGCGAAACCCCAGATCAGATAGACGCCGGCCTCGTTGCCCTGGAGTTCCTCCCGGGCTTTGGTTTCGGCATCGTTAACCAGGCGCAGCGCGGCGTGCAGGTCCAGCGGCGCTTCCTCCGGCTCGCCGGGCTGGGCGCCAGTGCTGTTGGAATGCCGTGCCATGCTCGCTTGCCTTTCGTCGTTGTGGATTACACAAACTAGTTTGCGTTACAAACCTGTTTGCGTCAAGAGTCGAATGGGCGACCAGATGCCGCGGTCCTATTTCCCGGGGATCGTTCCAATAACGACGGCGGCATCCAGTTCCGCCGAGTAGTGGGCTTGGGCGGCAAAACCGTGGCGTTCGAAAATCTCCGCGGTCCCGTTCAATTGGCTCGGGCCGGTTTCCACCAGCAGGTAGCCTGCGGGCGCCAGCCACTCGTGCGCGGCCGCGACGACACGTCGCTGGATGTCCAGTCCGTCCCTCCCGCCGTCGAGCGCAATCTGCGGTTCATGCAGACGGGCTTCCGGCGGCATCATCCCGATCGCTTCGGTGGGAACGTAGGGTGCGTTGGCCACGAGGACGTCCACCCTGCCGCGCAGGACAATGGGCAGCGCAGCGTAGAGATCCCCTTCAAGCACCTGGCCCGTCTGGCCGATATTGCCGCGGGCGCAGCTCACGGCCGCCGGGGCGATGTCCGCTGCATACAGGTCCAACCCGTTCACAGCGTCGGCCAGCGCAGCCGCTACGGCGCCCGAGCCGCAGCAAAGGTCGACCGCTACCGGCGGGCCGGCCACGCGGCGGACCAGGTCGATGGCCTTGGAAGCCAGGAACTCCGTCCGCCGGCGCGGCACAAACACGCCCGGCGCCACGGCGATCCGCAGGCCGCAAAACTCCGCCCAGCCAAGGATCTGTTCCAGCGGCAGCCCGGCGACCCGCCGGCCCACCATGTCCTCAAGCGCCGCCGGTGTCAGCGCAGCAGCGACCAGCAGCTGTGCCTCGTCTTCGGCAAAGACACAGCCCGCAGCGCGCAGCCTCTCCGCGACCAAGACCTGCCCATGAGATGACAACTGAACTGGCATGGAACCAACTTTCGGTCTCCCCGTAGTCTTCCCTACCCGCAGCCGCTGGTAAATAATCGACCTTGGACAGCACACGAGCATGACCAACAAAGGAGTTCGATCATGGCAACGCGCCTCAACCCGTACCTCAGCTTCCGCGACAACGCCCGGCAGGCCATGGACTTTTACCATGCAGCCTTCGGCGGCGAACTGACCCGCAGCACTTTCGCGGAACTGCATGCCAGTGACGATCCGGCCGAAGGGGAGAAGATCATGCACTCCATGCTGGAAACCCCGAACGGCCTCACCCTGATGTGCGCGGACACCCCGAACGGCATGGCCTACAACCCCGGCGACAATATCTCGGTCTCCCTCAGCGGCGACGACGAAGCGGAACTGCGCGGCTACTGGGACAAACTGACCGAGGGCGCCAACATCGCCGAACCGCTGGAGAAGGCTCCCTGGGGCGATACTTTCGGCATGTTCACGGACAAGTTCGGCATCAACTGGCTGGTCAACATCGCCGGCCAGCCCCAGCAGTAGGTCCGCTCCGCGAGCAGCCCTGCGCTCAGATGATCCGCCCGTGCAGGGTGTTTCGACCGCGAGAACGTCCCTTACCGTTTGTAGTCGGCGTGTAAGGGACGTTCTCGTACTTTAGGGACGTTCTCGCTGAGGGGCTAGATGCAGGAGTAGTTGTAGTCCAGGCCTTTGGAGACAAACTGGGTCACAGTGACTTCACTGCCGGGTGTCAGCGGTGCCAGCGAGCAGTTGTTCTTGGCGCCGTTGAGCGTGCGTGCTCCGGCCAGCCAGCTCGGGAGACCGGCGAGGCTGCTGTCCGCGCTGACTTGGCCGACGATCTGGCCCCACTGGTAGTTGGTCGAGTAGATGCCGACGTGGGCATTGATGCTCTCGAAGTAGTCGGTCATGCCCTCCAGGGCGGCCCGGTTGGCCTCCAGATCGGTCTCGGACCAGCTGTTCTCCGTTTCGACGTCGAGCCACCACAGGTAATTCTCTGGGCTGCTGACACCGCGGATATGGACGTTGTCATACGCCTTGGCGTAGCCGTACATGTAGGCGCAGGCCGCGCCTTCTTCTTGTCCTTGTTCTGTTGCTAGCTGGCAGTCGCCGTAGGGGTTGTGGACGACGGTTCCGGCGTACTCATTGCTGTCGGGCCACCAGGATCCGGCGAGCCCGGGGTTCGCAGTGTTCACATAGAGCGCGACGTCGGGCTGGCCAGTGGTGTCGGTGGCTACGGTGGCCTTCTCTGCCCACGCGATCTGTTCGGTAAAGCACGGGTTGGTGTTGTTGGCCAGGCCGCCGTTCACACCAACAATCGCGAACGCGGCCTCGGCCGGAAGCGTCTTGCCGCACTGCGGCCAGGACACGTCGTTGCCGAGAGGCGTTGAGGTGCCTCCGCCTCCGCTGTCACCCTTGTCGCCGCCCTTGTTTGGGGCGGCATTAGCCGGGGCTGCCCCAAGGCCTACAGCTGACACAAGCAGGCACAGCATCAGCGCTGGCAGCCATCGTTTATATCGCCGGACACCAGTGTTCGAATCTTCGTTGATCATGACGAGCCTTTCCCTGCGTAAGCGGAGGAGAATCCGCTGGCGAAAAGCTTCCCCCAGCCGGAGGGCGCCGTCAACATATTTCTTTAGAGCTCGCGGACCACCCGCGCCGGGTTGCCCACGGCGACGACGTTTGCCGGCAGGTCCTTCGTGACCACTGCCCCTGCCCCGATCACGGTGTTTTCGCCGACCGTAACGCCCGGCAGGATGATCGCTCCGCCGCCGATCCACACGTTGTCCCCGATCGTGATCGGCTGCGCTGCCTCCAGTTTGTTGCGGCGCGGCTTCGGCTCCACCGGGTGCGTTGGCGTCAGCAGCTGGACGTTGGGACCGATCTGCACGTCATCGCCGATCGTAATGGCAGCGACATCCAGAGCCGTGAGGTTGTAGTTGATGAAGGTCCGCGCACCGATGCTGATGTAGTGGCCGTAGTCCACGAACAAGGGTGGCCGGACCTCGGAGCCCTCGCCGAGCGCCCCCAGCAGGTCACGCAGGATCTGCCCTGCCGCGGCACGGTCGCTGGGCCAGACCCTGTTGTAACGGTCCGCGAGTTCGATCGCCCGGGCGCCGTCCGCGGCGAGCTCCGGGTCGTCGGCGATATAAAGGTCGCCCGCGACCATCCGCTCGCGCATCGATCGCTCATCTCCGGCAAAATAGTCTTCCATGAACAGCCCCTTCCATTAGCGCTATGGCTCCACCGTAACTGTGGTGGCGGAACACCGGCACGGGCAGCTGGAAACCGCGACGGTCCTGACATCCCGCTGTATCCGTGTCAGGATCAGTTATGTCCGATCGCCTAATGCTCCTTGACACTGCGTCGCTGTACTTCCGTGCCTTCTACGGCATGCCCGATACGATCCAGCGGGCTGACGGCACACCGGTCAACGCCGTCCGTGGCCTGCTCGACATGATCGCGCGGCTCACCACCGACTACAACGCGACGCATCTGATCGCATGCTGGGACGACGACTGGCGTCCGCAGTGGCGGGTGGACCTCCTCCCCACTTACAAGGGACACCGGGTCGCAGAGGTGGTGGCGGGTGCTCCGGACGTGGAGATCGTCCCGGCCGGGCTCGAAGCGCAGATTCCGATGATCCGCCAGGTGCTGGAAGTCGCCGGAATCGCCGTCGTTGGCGCCCCCGAACACGAGGCCGACGACGTCATCGGAACCTACGCGAGCCACGCCGACCCTCCAGTCGATGTGGTCACCGGCGACCGCGATCTCTTCCAGGTGGTCGACGACGCCCGGCAGGTGCGCGTAATCTACACCGCGCGCGGCATGAAGAACCTTGAGGTCCTGACCGACGCGGTGGTCGTCGGCAAATACCGCGTGCTGCCGGAACAGTATGCCGACTACGCGCTCCTCCGCGGCGACGCCTCCGACGGGCTTCCGGGTGTTGCCGGCATCGGCGAGAAGACGGCCGCATCGCTGCTCGGAGAGTTCGGCTCCCTCGACGGGCTGCTCACGGCGGCGGACGCGGGAAGCGGACTGTCCGCATCCGTCCGCTCGAAGCTCAACAAGGCCGCCGACTATCTTAAGGTCGCCCCAGCCGTCGTAAAGGTGGTGCGCGACCTCAAGCTGCCGAGCGTCGATGAGGCAGGCGCGCAACTCCACCCCGTCGACGGCAATTCACGCACCGAACTTGAGCGGCTGGCCACCGACTGGAACCTCGGCGGCTCCATGAAGCGGTTCCTCGCAGCACTCGACCAACACTGAATAACGGCTCCGCCGAATACCCTGTAGACAAATCAGGCAGGGTCATCGGTAACGCCGCCAGGTGCACCCTGCACATCAGCCGCCAGCGGCGCGCTCTCCGGGGCATTGGCATACGCAACCGAGAGCCGGCGATACGACCGCGTGAGCAAGGCCGCGAGCCCCAGCACGATCGACGCGATCCCGGAGATCAGGAACACCAGCGCAATCCCGCGGGCGTCCCCCTCACCCAGCAGCCACTCCCAGCTTTGCCTCCCGGGCTGTGAATTCATGTAGGGAATGATCCAGAACTCGGCCAACGGCGCGATCATGAAGGCGGTGATCGGGGCGGCCGCCGCCTCAAACGTCATGGCGAACCCGAAGACCCTTCCCTGGGTGGCGTACGGAACCACTTTCTGGATCACGGTCTGCTCCGCGGCCTCGACCGCCGGGATGATCATCATGAAGACCCAGATGCCCACCGCGTAGAGCCACCACCACTCGCGGATGGTGAACGTCGCACCGAGTACGCCGGTGCAGGCGACCAGGATCAGCATGGTGCGAATCGGGTTCTTGCCCAGCCCGAACTTGGCCACCAGCCCGCCGCCGATCAGGAAACCCGTCGCCGTCACACCCAGCACCACGCCCCAGATCTCCACGGGGAAGATCGTCAGGCCGTACGGGTCCATGAGTGCCATGAACACGCCGCCAGTCAGGTTGTTGAAGGTGGTGAACAGGATCAGCGCGAACAAACCCTGGGTCGCGCGGACGGCCGCGACGCCCGCACGCAGCTCGGCGAAACTCTCGCGCTCCTGAGCACGCACGATCCTGGGTTCGGGAATCCTGAGGATAAGCAAGTGCACCAGCACTGCACCGCAGGCGACCAGCGCAATGATGATCGTCCCGCCCATGCCCAGCATCCCGATCGCCAGTCCGCTGAAGACGGAGGTGATCATGAACGCGAGCCCCTGCACGGTTCCGACCAGGCCGTTGGCATTGGCCCGGCGCTCGGTAGGCACCAACAGCGTTACGGTGGTGGACAGGGCGATGTTGCGCAGCTGTTCGATGACGGCGCCGATGAGCACCACGAGGGCAAAAAGCCAGAACCAGATCCCGGTCAGGCTCAGCAAAGCGTCCTCCGGAACCAGCAGGAACATCAGTCCCGCCAGCCCAAAGCAGGCCACGGTGAACAGCGTAGAGCCCACCATCACCGCGTGTTTGCGGCAGCGGTCCACCAGCACGCCGAAGAACAGGCCGAAGAACGCGACGAGCAGCATGTAGGCGCCGCCAATAAGACCGGTTGCCAGCACGGAACGGGTTTCCAGGTACACCCAGAAGGTTAAAGCAAACCAGAGAAAGCTGGTGATCACGTTGGCAAGGGCGGTATTGACCAGCACATGCATGAACGTGCGGTGCCCCGCTTCCGGTGGCGTCGCATTGGTAACGGCTTGCCTGTCCGCCGTTTCAAGGTCCGCGGAGGAGGGATCTTCCTGCGGCATGTTCCAAGAGTAGAACCGATGTAAGGCCGTTGAAAGAGCGACGGAAGATATCTATGGAACCTTGAGCTACCGCTCGACCCCGCCGTCCCGCTGACAACCTGTTTAGCGAAGGTCGAGCCGCATGAGTACGCGAGGGAACCCGTTCAGCACCGAATCGGTGTCAGCTGCCTTGGTGAACCCAGCCCGTTCGAAGAGCTTGCGCGTTCCCACGTATGCCATGGTGAGGTCCACCTTCTTGCCGTCGTTGTCGACCGGATACCCCTCGATCGCAGGCGCCCCATGCTCGCGTGCAAATTCGACGGCACCCGTGAGTAGATGATGGGAGATGCCTTTGCCTCGATGCCCGGGCCTCACCCGGATGCACCACACCGACCAAACATCGACGTCATCCACATGAGGAATCTTCCGGTTGCGGGCAAAGCTGGTGTCTGCTCTCGGATGCACGGCGGCCCAGCCGACCACCTCGTCGCCGTCGAAAGCGAGCACCCCAGGCGGCGGATCCTGCCGGCACAGGCTCTCCACAAGCTGCCCGCGGTCCTGCCCTCGCAGCGCTAGATTGTCCTTCGACGGAATGCGGTAGCTCAGACACCAGCACACCTTGGCATCCGGCCGCTTGGGCCCAAGCATCTTCTTCACGTCGTCGAACGCCGTAGCCGCACGCACCTCTATCGTCATACATTCACGTTGGCACCGACGTCGGATGCTGACAATGGCTTGCAGCGGAAATCCCTAACTTCTCATCCAGAGGAAGTCCTCGGCATTCGTTGCGACCACGTCCTCAAATGAGCAGGAGTCAGTACAAGAAGATCGGGAGCCAGTCGCGGTTGTGCGCGTGGACCAGAGCGAGGAACAGGACGAAGTCGAAGATCAAGTGTACGGACACGACATACGTTAACGACTTCGTCAGTTTGAATGTGTATCCCTGCAGCAGCGCGAACGGGAATGTCAGCAGCGGGCCCCAAGCCTGGTAGCCGATCTCCCACAGGAAAGACGAGAAGATCACGGCCTGCAGAATGTTGGCGAGCCAGTCCGGGAAGTGCCGCCGCAGCAGCGTAAACGTGGTGCAGATAAAGAAGAGCTCGTCCCAGATACCAACAGCGTTCACTCCGAGAAAGAGCCGCCAGAAGATGGTGGGGTCGGATGCGTCCGGCCAGTTCTGGTAGACGCCGGTGCTGATCAAGTATCCCGGAAGAATGAAGTAGCCGAGCGCAACAACACCGACAAGGTACAGTTTCGCGGTCAGCGGCCATTTACGGCCCGTGTTCACCGGAAATTTGATGACCCTCTCACGGTAGGCAAACCGCGACACCAGCCACGGCACCAGCACGGCCAACGTGAGCGCACCGCCCATCAGTGCCATGTGCTGAATGCTCAGATCAGCATTCAGCGGAACCAGGCTGATGACCACCATTCCCGCGGCGACCAGCCCGAGATGCCGCACGAGCTCACGGTCGATTAGTGCGGCCGTAACCAGGCTGACGGCCAGAATTCCATAACCAACAAGGCCATTCTCGACGCCGAAAAGCAGCACTCCGGACACCGAGAGCAGCCCCGCTGGCACCAGCTTCCAACTGAGCGCGGTATGGGGAGGGTCCGTCGAGATCGATGTCACCCTACAAGCATGTCAGCGTCGTCCGCGCCGCGAAACCGTTCGCGGGAGTTTTGCGAACAGGTACTAAGTATGCTTACGTTTAGTGAAACTACTAGGAGGCAACATGATCGGTTTTATCATCGCAGGCATCGTCATCGGGGCACTTGCCCGTCTTATCAAGCCCGGGAAGCAGAATCTGGGCCTGGTAGCCACGCTGCTGCTGGGCCTGGTTGGGTCAGTCATTGGTGGCGTGATCGCGAATCTGCTGGGCACCGGCGACATCTTCGAGTTAAACATTCTCGGATTTGTCGTTGCCGTGATCGCAGCGGTGCTCCTGATCGGCTTGGCCGAGGGCATCGCCGGCCGCCGGAGCGTCCGCCGCTAGGTATTGGCTGTCGACATTCGACTAGCTAGCCTGATGCCCTAAGCAGGTTTGCGGCCTGGAACGGTAACCGTTCCAGGCCGCAGGTTTGCCACTGGCGTCCCCTATCCAAGCGGGCCGGTAACGACTTCGACGGCGGTGCGCAGTTGTCCCGCAGCAATGAGTTCCTCCGCGGCGGCCAGCTCCGGCGCCAGGAATCGGTCAGGCCCAGGGCCAGCCACCCGTTCGCGCAACACTGCCAGCGCGGCGCCGGTGGCCGGTCCCGGTTGCAGCGGGGCGCGCAGTTCGATGCCACGGGCAGCTGCCACCAGCTCGATGGCCAGCACCCGGCGCAGATTGCCGACGGCGGTACGCAACTTGCGGGCAGCGTGCCAGCCCATGGACACGTGGTCCTCCTGCATGGCCGAGCTCGGGATCGAATCCACACTGGCCGGGGCGGCCAGTCGCTTGTTCTCCGAGACAAGGCCGGCCTGGGTGTACTGGGCGATCATCAGGCCTGAATCCACGCCTGGATCGTCGGCCAGGAACGGCGGCAATCCGTGAGAGCGGGCCGGATCCAGCAGCCGGTCGGTGCGACGTTCGGCGATGGAGGCGACGTCCGCGGTAACGATGGCCAGGAAGTCCAGTACGTAAGCCACGGGCGCGCCATGGAAGTTGCCGTTGGAAGTGACCGTACCGTCCGGCAGCACCACGGGGTTGTCGATGGCTGCGGCCAGTTCGCGCTCAGCAACGGTGGCTGCGTACTCCACCGCGTCCCGGGCGGCACCTGCCACCTGCGGGGCGCAGCGCAGCGAGTAGGCATCCTGTACCCGGGTATCACCCTCGCGGTGCGAGGCCACAATCGGAGAGCGGGCCAGCACGCGAAACATAGTATCCGCACTGACGGCCTGGCCCGGATGCGGGCGCAGCGGCCCGTGCAACTCGGGCCGGAAAACCTGATCTGTGCCCAGCAGCGCCTCCACGCTCATCGCTGCGGTGATATCGGCAACGGTCAGCAGTTCGCGCAGGTCCGCGATGGCCATGACCAACTGACCGAGCATGCCGTCGGTCCCGTTGACCAGGGCGAGTCCTTCCTTCTCGGCCAGCACCACCGGATCGATGCCCGCTTCGGCCAGCAGTTCGGGCACAGGACGTTCCTCGCCGTCGGGACCGGTGGCCCGGCCCTCTCCCATCAGCACCAGTGCACAATGCGAGAGCGGCGCCAGGTCCCCGGAACAGCCCAGCGAACCGTACTCGTGCACCACCGGAGTGATGCCCGCGTTGAGCAGGGCGATCATGGTCTCCAGCACCTCGGGGCGGATGCCGGTGCGGCCGGAGGCCAAGGTCTTGGCCCGCAGGAACATCAGGGCGCGGACCACTTCGCGCTCCACTACCGGTCCCATGCCAGCGGCATGGGACCGGATCAGGGACTTCTGCAGCTGGGTGCGGTAGTCGGCGGGGACATGCTTGGTCGCCAGTGCACCGAAGCCGGTGGAGATGCCGTATACCGGGGTATCTGACTTTGCCAGTGCGTCCACATGGGCCCGGACCCGGGCCACCTCTTCGCGGGCTTCGGGCGAGAGTTCCACGTGGGCACCGTGGCGGGCCACGGCAATTACGTCGTCCGCGGCGGCACCGGAAGTGCCGAGGACCACGGTGGCAAGCTGTGCCGTTGTCATAGTTATTTTCCTTCGTTCATTGGGATCCGGACGCCGCGCTCGGCAGCGACCTCGACGGCGCGCTCATAGCCGGCGTCGGCATGACGGATCACTCCCATGCCCGGATCGTTGGTGAGGAGGGCGGTGAGCTTGGCAGCTGCCAGTTCGGTGCCGTCGGCCACGGAGACCTGGCCGGCGTGGATGGAGCGGCCGATGCCGACGCCGCCGCCATGGTGGATGGAGACCCAGGTGGCGCCGGAGGACGTGTTGACCAGGGCGTTCAGCAGCGGCCAGTCGGCGATGGCATCCGAGCCATCGGCCATGGATTCGGTCTCGCGGTACGGCGAGGCCACGGAACCGGAGTCCAGGTGGTCGCGGCCAATCACAATCGGCGCAGAGACCTTGCCTTCGGCCACCAGCCGGTTGAACAGCAGTCCAGCCTTCTGCCGTTCGCCGTAGCCCAGCCAGCAGATCCGTGCCGGAAGACCTTCGAACTCGACGTGCTCCTGGGCGGCGTCGATCCAGCGGTGCAGGTGTTCGTTCTCGGGGAAGAGCTCCTTGATCGCCTCGTCCGTGACGCGGATGTCCTCCGGGTCGCCGGACAGGGCGACCCACCGGAACGGGCCCAAGCCCTCGCAGAAGAGCGGGCGAATATAGGCCGGGACGAAGCCGGGGAACTCGAAGGCGCGCTCGTAGCCACCCTGGCGGGCCTCGTCGCGGATGGAGTTGCCGTAATCGAACACCTCGGCACCGGCGTCCTGGAACTCGACCATCGCCTGCACGTGGCGGGCCATGGAGACCTGGGCTTTCTTGGTGAAGACCACAGGGTCCGCTTCAGCCTCGACGTGCCAGTCCTCGACGGCGATGCCTTCGGGCAGATAGCTCAACGGGTCGTGGGCGGAGGTCTGGTCCGTGACAATGTCCACGGTCAGCTCGCCGGCCTTGTGCCGGCGAAGGATCTCGGGGAAGACTTCGGCGGCATTACCGACGAAGCCCACGGACAGACCGCGGTTCTCGGCCTTGGCGGCCAGCACCTTGGCGATGGCGGCATCGAGGTCGGTCTCGACCGCATCCAGGTAGCGCTTGGACGCGCGGCGGCGCAGACGTGTCTCGTCGACGTCGACAATCAGGCACGCTCCGCCGTTAAGGGTCACGGCCAGCGGCTGTGCACCGCCCATGCCGCCGCAGCCGCCGGTGAGCGTCAACGTTCCGGCCAACGTGCCGTTGAACCGCTTGTCGGCGATGGCGGCAAAAGTTTCGTAGGTGCCCTGCAGGATGCCCTGCGTGCCGATGTAGATCCAGGACCCGGCGGTCATCTGGCCGTACATCATCAGGCCCTCGGCCTCGAGCCGGCGGAACTCCGGCCAGTTGGCCCAGTCCCCCACCAGGTTCGAGTTGGCAATCAGCACCCGCGGCGCCCATTCATTGGTGCGGAAAACGCCCACCGGCTTGCCGGACTGGACCAGCAGGGTCTCATCCTTCTCAAGGGTGGCCAGCGTGCGAACGATCGCGTCGTAGGCCTCCCAGCTGCGGGCCGCGCGGCCGGTGCCGCCGTAGACCACCAGGTCCTCGGGGCGCTCGGCGACCTCGGGATCCAGGTTGTTCATCAGCATCCGCAGCGGCGCTTCGGTCTGCCAGCTCCTGGCCCGCAGCTCAGTGCCGCGCGGCGCCCGGATGCTGCGGGACGGGTCATGCTGGGTGAAGTTCTCGACCATTTCGCGTTCCTTCTTTCGCGTCGTGGGGATTGTCGCGGATCCGTGGGTGGCACGGCTCACAACCTCTGCTTCTATGAAACAGCCGCGGCAGCCCTTAGGAGGGGGCTTTTGAATGTGTTTCGTCTGGGATACCAGACATCGGCTTTACGTGCCGTAGATGCGGTGCGAAACCTCGGCGGCCACGGAGCGAAGTTCGGCCAACAGCGCCTCGCGGTGTTCCGCCCCCATGCGGTGGCTCAGGAAGGTGACGGCGACGGCGGCCGCCGGCCAGCCGACGTGGTCCAGTGCTACCACTGCGAGCGAGGCGAAGCCGGCCGTGACATCCCCTTCTTCGGTCGCGTACCCGCGCTGGCGGACCTGCCCCAGGTGATGCTTCAGCTGTGTGTAGCCGGTAATCGCAGGATCCGGCTGCCGAACGATGAATGCGGACTTGTCCGGAAAGATCGCGCGCAACTGCGAAGCCGGCAGCGCGGCAAGGATGGCGCGACCGCTCGCGGTCAGGTGCGCCGGGAGCCGCACACCGACGTCGGTCACCAGCGACGGGCGGTTCTTGGCCCGTTCCTCCACCAGGTAGAGCACGTCGCGCCCGTGCAGGACGGCCAGGTGCGCACTTTCGCCCACCCGGTCCACCAGCCCTGCCAGCAATGGCCGGCCCAGCCGGGCCAAGGGTTCCTGGCGGCTGTACGCGGAGCTCAATTCGAAGGCGGCGATGCCCAACCCGTAGACCCGCTCCTGCGGCAGGTGCAGCACAAAGCCGTTCTCCTGCATCACGGTCAGCAGGTGGTACACGCTCGAGCGCGGCAGCTCGAGCGCGGCGGCGATGGCCGTGGCAGTGACGGGGCCGCGGCGCGAGGCCATGTAGCGCAGTATCCGCAGCGTGTTCTCGGCTGCGGGCACCTTGGAGACTGCCATTGGTTCCCTCCTCGCGGGTCTGCTTTGTCAGAAGCATTTGTCCGGAATCCCAGACTCTTTCCCGAAATTCTGGCACATCGGATGCCCGAAATGCGGTTTCGTTGCTTGAGCCGGTAATTCACGTCACAGAAAAGTCCCCCAAATCAGGATGCCCTTAACCATGTCCTCCCAGTTCGCCCCTCCGTCCGTCCGCCCAGTCTGGACTGGCCGCAACGACGGCGATTCGCCCCAGCACCGTCGCTGGCACAATGCCGTGGCCCAGGCCGTATCCCCCGATTCCACAACCGATGCTGAGAGCTCCACGGACACTTTGTCCATCGTCGGTTTCCTAAGCGACGAGGGGGTCCGGCGAAACCAAGGGCGTCCCGGTGCCCGGCATGCCCCGGCCGCAATCCGCCGGGCCTTGGGCCCGCTGGCGCTGCACGCCAGGTTTGCTGTCCACGACGCGGGGGACGTGGCCGTCAAAGGCTTCGGCCTCGAACCCGGCCAGGAATCCTTGGGGAAGAAAATTGCTGCCCTGCTGCCTCAGAGCCGGCTGGTGCTGGTACTTGGCGGTGGCCACGAAACCGCCTATGCCAGTTACCTGGGACTGGCCGGGTCCGGGCTGTTGGAGGGCAGGCGTCTGGGCATCCTGAACCTGGATGCCCACTTCGATCTGCGCCGTGATGCCCGGCCCAGCTCCGGAACGCCGTTCCTACAAATCGCTGAGGCCGAAGCGGCCGCCGGCCGGCAGTTCCGCTACGCCGTCGCCGGCATCAGCGCACCGAACAACACCCGGGCGCTGTTCGACACGGCCGACCGGCTCGGCGTCGAATACCTCACCGACGAGCAGTGTCAGGACGGCGCGACGCTGGAGCGTTTCGTGGCCAGCTTCACGGATTCGGTGGACCTGCTTTACCTGACCGTGGACTTGGACGTGTTACCGGCAGCAACGGCCCCAGGCGTGAGTGCGCCGGCCGCCTTCGGCGTCCCGTTCCCGGTCATCGCCGCTGCCTGCCGGCAGGCAGCGGCGAGCGGAAAGCTTGCACTGGCCGACGTCGTCGAACTCAATCCGGAGTACGACGACGACGGCGCCACCGCGCGCTGTGCCGCGCGCCTGCTGACCACCATTGCGCACTCGGCCTGACAGGCCGACCCCTACGCAGAAAGCAGTACGAGATGAAAACCATGACTAAAACCCAAGCCGCGGGCGGCCTGTCACGCGGCCTGACCGCACGCCATATCCACTTCATCGCCCTCGGCTCGGCCATCGGAACCGGGCTCTTCTACGGCTCTGCGGCCGCCATCGAAAAGGCCGGGCCGGCGGTGCTGCTGGCCTATATGATTGCCGGCGCCGCCGTCTTCGTGGTGATGCGCTCGCTCGGCGAGATGGCGGTGCGCCATCCGGTGCCCGGATCGTTCGGCCAGTACGCCAGCCGCTACTTGGGCCCGTTAGCCGGCTTCATCACAGGTTGGACGTTCGCCTTCGAGATGGTGATCGTAGCGCTGGCGGACGTCACGGCATTCGGCGTCTACATGGGGTTCTGGTTCCCGGACGTGCCGCGCTGGATCTGGGTACTGGCGATCATTTTCGTCATCGCCGGGCTGAACACACTGCATGTCAAAGTCTTCGGCGAAATGGAGTTCTGGCTCTCCCTGGTCAAGGTGCTGGCCATCGTGGCGATGATCATGGGTGGGATCGCCTTGATGGTCTTCGGGTTCCATCTGCAGGCCGAGGCCGCGGTGGGGCCGCAGAACCTGGTCGAACACGGCGGCTTCATGCCCCACGGTATCGGCGGGCTCATCGCGTCGCTGGCAGTGGTGGTCTTCGCCTTCGGCGGCATCGAGACCATTGGCATCACCGCTGGCGAGGCCCGGGATCCGGGGCGCAGCATCCCGAAGGCGATCAACACGGTGCCGGTGCGCATCCTGCTCTTCTACGTACTCACCCTGGGAGTGATCATGTCACTGTTCCCGTGGGACAAGATCGGGTCCGAGGGCAGCCCTTTCGTGCAGATCTTCGCCGAACTGGGCGTCCCCGCCGCTCCTTCGATCCTGAATGCGGTGGTCATTACGGCGGCTATCTCTGCAATCAACTCGGACATCTTCAGTGCCGGGCGGATGCTCTTCGGCCTAGCCCAGCAAGGGCACGCCCCGCAGGCCTTCGCCAAGGTCTCGCGCAACGGCGTCCCGCTGTTGACTGCAGCCATCATGGGCTGCACGCTGCTCATCGGGGTGGTCCTGAACGCCCTGCTGCCGGAGCAAATCTTCCTGATCATCGCCTCGATCGCCACCTTCGCTACCGTCTGGGTCTGGATCATGATCCTGCTGGCGCATATCGCCATGAAGCGCGAGCTGGCACGCAAAAACGCCGCGCCTTCGGCCTTCCCTGTGCCGTGGTGGCCGTTCGCCAGCTATGCGGCGCTGGCCTTCATGGGTCTGGTGCTTGCGGTACTCGGCTTCTTCGAGGATACCCGGGCGGCGCTGGTAGTCGGCGTGGTCTGGATCGGGCTGCTGGTGGCCGCCTACCGGATCTGGGTCAAGGGGCACGGCCGGCAGAAGGCGAGCCTGGAGGATACAAGCGAGGACCCGGCCGAAGACGCCGCCCGGGAAGCAGGCCAGGACACAGCGCCGGACGTCCGGGAGACAATACAGCAGACGGGTAACCGGTGAGCAAGCTATTGGAGTCTGCGCAGCCCAAGGAGCAGGCCGGCTGCCTCGACGCTCCCGGCAGCGTCTGGCGGACGCGGGCGGATGACTGGGAGTTCCTCGCCTACGCCACCCGGCAGCTGGCTGGCGGATGGCGGCCTGCCGGCCAGCCCGCAAATCAGCAGGACCAACCGGGAAGCCAGGCGCTGGCCGCCGAGTGCCAGCGGCGGCTGGCACGGCTCGAACCAATCGAGGCTTACTGGTCCTTTCCCGGCCCAGGACACGTGGAACGGATCCGCCGCTGCTTGGGCGCCGGGGATGCCCGGGCCGCCCTCACCCTGATCGAAGCCGTGACTCGGCGCCTTCAGCCGGTACACGGCGAGGACGGGGACGGAGCCGGGGAAGAGTCGGAGGTGCCGGCACGACGCACGTTCGAGGTCCTCGTTATCGACGACGTCCCGCCGGCGGAACGGGCGGCGCTGCAGGAGTCCATGCACCGGCTGCGGCATGCCTCCGATGAGTTCACTTACACCGTCAACGTCGTCCCCAGTGTTGAGGACGCCCTGGTGGCGGTGCTGCTGAACCCGGATATCCAGGCCTGCGTAGTGCGGCCCGGATTCGTCAACCGCTCGCAGGCTTGCCTGGGCAGCGGCTTGGCCGGGTACGTCAGCACGCTCGCCGGCGCCGATCTGGAGCGGCTGGCGGCGCTGCCGCGCACCCTGCGGCTCGCCGAAGCGCTCACCGAGCTGCGCCCGGAGCTGGACCTGTACCTGATTGCCGCCGTCTCCATCGAGGAGCTAGCCGAGTCCCTGGCCCGCAGGTTCCGGCGGGTGTTCCGGTGGCAGGCGCTGCAGGAGCTGCATCTGTCCATTCTGGCCGGAGTCGCCGAGCGCTATGAAACGCCGTTCTTTAATGCGGTGCGCCGGCACAGCCAGCGACCCGCCGGTGTATTCCACGCGATGCCCATCTCCCGCGGCACCTCGGTGGTCACCTCGAAGTGGATCGGGGATCTGGGGGATTTCTACGGACTGAACCTGTTCCTGGCCGAGACTTCCACGACTGCGGGCGGGCTGGATTCGCTGCTGGATCCGCATGGCACGTTGCGAGCCGCCCAGAGCAAGGCGGCGCGTGCTTTCGGCGCGCAGCGGACCTATTTCGTGACCAACGGGACCTCGACGGCGAACAAGATCGTCACGCAGTCCATCGTGGCCCCCGGGGACGTGGTTCTGGTGGACCGGAACTGCCACAAGTCGCACCACTACGCCCTGATGTTGGCCGGAGCCCGGGTGGCTTATCTGGAGGCCTACCCGCTCGATGATTACTCGGTCTACGGCGCGGTTCCGCTGCAGAGCATCAAAAAGATGCTGCTGGACTACCGTCGGGCCGGACGGCTGGACGAGGTGAAGCTGATCGCCCTGACCAACTGCACCTTCGACGGCATCGTGTACGACGTGCATCGGGTGATGGCTGAGTGCCTGGCAATCAAACCGGATCTGGTCTTCCTCTGGGACGAGGCCTGGTTCGCCTTCGCCGGCTTCCATCCGGTGCTGCGCCGGCGCACCGCGATGGCCTCCGCCCGCCGCCTCGAGCAGGAACTGGCAAGCCCGGAAGCCGCAGAGCGCTACGCGGAGCAACTGGCAGTGTTGCACGATGCCGACACCGGCGAGCCGCTCGACGACGAGGTGTGGCTGCACACCCGCCTGGTCCCGGATCCCGCCCGTGCCCGGGTGCGCGTCTATGCCACCCAGTCCACGCACAAGACCCTCACCGCGCTGCGCCAAGGCTCCATGATCCACGTGCATGACAGGGACTTCAACCGGCTCAATGCCGAGTCCTTCCACGAGGCGTACATGACGCACACCTCCACCTCACCGAACTACCAAATCCTCGCTTCCCTGGACGCCGGCCGCCGACAGGTGGAGCTGGAGGGTTTTGAACTGGTGCAGCGACAGATGGATCTGGCGGGGAGCATTGCCGCGGCGGTGGAACGGCAGCCGCTACTGCGAAAATATTTCCGGATCCTCGGCGCTGGGGACCTCGTGCCGCAGGCCTACCGCGAAAGCCACTCATCGCAATCCCAGCTTGTGGGCCTGGCGGAGTTGGATCGCGCCTGGCGCGAGCACGAATTCGTGCTGGATCCAAGCCGGCTGACGCTGCACATCGGGCTGACCGGCGTGGACGGGGACACCTTCCGCAACGGCTACCTGATGGACAGGTTCGGCATCCAGGTCAACAAGACCTCCCGCAACACCGTGCTGCTCATGACCAATATCGGCACCACCCGCAGTGCCGTGGCCTTCCTGATCGAGGTCCTGGTCCAGCTGGCTGAGGCCTTCGACGAGGAGCAGGCGGGGATGAGCCCGCTCGCACTGCAGGCCCGGCAGGTCCGGGTAGCCTCGCTCACTTCGGCGCCGCCCCCGCTGCCGAACTTCAGCCGCTTTGCGGACCGTTTCCGCTCCGGCCCGGACACCCCCGACGGCGACCTCCGGACCGCCCATTTCCTCACCTACCGGGAAGGCTCCTGCCGTTACCTGCAGCCGGAGGCTGCCGCGCGGCTCGTGGCGGACGGCGAGGAGCTGGTCTCCGCCGCATTCGTTACCCCATATCCCCCGGGCTTCCCGGTGCTGGTACCCGGGCAGGTGATCACTGGGGAGATCCTCGACTACATGGCCGCGCTGGACGTACGGGAGGTGCACGGCTTCCATCCGGAATTCGGATACCGGGTTCTGGCCTAAAGTTGGAACTGCCACCCTAATGATGAGCGTGTTCGCCGCCGCCTATATTCTCGGACTGGCTGTCACCCTGCTGCTGCCGGGGCACTCTCAGAGCATATAGACCGGAGGCGGGGTCGTGGTCGCCAGACGGTCAATATCCGGGCCCTAGGGTCAGGCCTCATGCCACAAGGGCAAGGGGACAACGCCGCGGCTGCGGCCCGACTCGTCCAGCAGGTGGCCGAGACGTTTGTAATTGCGTACCACTGCCTGCCGTGAAATGACGACGCTTCCTGGCGCACGTGTTGCCAGCTCCAGCTCGTGCCGTTGAATTTCCAGATAGTCATGTACCCAGAGCGTCACAACCAGGTTTTGGGCGCCCAGGACCTGTGCGCTGAGACGACAGCCTGGCAAACCTGCAAAGTACCGGCCCACGGACTGCACGTGCGTTGCCGGTACGTTCAGAATCAGGCTGACCTCGCGCAAACCCTTCTGGACGGCTATGGAAGTATCACATCTCATGGTCATGTGTCCGGCGGCAAGAAAGCGCTCCACTCGACGCCGGGCAGTCTGGGAAGACACACTGCAGGAAACGCCCAGTTCCGCCCAGCTGGCACGGCCATCACGGGCCAGCTCGGCCAGCAAGGCCGCATCCAGCCTGTCCGGTGAATAGCCGGCCGGTGCAGGCCGGACTTCCGTAGCGATGAGCCTCGCCTGCGCGGGTGCCAAGGTGCCGCTGCGCCATTCCGAGGCCTGTCGGTACAGCTCGGTAACAAAAACTACGTCCCGGTGGGTCACGCCGGGTAGGTCCGCGAAGGCGCCGGTGATAATGGCCATCAGTTCTTCGTGGCTCGAAGCAAAGCAGTCGACGAACAGGTCGTGCGGCCCGGATACCAGAGACACTGTGCCGAAGGCGGGTTCCGCGCAGAGCCGCCGGACGAGCTCCGTGTGCTCGGCTGGCAATGAGGACAGGTGGATGAAGGCCGACCATCCGGCCTTGAGGTAGCGGCGCCCCGGAGCAGGTGTGATCCACGCAAGTCCCTGTTCCCTGAGTGCACTCCAACGGCGCGCAAGAGTGGGACCGGAGAGCCCAATGGCCTTCCCGATCCGGCTCCATTCAGCCCGTGGGTTGATCTGTAGGGCGTTCACGATTTTGAGATCCATTTCAGAGATCATGGCTGATTCTTTCAAAAAAACAGTTGTATGGAGGTTTTATTCGTATTTTCTCATTTGTCTTGTTCCCATAACTAACGTGGTGACTCGCATCACTACAGACGATGGTGCCTCAACAGAAGGAATTCCATGGCAATGAGAACAGCAACGCCGACGTCGGCGGGGACCACCCGGCGGACCGTCACGGGAATGATCGTGGCAATGGCCCTGATCGAATCCCTCAGCGGGGTCACACAGGGTTATCTGAACCCGATCCTGCCCGCGCTCGGGCCCGTCTTTTCGATCGACGACCCGACAATCAATGGCATCTTCCTTATCGCGAGCGTCAGCTTTGCGGTACTAACTCCGATCATTTCGCGCCTCGGCGACAGCTATGGCTACAGGCTCGTGCTCCGATGCTCAACTGCGGTCGTCGTCGCTGGAGTGCTCATGATGGCCCTGGCACCCTCGTTGTGGACCGTGACGATAGGCGTCGTGTTCCTCACCTGCGTCGTGGGGTTCATTCCGCTGATGATGGGAATCCTCCGGGTCAGCAGCCCCGAGCACACCCGCACCGGAGTCAGCGTGATGATCGGCATGCTCATGATCATGGTGGGCGCCGGCGGACTGCTTGCCGGGATCGTCGGCGTCGATGATCCAACCCTAGGTTTTTGGGTGGCGGTCCCGTTCGCCATCGTGGCCCTGGTCTGTTCCTTCCTCCTGCCCGACGCCGGCACTCCCACCCGAGAAGGAATCGCGTTCGTGCCGCTGCTGGCTTGTTCCTTGGGCTTAATCGGCTTCGTGCTGGCCCTCTCCATGGGCCCGGACTGGGGCTGGCTGGACATCCGGACACTCGGGTCCGGTCTCCTGGGACTCGTATTGCTGGCCTACTGGGTCGTGCGGGACGTCCGCGGCGCCAAGGTTGGAAAGTGCTTCATGGATCTTCGCATGCTCTCTATTCCGCGTATCCGCGCGGTCTCTCTCGCCACGTTCTTCTTCGGCTTCGCCTCCATCAGCTACTTCGGCACGAACGGCATCTTTCTGCACGCCGACGCTACCGAAACTGGCTACGGCTTCGGGCTCAGCCCTCTGGCGATCGCGATTGTCCTCGCCCTGGCGTCGGTACTCTCACTCTTTTCTTCCTTGCTCACCGCCAGGACACTCAGAATGTTCGGTGAACGTGCCACCCTTGTGCTCGCTGGACTCCTGCTGGCCGCCGGCTTCATCGTCATGGTCCTTGTCCATGGTTCGTTGGCCGGGTACTGCGCGGGGTTTGCCTTGTTCAACCTGAGTCTGGGCATGTACCAAGCAGCGACCCGGTCACTTTCAGTGGAAGGGGTACCGCTAGAGGAAACGTCGACGGCGGCCGGGCTGAATGAACTGGCGCTGTCGGTCGGCATCGCGGTGGGTGCCGCCGTCGTGAAACTGCTCTCATCGTCATTCGAGGAGTCCGGGCATATCAGCGAGGGCGGCCTTATCGCTATCTGGGGCGCACTCGCCGCCGGGGCTTTGATTGCTGCAGCAGCATCCGCCTTCTATCCGAAGCGGCCCGTGCCCACTGCTGGGGTATCCGCGTGAGTCCGGCCCGTCTGTCTTCAGGGGATGTGGCCTCTGTCCCTTCGGCGGTGATCGAGCATCGTGTTGCGGCGGCTTTGGAGCACTGGGAGCAGGCGATTCTTGGCCTCAGCCATGCCATTTATGCCGACCCTGAGCTTGGCGGCCAGGAGTTCAGGGCCGTCAAACGTGTCCGTGAGCTACTCCGCTCCGCGGGATTCAGTTTTGACGATGCTCAGCCATCGCTACCTACCGCTTTCAGCGCCCGGTACGGATCCGGTGAACTTATCGTCGCGCTGTGCGTCGAATACGACGCACTGCCGGAAATCGGCCACGCCTGCGGACACAACGTGAACGCGGCTTCCGCCGTGGGAGCGGCCTTAGCGCTGGCCGCCGTCGCCGACGCTCTCGGGATCACAGTTAAGGTGCTAGGCACTCCCGCAGAGGAAACCACAGGCGGCAAGGTCGATCTCATCGAGGAAGGCTGGTTCGAGGATGTTTCCCTCGCCATGATGGCCCACGCCGGGGCTGAGGACGTAGTGGGGAGTTCGTCCCTGGCCATGTGTATGTGGGACGTGCTCTATGAAGGCCGGCCGGCCCATGCGGCAGTAGCACCCCATGAGGGCGTCAATGCCTTGGACGCCCTCATGGTCGCACAGACGGCCATTGCCTTGGCGCGGCAGCAGCTTCCCCCTGGTTCCGTCATCTCTCTGATCGTCAGGGAAGGCGGTAGCGCGGTCAATGTCATTCCTGAGCGGACACGGGCGAGCGTGGAGATGCGTTCACCCAGCCTCGACAATCTGCGCGTCATCGAGGAACGGGTGCGCCGGTGCCTTGAGGCCGGGGCCCTCGCCAGCAGTTGCAGTCTCAAAATCACGCCTGTAGGCAACGCCTACGCTGAACTGCGGCAGGACCGGTTTCTCAGCACTGCTTATCGCGATGCCATGGCCACCAGGGGGAGGGAAGTTACCTATAGTGAGGAACCGGTAGCTTCCACTGACATGGGCAACGTTTCCCGGCTCGTTCCGAGCATCCATCCCCTGCTTGGATACGACGTAGGAGGCTACGCCCACCATACGGCCGGGTTTGCCGCCTACGGCTCGTCCGCATCGGCAAACAGGGCAGTGCTGGACGGGTCCTTCGGCCTCGCGATGTCGGCAAGTGCAGCGGCGCTGAATCCGGAGCAAAGGAAGCGCCTGCTCCGTAACAGCGTCCCCTCAATGGCGTTGCCTGTGCCAGAGGATCCGCCGTACTGACAGCACACTCCCAGCGGGCCGTATGTATCGGTAACGGCACATACGGATGCCCAGCGTTCAAGACCCGGCATGGCAGACCAGTTTCGACGTCGTTATTCGCTACACCGTATCCGCAGCAGCGGCGAACTGGGACATGTATAGCCGGTAGTACGCGCCCTGGGCTTCAAGCAGTTCCGCATGGTTGCCCTGCTCCACAATCTGCCCGTCCTCCATCACCAGGATGATGTCGGCGTCGCGAATCGTGGAAAGCCGGTGCGCGATCACAAAACTGGTCCGGTCAGTGCGCAGCGCCGCCATGGCGTGCTGGACCAGCAGCTCGGTCCGGGTGTCCACCGAGCTGGTGGCCTCGTCCAGAATGAGCAGCGACGGGTTGGCCAGGAACGCGCGGGCAATGGTGATCAGCTGCTTCTCGCCCGCGCTGACGTTGTTGCCCTCTTCGTCGATCACGGTGTCGTAGCCATCCGGCAATGCCCGCACAAAGCGTTCCACGTAGGTGGCCTTCGCCGCCTCCAGCACCTGCTCTTCGGTGGCGTCGAGATTGCCGTAGCGGATGTTCTCCGCAATGGTGCCGCCGAAGAGCCAGGCGTCCTGCAGCACCATGCCCACCTTGGAGCGCAGCTCGGCCCGGCTGAGCTGAGTGATGTCCACGTTGTCCAGGGTGATCCGGCCGGAGTTCAGCTCGTAGAAGCGCATCACCAGGTTCACCAGCGTGGTCTTGCCGGCCCCGGTGGGCCCTACGATCGCCACCGTTTCGCCGGGCTTCGCCGCGAAGGACAGGTCCTCGATCAGCGGCTTGTCCGGGGTGTAGCTGAAGCTGACGTGCTCGAATTCCACATGGCCGTCCGTCTTGGCCGGCAGGGATTTGGTGGCCGTGTCCGGTTCCTGTTCCTCGGCGTCCAGCAGTTCGAACACCCGCTCTGCGGAGGCGACGCCGGACTGCAGCATGTTGGCCATGCCGGCCATCTGGCTCAGCGGCTGGTTGAACTCGCGCGAGTACTGGATGAACGCCGTCGCATCGCCCAGGGTCATGGAGCCGGAGGCCACGCGCAGCCCGCCCACCACCGCGATCCCCACATAGGAGAGGTAGGAGATGAACTGCATGACGGGCATGATCATGCCGGAGACAAACTGCGCGCCGAACGAGGCCTTGTAGAGCTCCTCGTTCTTCTCGTCGAACTGCGCCAGCGATTCCTTCTCCCGGCCGAAGACGCGAACCAGGTCGTGGCCGCTGAAGGACTCCTCGATGTGCCCGTTCAGCTGCCCGGTGTTCTTCCACTGGGCGGCAAAGAGCTTCTGGCTCCGTGCGCCGATCAGACCGGCGCCCACGGCGGAAAGCGGCAGCGCGATCAGGGCGATCACGGCCAACTGCCAGGACACGATGAACATCATGACCGTGATGCCGATCAGGCTCAGTGCGGACATGATCAGCTGCGCAAAGGCCTGCTGCAGCGCCTGCTGGACGTTGTCGACGTCGTTAGTTACCCGGGAGAGCAGATCGCCGCGCTGGCGGGTATCGAAGTAGTTCAGCGGCAGCCGGTTCAGCTTGTCTTCCACGTCGCGGCGCAGGTTGTAGACCACGCGCATGACCACCTTGTTCAGCACGTAGCCCTGCAGCCACATGAAGAGCGAGGACACCACGTACATGCCCAGCACAATCGCGATCAGCCGGCCCAGCAGCTCGAAATCGATGCCGGCGCCGGGCGTGATTTCCATCCCGGACAGCAGGTCCGCGAACTGGTCCTGCCCCTGCGCGCGCAGCCCCGCGATCACCTCTTCCTGGCTGGCGCCGGCGGGGAGGTTGCTGCTGATGGCGCCGTTGAAAATCACGTCCATCGCGTTGCCGAGGACCCGCGGGGCGATGACATTAAGTACGACGGCGATGATCACCATCGCGAGCACCACGGCGATTGCTGCCTTTTCCGGCTTCAGCAGCCCGAAGAGCCGCTTGGCGGACGGCCCGAAGTGCTTGGCCTTCTTCGCCGGCGTGCCGCCGAACATGTCGCCGTCGGCCTCGGTGGGCTGGAACTCCTCCTCAAGGACCTGCGCCTCGGCATCGGCGGCCGCGCCGGGAGTGGGTGCCACCACCGGGTCGATGGTGGGCCCGTCAATGGGGCGGTCTATGGCAGGGCCGTCGCTGGTGGGCGGGTCGAAGGTACGCGAGCTGGTCGCGCGGCCGTCAGATGTGCGGCCGTCGTCCTGCCGGAGGTCCTTGTCCGTGTCCTTGTCCGTGCTCATGCCACCTCCTCCGCCTGGGTCTGCGATTCAACAATTTCCTGGTACGTGGGCGAGGTTTCCAGCAGTTCCTCGTGGGTGCCGCGGGCCACGATCTGCCCGTGCTCCATCACCAGGATCTGGTCCGCCTCCGTGATGGTGGTGACGCGCTGGGCCACGATGATCACTGTGGCGTCCTTGGTCTTCGCCTTCAGGGCCGCCCGCAGCCGCGCATCCGTAGCCACGTCCAGCGCCGAGAACGAGTCGTCGAACAAGTACACCTTGGGCTTGGCCACCAGCGCCCGCGCGATGCACAGCCGCTGGCGCTGCCCGCCGGACACATTGGTGCCGCCCTGCGACACCGGCGAGTTCAAACCGTGCTCCTTGGCCAGCACGAAATCCGCGCCCTGGGCTACGGTCAAGGCTTCCCAGAGGTCGTCGTCGTGCGCTTGCGGGTTGCCGAAGCGCAGGTTGTGCGCGATGGTGCCGGAGAACAGGTACGGCCGCTGCGGCACCAGCGCCACGCGGTCCGTAATGTCCGGGCGCGCCATGCTGGTGATGGGGATGCCGTCGAGCAGGACCTCGCCGCTGCCGACGTCGAAAAGCCGGGGCAGCAGGGAAATCAGCGTGCTCTTGCCGGCGCCCGTACTGCCCACAATCGCCGTGGTCTGCCCGGGTCGGGCGGTGAAACTGACATCGTTGAGCACCGGGGCTTCGGCGCCCGGATAGGCGAAGGAGACGTTCCGGAACTCCACCACGCCGGCCTTGTCCGCCGGCTGCAGCGGCTGCTCGGGCTCGTGGATGGAGGGCTTGACGCCCAGCACCTCGCCGATCCGCTCGGCACAGACCGAAGCGCGCGGAATCATCATGGCCATGAACGTGCCCATCATGACCGCCACGAGGATCTGCAGCAGGTACTGCAGGAACGCGGTCAGCGCGCCCACCTGCATCTCCCCCGCGTCCACCCGCAGCCCGCCGAACCACAGCACGGCCGCCGTGGCCAGGTGCAGGATCATCCCGATCGCCGGGAACATCAGCACAAACAGCGAGCCCACGGCCAGGGACACGTCTGTCAATTCCCGGTTGGCCTTGCCGAACCGTTTGGCCTCGAACGGCTCGCGGACAAAGGCCCGCACCACGCGGATGCCGGTGACCTGTTCGCGCAGCACGCCGTTGATGTTGTCGATCTTGGTCTGCATGGACCGGAACAGCGGCATCAGTCGCCAGACCAGGAAACCAACGACGACGAACAGCGCAGGTACGGATACCCACACCAGCCAGGAGAGCGCAAGGTCCTCGCGCAGCGCCATGATGATGCCGCCGATGCACATGATGGGTGCCGCCACCATGAAGTTCAGGCCCATCAGCACCAGCATCTGGACCTGCTGCACATCGTTGGTGCCGCGGGTGATCAGGCTGGGCGCGCCGAACTCGTTGACCTCCTGGGCCGAGAAGCCGGATACCTTGTGGAAGACGCCCTTGCGCACATCACGGCCGACGGCCATGGCCGCTTTGGACCCGAACCAGACCGCGGCGATCGCCGTCGTTACTTGGATCAGGCTGACCCCGAGCATGACCATGCCGGTGTTCCAGATGTATTCGGTATCGCCGCGGGCCACGCCCTGGTCGATGATCTGGGCGTTCAGGCTGGGCAGGTAGAGGGCCGCGATGGTCGCTGCGAGCTGCAGGATGACCACCGCCAGGACCAGTGACAGGTAGGGCCGTAGGTAGTGACGGACCAGTTTGATCAGCATGAAGCCGGTTCCTCGGGATCGTGAGTGTTTAGCCAGGGTGCGGGGGTGCCGCGACAGACGGCGCCGGTTGCCGGACGGCGCCGCAGATAAAGCCGCACCCTAGCGTATGCCTGCGATCGGGAACTGTCTATCAGTCGAAAGGACGATCTTTGGGCGGGCGCTGAGGCTCGGTCAGTTAGACGGATTCGGTCATCTCCTCCGGCACGGCGATGACGTCCACCAGCGCGCCCGAGCGCATGACGGTGACGGGGAAGGGCACACCGATGGCGTCCGAAAAGAGCAGCTTCTGCAGGCTTTCGGCGCTGGCCACTGGACGGCGGCCCGCGCTGACTACCAGATCGCCCTGCTTCAGGCCGGCCTTGGCGGCCGGTGAACCGGGAATGACCTCGACGACGCGCAGGGCGTGGCGCTGCCCGTTGCGCAGCTTGACGGTGGCCGGCAGCTGGACCGGGGTACTAACCAGGCCGAGGTAGGCGCGCCGGACCCGCCCATCGGTCAGCAGTGCGGAAATGATGCGGCGGGTGGTGGCGTTGATGGGGATGGCCAGGCCCAGACCGGCGCCGGCCACGGCCGTGCTGATGCCGACGACGTAGCCGCGGCTGTCGGCGAGCGCGCCGCCGGAACTGCCCGGGTTAAGCGCAGCGTCCGTCTGAATGACGTCCTCGATCACCCGCCTGCTGCCGCCGGACCAGGCAGGCATCGAGCGGCCGAGACCGCTCACCACTCCTGCGGAAACGGAGCCGTTCAGCCCCAGCGGGTTGCCAACAGCAATGACTAACTGTCCCACCCGCAGCGCTTCGGCATCACCGAGCCGGGCAGGCGCCGGCGTGGCCGACAGTCCGCGGAGGACTGCCAGGTCGGACAGTGGGTCGGCGCCGATGATGTCGATGTCCGCGGCGCTTCCGTCCGCAAATACTGCCAGCCCTTCATTCGCGCGGGCGACCACATGCGCGTTGGTCAGCAGGTAACCGTCTTCGGTGAACACCACGGCCGAACCGGCACCCACCCGGACCGGGCCGTTGCGGCCATGGCGCGCCATCTCGATGGCAGCTACGTGCGGGGTAACGGACTCCGCCACGCGGATGACGGTCCGTGAGTAGGCATCAAGCGGGTCTTCGGCGCCGGGGGCTGGACCGGCGCCGGGTGTTGCGTTCACAGCGCACTTCCTCGAACAGTTGGTGATCTATTAAAACCACCTCGGGTCCGTGGTTGATCCGGCAGGCGCTACGCCTTCGGTGAACGCTTCCGGCCTCCTATACAGCGTTGATGGTTATCGTCTTGGTGGCCCGCACCTGCCCGGGCACCCAGGACAGGAACTTGATATGCATGAGGTACTTGCCGGGCGCGGGCGGGCGCAGCAGGAAGTCGTACTTTTCCGCCGCGCCGGAGGCAATCCGGCTGGTAATGAGTGGAAACTTGCTGGACCAGACCGGCTCGGATGGGCCGTTAGGAATTGCCGTATGCCGGAAGGGACGCCCATCATGGGCAATCAGGTCGGCCATCGCCACCGGTTTCCCCGTCAGATCGGTGAATTCCGTCAGGGTAGGGAAATAGTCCACGTTGACCATGCGAACCAACGTCGGTGCTAGCCCGCTTTGCTTCGTATTCGCCTTCATACTGGAGAAGGCCCAGACCCGGCGGCCGCCCGGCCGCTTGGGGATGACTCCGCCCAGGGTATAGAAATGCTTGGCCTTGAACCGGTTCAGGCCGGCGTCCTCGCCGGAGAGGCCGGCGGCGTGGTTCATCTCATGCCAGCTTGGATCGACCGAATAGGGCAGCAGCGCTGTTTCAGTGGCAATGTCGTACTCCGGGCCGTCAACGAAGGCGCGCCTTGTCCCCGGCTTCGGCGGCTTCACCCGGTCGATGGCAGGGTCCACGATGACCACACCGAACATGCCCATCTGGACATGCAGCGGAGTGTTGACGTGGCAGTGGTAGAAATACGTACCGGATCCACCGCGGTTCGGATTGCCTGCTTCGCCGACGTCCGGCCTCAGTTGGTAGGTGTAGTGGCCGGTGACCTCATAGGAGGTGTGGCCCACGCCGTCGTTGCGTGGATCGGGTTCGAGGCCATGCCAATGGATGGTGTGCACGCGCTTGCTCGGTTCAATGGTTCCGTGAAAGATGTCGCCTTCCGTGAACCGCGCCAGCGGACCGGGCAGACCGCGGTCCTTGCTATCGGTGGCAAAACTCCAGATATCGTGTTCTGCACCGTCCGGGAATTCGAGCTCCCGGCCGAAGAAGTCGAAGATCATTGAGACGTCCGGGCGCTGTCGGAACAGGGTTTCCGGGCTCCCCTCATGCGGCTGGTCTGAGGCGAAATCCACCTGGCTCTCGTACTTATGGTGGGCCTCGGCCTCCTGTTCACCGGCCAGCACCCAGTCCGCAACCAGGCCGCCCGGGTACAGGCCGCCGGCCGCCGTCTGTGAAGGTTCCGCATGGCAATGCATGGGATACCGCCAGTCTTCCTTACGGGCTTCCCACACGGCGTCGACACAGTCCGGCGGGCGCACCATCGGCAGAATGGCTTCTTTGCGTTCAAGCGGCGAAAGGGAAACGGTGTCTTCCCATTGCTGGAGGCTCACGTGGCCATCCGCCATCACTGATCCCCTGTCGCGCCGGAAGTCCCGCCCGTTCTCCCGGACGGTCCAGACATGGTTGCCGTGGTAATGCAGCTGGTGTCCCACGATGCCGGCGTTGACCATCCGGATCAGCTGTCCGGTCCGGACTGTTCCCGCGGCCGGCGACTGGCTGAAGTTCCGCACGTCCGTCAAGCGGGGGAAACCGGAGGGAAGGCTGTCTTCCTCCCGCTCTTCGTTCAATTCAGGGTCATCGGAGACGCCCAGGGACCGGAAGCCGGCCTCGTCATTCAGATTGAAGTAGCGCGGGGCTACGTCCGTCCCGATGCTGTCGAGCTTGCCGCCCCGGGAGGCAACGCTGGCCCACTCCGGCACCACGTTATGGCACATCCACAGCCATTGGCGCTCGAACTCCGGACCCTTCGGGCCGAGATGCCAAGCCCGGGCAGGGTCGATAACCACCAGTACCCCGTAAAGGCCCAGCGTGCGTTCAACAGCACCGTTGGTTGGATCTGTATAGAGGTACGTCCCCGGAGCGGGGGCCTTCAGGTCCAGCCTTCCGGTCGCGCCGGGGCTGATGGATCCGGTGGTGACGTCCCCCCGGTTAGCTCCCGCCCCGTGGATGGCAAGTTCGTGGGGCTGCGAAAGACGGTTGTGGATGCGCAGCCTGATGGTGCTTCCCACCTCCGCGATAATGGTCCGCTCCGGAAAATAGCTGGCCCAGTATCGGCGTTTTGGCAGGTAGTAGTACTCTTCCTGCGGATCCGGACGTTCCGGCGCGGGCCTGCCATGGGGCGGCAGCGGCCGGCCCAGCGGATAGGTACGGCTCTCGACTACCTGGCCGGACGCGGTAAAGATCCGCGGAGCTATCCTCAGGCTCGGGTTCGGGTCCGACGCCGCCGTCTGGCGGTCTCCAAAACCACGGTGGTAGATCAGCGCGCCGTCGACCATGGGCACAAAGCCCTCGTTGATGTAGAGATCCAGCACGCCAGCCGAACCAGTGGAACCGGTCCTGACGTTGGTGGCGGGCCCCGTTCCGCGCCGCAAAAGATTGGATAGACCGTTCCCCATGACTAAAGCCTCTCGATGCAAGTACTAATCCCCACAAGAAGTACTGCACCTAGTACGTCACCCCCATCTTGGAAAACCCTTGATCCGGAGGCTCCGCTTAGTTCACGACGGCGGATCGGACAGGCCCACGCCCAGCTCCTCTAGCGGCTATTTCGCCTCGGAACCACGCAAGGCGAGCACCGCCGTCGCACCTGCGAACAGCGCGAGGACGGCGGCAAAGATGGCGACGCCGGACCAGCCGAACTGCACGAAAAACAGGCCGCCGGCCCAGCCGAGCAGGCTCGATCCGGCATAATAGAACAGGTTGTAAAGGCCGGAGGCCTGGGACTGGCCCACGGTTGCCAGCCGCGGCGTCCAGCCCGACGCCACCGAGTGCGCGCCGAAGAATCCTCCGGTGAAGACCACCAGGCCCACCAGGATGACCGGCAGCGAATCGGCCAGCGTGATCGCCAGGCCCGCGATAATCACCGGGATGCTGGCGAGCAGCACCCGCAGCCGCCCGAACCGCACCGTCAGCCCGCCCGCCAAACGCGAGGACACCGTGCCGGCCAGGTAAGCCAGGAAGAGCAGGCTGGCCAACGACGTCGGCAGGTTGAAGGGCGGCGCCTCGAGCCGGAAGCCAAGGTAGTTGTAGACCGCGACGAAGCCGCCCATCAGCAGGAAACCCTGCGCGTAGAGGGCCAGCAGCCGCGGCGAGCGCAGGTTGATGAGGATGCGCTCGGCCAGCTTGGGCCCCTGCCCACGGACTACCGGCCGGAAACCGCGCGGCGCCGGGGCCAGCCGGACAAAAAGGACGGCGGCGACGCCGGAGAGCAGGCTCACCGCGAGCACGCCCGCGCGCCAGTCGGTAAACTCCGCCACCGGACCCGCCACGAGCCGCCCGGCGAGGCCGCCGATGGTCGTGCCCGCGACATAAGTGCCCGCGGTCACCGCAGCGTGCAGCCGCTGGACCTCCTCGTTCAGGTACACCAGTGCGACGGCGGGGATCCCGCCCAGCGCCGCGCCCTCCAGGAAGCGCAGCGCCAGCATGGCAGGAAACGTCGGGGCGAGCGGCAGCAGCAAACCAAGTACGACGGCGGCACTGATCGCCCAGGTCATCGTGCGTTTCCGGCCAGCCCGGTCGGCGATGGCGGACCACGGGATGACCGCCAGCGCCAAGCCGATGGTGGCGGCGGAAACGCTCAGGGCAGCGGCGGCCGCTGAAACCTGGAAGTCGCGGGCGATGCCGGGCAGCACGGCCTGCACCGAGTAGAGCTGGGCGAAGGTGGCCAGTCCGCCGAAGAGCAGCGCGATCAGCATATGCCGGTAGGCCCTGCTGCCTTTGGGGTGCCCCGGCCAGGGCTGCTGGTCCGCCGTCGTCACGCTTTAGATGCTAGGCGTCTTCCGGGCGCCGTCGTTAAACGGGGCCTGCACATGAACCGGTAGGCTGGTCCGGGCCGCATGGGCCGTTGGGACTTCACAGGGGGAAGCAGTGCGTAACGCCAGGCGTGGAACGGTCATGATGCTGGCGGCCGCGGCCCTGCTGGCTGGCTGCAGCGACAACGCCCCGGAACCTGCACCAACGCCGACGGCGACTCCCACCTGCCCCGCGGTGGACCCGGCCTCGGTGCAGGCCGAGCCAATCGGCAAAGGCTCCGCGGCACAGGTGGCCGCCAATGTACTGGCCAGTTACACCGCTTGGGCCAATGCCGGCACCGAACTGGCCGCCTCCCCGCCGTGGAGCGGCGCGGCCCTGCCGGCGAGCTGCGCCGAAGACCTCGCCCAGCTCCACCGCGACGCCTATGCCGGCACGCTCTTCGTCACCCGGTCGGACGTTGCGTGGGAAGCGTATTACGACGAGCAGCGCGATGTGAACGAACGGAACATCGCGCTGGCGCTGGAAGCTGGCCACCCCACCAACGGCGAATACGAACTCATGACCATGAAGGAACACTCCAGCACCGACGCCGGCACCTTCCTTAAGTTCGACGCCGCGTACATTCCCCCGCGTGGGGACGGATTCCCGCCCGTCTCGGCCGAGACCGTGAAGGCCCAGGAATGGTACGTGGCCTTGGTGCCGTGGGACGGGTTCATGATCATCGACTACATCGAGCTCAAGGACTCCGCCGACAGCTGACCCGGTGCCGCACTACCGGTCGAGGCCGAGGTCGTGGATGGTCGCGGCCACACGGGCACGCTGCTCCTCGTTCAGCCCTTGGATCGGCAAGGGCAGGCTCGCCCCCGGGACGAGTCCCAGCTGTTCCGCGATGGCTGCGACTACCCGGATGCTCCCGCCGAACTCGGCGAACAACTGCCACAACGGTGCGAGCCGTTCAGACTCGGCGAGCGCGTCGGAGACCCGTCCTTCCAGGGCAGCGCGGGTAATCCGCAGGGCCGGCGCGGGCAAGGTTCCTGCGATGACCGAGTACCAGGTATCGCAGCCGGCGGCCAGGCCCGCTGCCGCCTTGGCATCGCCGGATACCCCGATGGTTACGTGCGCCGGGACAGCTGCGCAGATTTCCTGGATCCGCGCCCGTGCCTGCTCCGGATCGTCCGGAACACCGGGGATTTTGATGGAAGCGATACCGGGAAGTTCCGCGATGCGTCCGTAGAGCTCGGTCGTGAACGTGAAGTGCGTGGTGCCCGGATTGTCATAGACGATGACGGGCAGCGATGAATTGAAGGTGACCGTCTGGAACAGTTCGAACACGTCGTCGTCGGTCAGGGGCTGGTACGTCATGGGCGCGAGCAGGAGGCCGGAAGCGCCCGCCTGCTCGGCCTTTTCAGCGTTTGCGAGGACCTGCGAGGTCCGCAGCGCCCCGATGCCAATGAACACCGGTGTTCCGCCAGCGTGCTCAACAGCCAGGCGGGCTACGCGGCTTCGCTCCTCACTGCTGAGGTAGGCGTAGGACCCGGTGGATCCGAGCGCGGTGATGGAATCTACCTTCGCGTCCGCGAGCCGTTCGATCAGGCCGCTGAAAGCAGCCTCATCCACCGCGTCATCTGACAGAGGGGTCAGGGGGAAGGCACTCAAGCCTGCGAACATCGTTGTCTCTCCTGTTGGTCGAGGGTCCTGTGCGTTTCATCCCTGCGCGACTTGGGGCAGGTGCAGTTTATCCTGCGGTGTTGCGCCGTTTCCGCTTAGGCTGATTCCGGCGGGTACTTAAATATAGAAGGAGGACCGGATGCGGATCGCGGTGATGCAGGCTGCCGGCGAGGTGCTGGACGTCGCGGGGAATCTTGCTCTGGTTGCTCGCGCCGCAGCCGAGGCGGAGGCAGCAGGAGCCGACGTCTTGGTCACCCCTGAACTGTTCATCTGCGGTTACGCACCTCTGGCCATTCAGTCCTCCCTGGGTCCAGAGTTATCCCGCATGATCGACGACGGCGCCGCCCAGATTGCGCGCGAACACCGGATCGGGCTGGTCTACAGTGCACCGGCAGCAGCCGACGGCGGCGGCTGGCACATTACCGCTGCGTTGCTGGGCCGGGCCGGGAATGAGCTCCTCCGGTATGCCAAGGTGCATTTGTTCGATCGCGAAGAACAGCAGGTTTTTGTGCCGGGCGAAGCTGCGCCGTCGGCGGTGGATTTCGAGGGCACCCGGGTGGGCCTGCTGATCTGCTATGACGTCGAATTCCCCGAGCCCGTCCGGGCCTTGGCCGACGCCGGCGCGGACGTGGCGCTGGTGCCGACGGCGCTCGGATCCGGCTTCCAGGACGTGCCCGGAATCCTGCTGCGGGCCCGCGCCTTGGAAAGCCAGCTAGCCATCGCCTACGCCAACCACACCGGGGCGTTGCCCGCGGACGCCGGCCAGGAGCTGCTGCTTGGCGGCCTCAGCGTGATCGTTGGCCCCGACGGCGCCTTGCTCGCCCAGGCAGGAACCGACACGGCGTTCGAAGTCCTGTGGGCAGACATCACCGCCGACGACGTCGCTGCTGCCCGCCTCCACGTGCCCTACCTTCGTGACCGCCGCCCTGCGCTTTACCGTGCCTGGCAGCAGCCGTAGCCCTACCACTAGCATTGTTAGCTGTGGTTCTTGTGCCTCTTCAGATGCAGATCTGAACGGCTGCGGCCGCGCTCGTCCGGCGCTTCCTTTGAATGCGGGCATCCATGCCTGTTCCAGGATCTGTTGTCCCATGCTGACGCCCGCGGCTTGTGTAGGAGGTGACAAGTGCCTCCTCTCGGCTGGCGTGTCCGCGGCGGTTCGAGAGGCGCAAGCCCGCGGTGAATTTCCAGTACAGTTCGCTTGCTCAGCAGTATCGATTCACTTCCAAAAGCGCTTCGAGAACTCAAGCAAGGCGCGCTCGTTCGCTTCAAATGACCGCCGATCCCGCCCATTTCAGCCGCGCATTCCGGAAGCAATACTGCGTTTGCCCTGGTAGTTTCCGGACCCGCCGGCGAGCAGGACGACGACGCTCCCCTGCAGCTCGGAAACGCTTGTGTCCTCAACCGAAGGCGGGACGAGTTAACGCCGGTAAAAGCGCGACTAATGCTGGCTGTTGTGTTTACGAAGGCGGGCACCGGTGGGCCAGCCTCGCGGAGTGACGATGATTCCTTGTATTGAGTTCATTTGTGTGAGGTTATGACACGTTATGCAAGAAACAGAATAAAGGGACATAACCAGGCATGAGTCTGACGGCTCTTCGAGTACCGGCCGATCGGAAAGCTTGCACGCAAGGATGCGCAGGAATCTTTCACGGTTCCGGCCGTACGTGCTGGCGGCAAGTTCGCCCCCTGCCGCGATTGACCTCCTCGTCGAGGCCTCCGGACAGTACCCGTACTTCATCCAGGAATTCGGCAACGCCCTATGGGAAGTAGCACTTGACACTCCGGTCACGAGCGAGGAGGCCGAGGGCTGCCGTTGCCGCCAGACTCCGCCGCCTGGCCGCCAGCTTCTTCCTCTCCCGCTGGGACCGCGCCGCTCCCCGCGAACGTGACTACATGAACGCGATGGCAAAAGACGATGAAGGCCCGTCCGGTACCGGCGAGATCGCTACCCGACCGGGGCGCAAAGTCACCAGCCGGGGCAAGCTCCGCGGCGCACTCGTTTCCAAGCATTGATCTACCCCGAATACGGGCAGCTCGCCTTCACCGTTCCTTGCATGGCCGACTTCATCGAACGGCAGAACCTCGAACTCCCCGGTCAGCATTAGACATCACAGCGTTCGCACCCCCTGCACGACAAGCAGTTTCCAATAGAACATGAACACATCCCTGTCAATCCGGAGGCCCTGCGGCAGCCGTGTCACCCTCCGCTCTGGACCACGCTCCGGCGAGTGCTTCGCCCATTTCCTGCACGATCATGTGCCCCGCGGCTGCGGCCCCCAACGCGAGCAGCACCAGGGCGGCATAACCAAACCTGAACGCTGTCTTCCCCATGAAGTTCATTGTGAGGCCGCTTCACCCTGCCGGCCGGCAACGACGCAGCGGGTCGCACCGGATTCTTCAGAACGAGGGACATGGGCGGAAGATCGAAGCCGGAGGGGCCCCTATCCGGTCGGGCATGGCCGGATACGGCATTCTCCACGCACGGCATCCAGACCTTCTCCTTTGTGAGGACAGCTAGATGTGAGTGGGCTCGACAGGGTCGCGCAGGACGTTCATATTTCCAAATGGTAATATGATGACATGAGCGCCTACGCCGCCCTGGCCGAACCTCACCGCAGGCAGATCCTCGACCTGCTCCGCGATAGCGAACGGCCCGCCGGAGAGCTCGTGGAGCATCTTGGGCTTAGCCAACCGGGCGTCTCTAAACACCTCAAGGTGCTACGTGAGGCAGGGCTCGTCGTGGTGCGCGCAGAGGGCAAGCAACGTCTTTATGCATTGCGCCCTGAACCCCTTGCAGAGGTCGACCAGTGGCTGGAGCCCTACCGGATGTTCTGGTCCAGCCGCCTCGACGACCTTGAACGACACCTAAAGGAGAACCCATGACCGACGGAACCCTCGAAACAATCAACGGTCGACCCGCCCTGCGCTTCGAGCGCACCCTCCCCCACCCGGTCGAGCGCGTATGGCGGGCAGTCAGCGACCCCGCAGAACTTGAGCGCTGGTTTCCAGCGGTCGTCCAATGGACACCGGCAGCCGGGGAGAAAATTGAGGCATACGGCATGACCGGCGAGGTCACTGAAGTCGATCCGCCCCGCCTCCTGAAATGGATCTTCAACGGCGATGAGTACAGCTTTGAGCTGGGGCCGGACGAGGAAGGCTGCCGCCTGGTCTTTACCCACGTCTTCGACGAGGGCACCCCGACAGCGCAGACAGCGGCAGGATGGGAGAGCTACCTCAAGCGTCTTGATGCCCACCTCGCGGGCGGGCACCTGTCCGAGGAGGCGGCGCACGAGTCATGGGGAGAAGTACACGAACGCTATGCCGAACGCTTCGGAGTTGACCCGGAACCCGGACGGCGCTTCTGGTCCCAGCTGCGCGCCAACCGATGACTGATCCGCGGACCTCGCGGGCCAAGTTCGGAGACCTCAACTGCCGATAACACAGCGGTTGAGGGCCTTACGGCCCTCTTGAACATGAGGAAGCGGACGGGGCTCTCAGGTGAAGGTTCGGTTCCTCAGGTAGTGGGTCCGGCTGCGCCCGCCATCATGCCGGGCTTTTCGTGTTCGGGGGTAGGGCGGGGGTTGAGCATGGCAAGTGCCAGTACTCCTGCGGTGACCAGTAGACCGGCCGCGGCTGTTAGGGCCGCGCTGTAGCCGGCGGTGAGGGCGGAGCCCGTGGCGGCATCTGCGTACTCCGGTCCAGTTGAAACGGTCGCGGCGATTCCGGCCAGCAGGGCCAGGCCGAGCGCGACGCCGATCTGCTGGGCAGAGTTGAGCAGAGCCGAGGCGATGCCGGCCTTGTCCGGGTCGACACGGTAGACGGCCGCCTGGGTGAGCGCGATGACGCCGAGGCCGAAGCCGAGTGCGAGGACGAACATGGCCGGCGCCAGATGCAGCCAGCAACCAGAGTCGACGTCGATAGTGGAGAACCAGAGTGCAGCCAGGGCGCTGAGGAGCGCCCCGGCCCCGGCGATGTAGCGTGGAGCGATCCGCAGCAGCAGTTTCGGGGCGCCACCGGCGCCGAGCACGAGCCCGGCCGCGAACGGCAACCAAGACAGACCTGTTTGGATCGGGCTGAGCTGCTGGACCTGCTGGAGGTAGAGGGTGATGACGTAGAAGGAACCCATGGGGCCGATGGCCAGCAACAGCATCGCCGCATAGGCGCCGGCGCGGTTGCGGTCCCGGAACAGGCTCAGCGGGACCAGGGGGTTGCGGCTGCGGGCCTGAGTGAGGGTGAAGACGATTAGCAGGACGACGGCGGACCCGAGCAGGAGCAGCGCGGCCGGGTCGGTGAATCCGGCCTCGCCGAACCGGGTGATGGAGTACACGAGGGCGACCATGCCGCCGGTACCGAGCGCCCCGCCGATAACGCCGAGCCGCCCCTGGTGGCGGTCCGCGGCGACGAGCGTGCGGCTGCCCACGAGCACAAGCAGGCCGATGGGAATGTTGATGAAGAACACCCACCGCCAGCCGAGGGTGTCCGTCAGGATACCTCCGAGCAGCAGCCCGATGACGATGCCGAGGGCTGACATCGCCGCGTAGAGGGACAAGGCGGTGTCGCGCGTCTTGCGGTCCGCGAACGTGGTGGCAATCAGCGCCAGGGCGTTGGGCGCGACCATCGCTGCCCCCACGCCTTGGGCGGCGCGGGCGATGATGAGCATCTCCGTGTTCTGCCCGAGGCCTCCGGCCAGTGAGGCCAGCACGAAGACCGCGATCCCCCATTGGAGGGTGCGGCGCCGGCCCCACAGGTCACCGGTCCGGCCGCCCAGCAGCAGAAGGGCGCCGAACGCGAGGATGTAGGCGTTGACGATCCAGGGCAGATGCACCGCATCCACGCCCAGTTCCCGTTGAATGCTCGGCAGCGCGATGTTCACGATCGAGTCATCGAGCACCAGCATCAGCTGGGCCGTCGCGATCACCAGCAGGGGCATCACGCCTGCCTGCTGCCTATTCCTTATTGCCACACTTCTCCTTCATCCGCTACCGGGCAGTTTGCCTTGTTCATCCGGGCTGGCCCCGCCCGTAAGCCTTCCAGCCCTCGGAGGCATGGAACTGCCGCCTGAGCGAGTACTTCAGACTCCACTATGTGAGCTCCTCAGGCGGCCCGTTTTCATATTGGTACCGGCTGATGGAAGTGTTCACGAAGGAGGTGGAATTACTCGTCTTCAGCGATGCTCTTCATCGCCTTCCACCCGTGCGTAACGCCGCCGCCGGCACGCAGAGCGGCCGCCACCATTACCGCCTCAGCGACATCGGCCTTGGACGCGCCGGCCTTGACCGCACGCTTGGCATGATCCTCGATGCAGAAATGGCACTGCGTGGTTACAGCGACCCCGACCGCGATCAGCTCGCGGGTCGCCAGGTCAAGGTTGCCGGTGTTCTTGTTGAACACAGCCTTGTCGAATCCGAAGAACGCCGAAACCATCTCAGGCACAGCGTCCTTGATATCGGACATGTACTTTGCTTCCTCACTGTGCGAATGCATCCCGCCGCCCTTTCTCGTAAGCCGTTACCTGCCCTGGCATCGCGAAAGACTACCGGGACACCACCCAAACTATACCGTACCCCCCTATGGTATAAAGACGGAATTGGCACCTGGCAAGACAGCAAGGGCTGAATCAGCGATCGATCACAGCCAGATCAATGTCACTCGTTGCAGAAATCCGTGCCAGTAACCAGCAGGAACTGCAGGAATGCGGGGACAGGATCAGGGAAATACATGGTGTTACGTCTCTAAGCACAAGCACATACACCGAGCTCGAAATAGACATCCTGCACACCCTCCAAGTTGAACAACTGAAAGTTGATGCCTTGGACCTGGCCTGCTGGACATCATCCGAGGCGATGGGCGCGCAACCTTCGCCAAGACGGCGGACGCCGTTGGCGTTTCCACAGGAACGGCCCACACACGCATGCGGCGAATGCTCGAAACAGGGATAGTCCGCATCGGAACCATGCGGCGTCCGGAAGCCCAACCCCGCCAAGTCCGGGTCGGCATCGGTATCGGCATCCAAGGCTCTTCCAGGCGACTCATGAACAGAATCGCGCAAACACCTGGACTCACATTCCTCGCCTCCGCCATTGGCCGGCCTGATCTACTGGCAACCGTCCACGTGGCAACTTTCGAAGAAGTTATTACTGCGCTAAGCGAAACCTGCGGACTCCTTGGGAGTGCATACCGTAGAAACTTGGGTGCATCTGAAGGTCCTCAAAGAACAGCACTAGGACCAGGTTCAGCTAGTCCTCACATCAAGGGACGATTGGCCCGAACCCCACGGACTGGTCACCGACCACGGATCCCCTGCCAACTTCGTTCCGTACAACAACGCCGCTAACTGGCTGCACCTGTTCCTCGGCTTCGTCATGGTCGCCCTGGGCCTCCTGCTCACCGTCGATCGTGACCTGCCCCGCCACACCACGCCCTAGTTGCAACCATTGGAACGACCGAAGGCCGATCAAGGGACCGGCGACCCGTGTGCGGCTCAGTGAGCAGGGCCACGGGCATATCAGGTCGGCGATCGGAGAGGCGCCGTGGAATGCGCCAAAAACCGGTGCTCCCTGCCCTCCCGCGCGGGACAATGACAGGCACCGGTGGGAAAATGGGTTCATGAGCGTCAATGTGTCATCCCGTGAAGCGGCCGGGGACAATTCGCCTGAGTCAACACTGCGGCTGACATCCGTGGTGGCGGTTTCGCGGGAACTCTACGCCACTGACGCCCCGGCCAGATACACGGTCTCGGCCGCGTTTTCCCGGCGTGTCCTTCCCGCCGAAGCGAGGCTGATCAAGGGACCCGCGGCCCACGAGCGGCTCACCGAGCAGGGCTACGGGCACATCAGCCTGGTGATAGAGGAGGCGCGGCTGCAGATCGTCAACACCAGCCTGGAAGAGCTGAAAGCCGGCCTAGCCTCCATCATCGGCTCCCTCATCAGGGACATCAGCGACCAGACCCGCCGGGAGCAGGAACAGCGGGACGAAGAGGTGCTGTCAAAGCAAAGGGCGGATGAGGCCCGCCGGCAGGAAATCGAGGCCCTGGCCCACGACATTTCCTTCGACTAGCTTCCGTACGGTAGCCACGGCTGCAGAACCGGGTTGTAAAGGGTTTCCGCCCCTCCCAGACCGGCTCGCGCGCCGGCGGGCGAAACGTTGATGTCGCCCGGACTAAGACCTGCCTGTTGCGGCACGTCCAGTAGACATGTCTTGGCGGAGCCGGCCAATTGCAGGCCTGCATCGGCCCGTCTCTTGAGAATCGTCCTGTTCCACGCCAGGCACCGGCAAGTTAGCCTGAAAGCCCGCTATTGAGGAGAGCAACGTGCAGGAGTTTTTTGCGGCTGGCGGTGAAGGCCGCAAGGTTGATGCATCAGTCGCGGCGTACATCATGAACACCCTGGTCGGTCAAGGCCATTTGTTGCAGATGAACAGGATCGGAGCGATTACCGCCGTCACCGCCGAACTGAAGCCAGGCGAATTTCAAACAGTCATCTGGGACTGGCGCGCACAGCAAGACCCGGACGTCGGCTGGATCGTTGCAGAATTCAAGACGCTGGAGCGGGCAGAGGGCTTCCAGTTCGCCCTGATTCAGTCGCTGTACCACGGAGAGTTCGGCAGCAGCGTGCGCGACGAAGCCGGCCGGTTCCCCGACGCGGGGACAATCCTCCCGGGCTGAAAGCGGGGCGCCGAACGCAGATAACGGTGCTTGCGTCCGAGACGTGGCGGGCTGGAGCTTAAGAGACTTGCCACCCGGGGATGGCCGGAGACAGGTCCGCCTCCGGGTCCTGCCATTACCAGCCCTGATCCGCCTGGGCTTTTCCCGTGGGGGCGCAGGAGCAAGGGGCGAACTCGCAGCCGGCTGCGGACGGCCGGCTCTGACATTTGAGGGGACAATGGATTCCATGATTGCGACGACGAAAAGGAAGATCACGGCCACCACGGCCGCGGAAGCACAGCAGTTGCTCGATGTCGTCGTGGACGAGCTTCGGGGCCTTGCCGTTAAAGAGGGAACTCACGGCATCCTGGTTACCAGGACCGGACCGGGCCAGTTCACTGTTGAAATGAGCGAAGACGTGCCTTACGGCATCACTGAAGAAGCCTCGGCAGACACTGCTTCCTAAACGTCTACACCGCGGCCAGACCAAACATCAACATTAATACCGCGGCGACCTGCCGCGCAGCACGTTGCCCCTATCGGCCGTAACCGGTGAGTGTTTGTGTATCCGGTGACGATTCAGGGCACCCGGCGGCAGGAAGGCCGGCTTCCGGCTCTGTCAGTCCCAGCGGGTGGACCCAAGCCTTCGGACAACAGTGACCAGCAGCTCCCGCAATTCCTTCGTAGCGACTTCCCCTCCCAACAGCATGTTCACCTCAAGCTGACGGGCTTCGTCCAGCGCCCTCTTGCCCGGCTCAGAGATAGCGACCTGGTGGCTGCGCCTGTCAGCCACGCCAGGTACCCGGGTCACGTGCCCGTGGGCCTCCAGCCTGGCCAGGGTCTTTCCGATTGTCTGCGCCTGCACACGGATTCCGACAGTAAGCCGGGCCTGCGTCATCGGGCCTTGTGCGTCGAGAACTTCCAGCGCAATGAACCCGCATGAGTCAGGCCCACGCCGGCGAGGTTCTCGTCCCAGGCATGCTCAACCAACCGGACGGCGGTCGAGAGCAGCCGCGGCGTTGGCCAGTTATTCGGATCCGGCGTCCTCCCACTCTAATCAGCCTGCTTACCGAAATGGGCAGGCTTCCATACCCGGTCCACCAAGTGGCTCCGCGGCCAGATATCAGCAACGCCCGCAACAGCGCATATGACAGCGTCCCATCCCTTTGGATTTCACGTGCCCTCTGGCTGTGGAATAACAGCCGGGTGCTGTACGTTGTACCGCGGTCATCCAATTCTGAAAGAAATGAGAACAAGCCAAGTGGCAACCGATTACGATGAGGTCCGTCCCGACGTCAAGGAGTCCCAGGAGAAGTCATTGGGGGCCGTGCAGTCCGCAAATGCACCCGGCGCCCGCAGCGTAACACTGGAACTGGATGAGGCCGACGGCTTGGACGGAGCCGGTGTCCCCGGCGGCGAGTTCATCACCGAGGAGCTCAATGTTCAGGTCATCCCGCAGGCCGACGACGAATTCACCTGCTACTCATGCTTCCTGGTCAGGCACCGCTCCCAGATCGCCCGGCAGCAGGGCACCCACGCCTACTGCGCCGACTGCGAGAACTGAACCCGCCCGCGCTATTCCACTTACCCCCAGATGGTTGCTGAGGCAAAGCCGATAACGGCGCTTCTGTCGTGATGAACAGTACGACAAAAGCGCTTCCCTTTTTGTCTCATGTCCTGTCTCGGTCTTGTTGGCCAGAATCTCAGTAGATCTGGCCAACCACGGATCGAGTCATCCTGTCTTGCTCGAGCTGCGTCACATCAGCGTGGCCAACTAAAGTGAGAGATCGACATGTATCAGCTCTTGGAATGCCACTGAGTTTCTGGTCAATAAGTGCGGATTGCCTCCAGCAGTTGACGGAATGCGGCCAGTCGGCGTGGAGCGGTTGAGGGGTCGCGGGAGGTATCGATTCCGGCTTCGCGGATCGCGCCGACGAGGAGGGCCGCGATCGCTTCGATGTCCAGGTGTGGTGATACGTCGCCGTGCTCCTGGGCGTGGCGCAGTCCGGCAATCAGGGCGTCGAGCGTGTGTTGCGATCCTGTACCGCGGCGTTGCATACCCACGAGTTGCGGGCCCGAAACGTTGTAAAAGAGGCCGAGCTCGCGTTTGGCGGAGAGTTCGAGCATGGCGCGGGGGTAGGCGCAGAGCCGCTCGATCCAGTCGGTGTGCCGGGCTGCGTCCCGCTCGGCGGCCTGGATCAGGTCCCGGCCGATGGTCTGGTACGCCTCGGCGAGGAGATCTGTTCTGCCTCCGGGAAAGTGTGCATACAGGGTTGCCCGTGAGGCTCCTGCCCGTGTTGTGATGCGCTCGATGGTGGCGGCGCCCAGTCCCCCGGCGCTGATGACGGTGATGACTGAGCGGACCAGGTCTTGGCGGGTGCGCAGCTGCTGGCGTTTCCGCAGCGAGGCCGGTGGCCCCGTGTGTTCATCATCGGCCCAGTGTTTATCAGTCATATTTTTGGCCCTGGGCAACTGACGGACAGGTGGTGTTCACGCCCGTGCCACGAGACTGTGGGTCTCGGCGACGAGTGCTGAATCGAGGGCGTCGATGACCCGGTCGAGTTCGTCCTTTTGGATGACGAGGGGCGGGCGGATCTTCAGGACGTTTTCGTGGGGTCCGATGCGGCTGATCAGGATGTGCTCGCGCAGCAGCGCCTCGACGATCCGTTTGGCCAGGGCGCTGTCGGGCTGGCCGTGTTCGTCGACGAGGGCCAGGCCGAAGAACAGGCCGCGGCCTTTCGCGGCGGCTGCGTGCAGGTGACTGGCAACGAGGGCATTAAGGCGTTCTGCCACGTGGCGTCCGAGGTCGCCGGTGCGGGCGATGAGGTCCCGGTCCCTGATTTCGTTCAGGACGGCCTGGCCTGCTGATGCCGCTGCGGGGGTTCCGGCGAAAGTGTTGAAGTACAGATTGGCGCTGCTGAAGTCCTCGAGGATCGCTTTGCTGGTGACGACGCCGCCGAGCGGGTATCCGTTGCCCAGCGGTTTGCCCAGGGTCACCAGGTCCGGGCTGATTCCGGTGGCCTGGTGGCCCCACCAGACATCGCCGAGGCGTCCGAGGCCGACCTGCACTTCGTCGGAGATGACCAGGCCGCCGGCGGCCTGGACGCGTTCGACGAGGCCGGCAAGATAGCCTTCAGGCAGTTGCGGCAGGCCTTCGGTGGTGAAGGCCGGTTCGATCAGCAGGGCTGCCATGCCGTGCCCGGCCTGCTCGAGCGAGGCGATCGCCGCGTCGATCTCGGCGAACGCTGTCTCGAGCCGTCGATGGGGATCTGTGGAACGGGGATCGTCAAGGTCGGGGATGCTGATGGCGCGGACGTGCTCGCCGAACGGTTCGGAGACCGGCAGTCCGGTCGTCAGGGCGGCCAGCGTGATCGTGTTGCCGTGGTAGCTGTGGTCGGTGACGATGATGCCGCTGCGGCCGGTCCGGTGCCGCGCAATGCGCAGCGCCAGTTCGTTCGCTTCGGATCCGCTGTTGGTGAAGTAGACGCGGTCCAGGGGCGCGTCGAAGGTCGCGAGTAATTGTTCGGCGTACTCGACGACTGGCTCGCTCAGGTAGCGGGTATGGACGTTGTAGGTGCGCATCTGCGCCCATACGGCATCGGCAACGCGGGGATTGGCATGCCCGACCTGGGGCACGTTGTTGTAGGCGTCGAGGTAGCGGTGGCCGTCGGCGTCGGTCAGCCAGACGCCTTCGCCGGCGACGAAGTGCCGCGGCCGGTCGTAGAAGAGCGGCGAGTAGGGTCCGATGGTCTCCGCGCGCCTCGCGAGCAGGAGCCGGTCCCGGTCGGGCAAGGGGTCCCCCTCAGGCGTTGTGGGATTGCTGGTGAATTTGCGGCAGAGTTCCAGGACGACCGGCAGGACTTCGGCACGCAGGAACGTGCTGGTCTCGTCCTCGGGGCGCTCGGCGGCCCATCCCAGGTAGGTGAGTCCGCGGGCGAGGATGAGGGCATCGAGCGCCGTCCGGGCCTGCTCCGGGATGGCCATGTGCCGCTCATAGCCTGCGAGCAGGGCGGTTCGGTACTCCTGGGCACGCGGATGGCGGTGGTACCAGAACAGCACGGTGGCGAGGTCGAACAGCCACCACCCCTCACCGAAGTCGTCAAAGTCGATGAGGGTCAGTTCCCCCTGGGCGAGGAGGATGTTCTCCGGGGTGAAATCCGAATGAATGACACCGTAGACATCGGCGCCGGTACCGAGGTTCTTCAGGGTCCGCCGGATTGCGTCCATGGCGTCCCCGATCACTGCGCGGTCATTCTCCGTCTCTGCCAGTCCGCGCGGGTCGCCCCACAGCGGATGCTGCCCCACCAGGCCATCAGCATCCCAGGCCTGGCGCGAGTAGCCCGGGACAGCTTTCAACTCCCGGGACACGAGGTGGAAGCGGGCGCAGAAATCCCCGAGCTTTTCGAACACCCCGGTTTCCAATTGGTCCGTCCCCGTCCAGGCTTCAACGGCGTCCCCCAACGGTGCCGAATCTTCGACCCACCGCTGGACATCCACCTGGTGATTCCGGCCCTGCCCGTCGGCAACGACCGCGAAGAGCTCGCCATTGGCGGCCGGGACGACCTCGGAGACCCGAACGCCGGCTTCTCGCAGGGCGAGCATGTACTCGTTCTCCGTGCGTACCTCGGCGTCGGTACGGTGCCCGTGTCGGTGGACACGCAGCGCATAGGCCTTCTGGGCATCCGCTACCCGGAAGACCACGTTCTCCCGGTGCTTCACAAAATCGACCGACGCATCGGCGCCGATCCCAAAGGACGGCAGGGCCGCCTGGGCGACGGACAGAGCGGCCTCGCGTGACAGGTTCGTCATGGTGATCCTTTCAATAACGGCCTTAGGACCGGACTTTGCTTCTGAAAATCAATACTGGCACCGCGGAGCGCTTATCGAAATAGGGTTCTAGTTTCCATACTTGCATTCTGGAAAACAGACACCTATTCCCATGACCTGAATCACACGGGTAGATTCGCTGCACGGCGGTCCAACGGGCCGGCACGGAACAAGCAGAGCGGAGCAGAAAGCATGACGGCCCTACCAACTGATAACGGGCTTCCCCGACGGGTAGTCGTTACGGGCGGATCCTCGGGGATCGGCCTGGCCGTCGCGCGGCACTTCCTTAACGCCGGTGCCAGCGTGGGTATCATCGGGCGGAACCAAACGCGATTGGACGCAGCCGTGGCGGAACTGGGCCCGGCGGTGGGAAGCCGGCTTGCCGCATCCTGCGCCGATGTCAGCGACGAACCACGGATCCAGGCAGCCATAGACGAACTCGCCGGAAAAGTGGGCGGGATCGACGCCCTGGTCACGGCTGCCGGCGCAGAAGGGGAAATGGGGGCGGCCTGCGAGGACGTCACCGCCGATTCCTTCCGCGAAGTGCTCGATATCAATGTCACCGGCACTTTCCTGGCCGTCCGGCATGCCCTGCCCCACCTCAAATGCGCCGAGAACGCCAGCATCGTGATCATCGGTTCGGACTCCGGCTTCGTCGCCGTGCCGGGAATGCTGGCCTACAACGCGTCCAAGGGGGCGCTGGTCCAGCTCACCCGGGCTCTGGCTGTTGAGCTTTTCGACGCGCACGGCATCCGGGCCAACAGCGTGTGCCCGTCCATTGTGGACACGCCGATGGCGCGCCGCGGACTGGGCGTCGAGTCCTTCGCCGACGTTGCCTACCCCGTCCAAACAGCGGAAGACATCGCATGGACTGTGGGATACCTCGCCTCCCACCGCTCCCGCGCGGTCAACGGCGTGAACCTGCTTTCCGATTTCGGCTATACCGGCCGATCCTCCTTCCCTGCCTAAAGCACCAGATATGAAAGGCCGGCCCATGACCGTCCCTACCACCAACACCCAGCAAGACGCGCTGTCGAAGAACTCTTTGGGAGTCTTCGGCGTCGCCTTCCTCGTCCTGGCCGCCGTCGCCCCTTTGACCGGCATTGTCGTGGTCACCGCGATCGGCATCGCCCTCGGCAACGGCGGCGGCATGGTCGCCTCCTTTATCGCTGTGACGGCAATTCTGCTGCTCTTCGGAACCGGTTATGCCCGCATGTCCAGCGAGCTCGTCAACTCGGGTGGATTCTACGCTTTCGTGCTCAGCGGACTGGGCAGGCCGGCAGCGCTTGTTACCGGACTCGTCGCCATGATTGGCTACAACTTCTTCGTGGCCGGTGCCGTCGGCACCATTGGCTTCTTCGCGCAGATCGTGATCGCGCAGCTGACCGGATTCGACATGCACTGGTACCTCTGGGCGATCATCTCCGTCGTCGCAGCGTTCGCCCTCAGCCGGAAGGGCATCGGCTTCAGCGCGAAGATGCTCGGAGTCGCGCTCGTCTGCGAGGTGCTCATCCTCCTGGTCTTCGACTTCGCTGTGCTTTTCACCCACGGCTTCGACCTTGGCGTATTCAAGCCCGAAATCGCCTTCACCGGGGCCGTGGGCATCGGCTTCCTCTTTGCCGCCAACGCCTTCGTCGGCGTTGAAGCCACCGGGCTGTTCAGCGAAGAGGCCAGGAATCCCAAACGCACCATCCCCCGCGCCACGTTCACGGCCATCGGCTTCATCGGGCTTTTCGCGGCCTTCACCACCTGGGCCATCGTCAGCGCGACCGGCGCCGCCCAGGCGCAGAACACCGCCCTCGAGCACCTGGAGGCCGGAGACCTCGTCTTCTCGCTCTCCGGCGCCTACCTCGGGACACCGCTCACCAACGTGATGATGGCGCTTCTGCTGGTCAGCCTCTTCGCCGCGCTCATGGCCCTGCACAACTCGGCAACCCGCTACATCTACTCCCTCAGCCGGGCTGGCATCCTGCCGCGAGGCCTGAGCCGCACCCGCCACAACGGGGTCCCCGAGCGCGCCTCGATCGTACAGTTCATCTTCGCCACCGCCGTCGCCGGACTCTTTGCCCTGGCCGGACTCGATCCAATCATCTCCCTGGTCCCAAGCATGACCGGCTTCGGCACGCTGGGCATCATCACCCTCCAGCTGCTCGCAGCCCTGGCCATCGTCGTCCATTTCCGCCGCACCCGGGACCCCCGGCTGTTCTCCACCTTCATCGCACCGGGCATCGGCCTTCTCGGACTCACCGTGATCGTCGTACTGGCCATCATCAACTTCCCGATCCTCGCCGGCTCCGACGCACCCGTCATCGCGGCCCTCCCGCTCCTGCTGCTGGCCGCACTGGCCGGCGGACTCCTGTACGCGGAATACCTCCGCCGGAAACGGCCCGACGTCTACGAAGGGCTTAACCGCGATCTCGAACGCTTCGACGAAACCGAACAGGCGCAGAAGGTCAACAGATGACACCTGCACGAAGCACGCCAGCTGAGGTGGAAGAGCCGGCTCGAGGGTTACTTTCACGGAATGCAACTGGAAGTGCCGGACAATCAGTCGGCACCCAGGAATTCGCGAATATGGTCCCCACCTCGCACCGAGACGACGTCCCTCGCGACCGGAATCGTTGCAGCGCTGGTGCGGTCAGCCGGGATTTGCGCTGCCGGTAAGGCACTACTGTGTTTGGCCATTGGGTATACACCTGCAAGCGCTCGAGATACGGGCAGAGCCCGGTGAGGGACCAGGACGGCTGGCGCGGGTGAGCGCTGTGGGTCGCAGACGTTTCGTGGCGGAGGGCCGCAAGGTGCTCGATAGCAGACACGCCTATGTTGGCAGTGCGGCCTTCATTGCGGTCAGCAGCGCTTCAATCTGGCCTTGGTATACGGCAAAGCCGTCCCTGATCCGAAGTTCGTTCTGCAGCGCGGTGAGGTACGGAAATTCCTCGGGTTTGACCGGCCGGTATTCCTGTATCCAGAAACTGCCTGGCTCGGTCCCGGCTTCAGCCGCGGCCGTGAGCATTGCGGCGTTTCGGCCGCTGAGCGCGAGGACCATGTTGGCGTACATCTGGTAGTTGAAGACGGCCTCGTGTCCCCTCCAGCCGGCCTCGTGAATGGCTTCCAGGATGGAGTCGACGACGCGGATCTCGTTCGGTCCCAGGGTGACCCTATAGAACGTATGCATTGCTGCTGCCGGATGCGCCGCGAACGTGTGCCAGGCCCGGTAGGCAAGGTCGCGGAGGGAGTCCATCCACGATTCAGCGGGCTTGTAGCCGTCGATGGATAGTCGAATGAGCTCGTCCGCTACCGCCGTCACGATCTCGTCCCGGCTTGAGAAGTGTCGGTACATTGCCGTCGGGGATGCACTGAGTTCCTTGCCGAGCCGAGCAAACGTCAGGGCGTTGACCTGCCCCTCATCGAGGATCCGCAGCGCGGCTTCGACGATGACCTCGCGGGTCAGGGTTCCACGCTCCAGCCTGGACCGGGTCTTTTTCCGAGGCGGGGCAGGAGCCTCAGTTGCCTCACTCATATGCGAGCCTCCTATGCTCCGTTGCCAGTTAACTTATACGACACTGCCACACGGCGGTGGGAAGAAATAACCCGCAAAAACTTTTTAGTGAATGTCATTGACTATCTCATTCACCATGAATCATAGTATTCGCATGACGCAGATCACAACCGCAGTTCCGAAAATAAATGCAACCTCCCGGCCGAACCTGCAGTTCCGCTTCCGCATCGCCGCGGAGGTAGCGCCCTTTGAAACCATCGACGAGACGGGCTCCGGCGAACTGGGTTTCATTCCCATTACTGGAGGAACCGTCACAGGCGACCTGGCAGGCACCGTCGTAGGCAGCGGTGGCGACTGGTGCCTGATCAAGTCCCCGGGGACCTACCGGGTCGAAGCCCGCTACGGGATCCGCACCGCGGGCGGAGCCTACATCGACGTATTCAACGCCGGTATCCTGACCCGTCCGGAAGAAGGTGCGCATACCCCCGGACGCCCCTGCGAGTACTTCATGACGACGCCGGTCTTCCGCACGAACGATGCTTCCCTGGCCTGGCTCACCCAATCAGTTTTTGTCGGCCACGCCACCGCCGGCGACGGTGCAACCTCCATCGACATCTATGAAGTTCTGGCACCTGGTGCACCGGACTGAACTACTTCGATGCCCAAGACCAACCGCCTGTACCCAGCCAATTTCGTGCACTAGCAAAGGATCATGATGAACCGTTCACTCATGCCCGCCGGGGCAGCCCTCGCGGCGACAGGCCTGCTGCTCACCGCCTGTACAACCGCGAGCCCTTCGGCCGGCGGGACCGCAGCCGCAGATGCCGCGGGTACCGCTTCGACGGACACCGTCAGGACGACGATCGATTTACCTGCAACACTCGATCCTACGAAGGGTCTCTCACTGCCCGATTTCCTCACGGCCCGCATGAGCTTTGACACCCTGGTGCGGAAGGATGAGGGCAATGCCCTGGTTGGCGGTCTTGCCGAATCGTGGGAAACCACCTCTGCCGGAGCCGTTTTCACGCTGCGTCAGGGCGCTACTTGCTCGGACGGCACTCCGATCACAGCCTCTGTGGTCAAGGAATCACTCGACTACATGGCCTCTCCGGCGACCGGCGCGGCCGCCGCACCCCAGGTATTCGGAGTAGCCGGGGAACCCGAGATCACGGCCGACGATGCTGCCCGCACGGTCGCCATCGAACTGGCCGAACCGTGGCCGGACATGCTGACAGGATTGTCCATGGCCGCGACCGGCATCATTTGCCCCGCCGGGCTGGAGGACCCGGAAGCACTGGCCGCGGGAACGGCGGAGGGCGCAGAATCCGGCCCCTATGTCTTGGCTGATAAGGAACACGGTGTCCGCTACACCTACAGCCTTCGGGACGACTACGATGCCTGGCCCGACTACGCCGCCGAACTCCCGGGGCGAGCCCCCGCAACCATCGTGTACAACGTCATACCCGACAAGAACGCGACGGCCAATCAGCTGCTCGCTGGCCAGTTGGACGCCGGATTCATCAGTGCCAATGGCCTCCCCCGCTTCGAGGGAAACGATAAGTTCACCGTGACCAACGAGGCACTCTCGGACTTCTACGTGCTGTTTAACCAGCGCGAAGGCAGCCCCTTCACAGACCCGGCGAAGCGCACCGCCGTCGCACAGGTGCTCGACCGCACGGCTTTCGAGAGCATTACGTCGAACGGGCAGGGCCAGGTGACTACGCAACTGGTGGCCAACGGAACCAAGTGCTCCTCCCCCGAGCAGTCCCCGGTGATCAGCGTCGACACCGCGGCGGCCAAGTCTGCGCTGGCGGGTGTGAAGATCCGCATGGTCGGCGCACAGATCCTCGGCCCGCAGGGTTCGGGCAACGTCTACGTACAGGAGCAACTCCGCGCCGCCGGTGCCGAGGTGAGCCTGGAGAATCTCGACGTCGGTGGCTGGATCGGCACGGTATTCGGCGAACCCACCGGGTGGGACCTCACGGTCTATGCAGACCTGAACTTCATGGGAACGATGTCCAACCCGGTGAACTCCATGGTGGGCCCGGCGATTGAGGAAGGCGGCGGCAACATCGGCGCGACCGACAATCCGGAGGCAGCCGAAGCTTTGGCCAAGTTCCGCTCAGCAGCCGATGAGGATTCGCAGTGTGCCTCGCTGCAGGACGCGATGAACTCGATCATCGCCAACGCCGATGCGATCCCGCTGTCCAACGATCCGCGGCTCATGGCCTCGGCCGACGGATTCGCTGTCGTCTCCCTGGGTGGAGCCCTGGACGACCAGCACTACCGCATTACCAAATAGCCCAGGTCAGGCGCCGGACCGGTCAGTCCGGCGCCTGCCACCTCTACTCGTACGAACTTATACAGGAGCAGCAATGGACCTTTTTGACTCGGCCACAGCCTTGGCCGGCGCCATCCGCCGTCGTGAAATTAGCCCCGTCGAAGTTGTCGACGCGTATCTGGACCGCATCGACGAAGCCAACCCCCTGATCAACGCCATCGTGTGGCGCAACGACGACGAGGTCCGTGCCGCAGCGCGGGAAGCCGAACGGGCGTTGCTCGTGGGCGAGCCGGTAGGCCCGTTCCACGGGGTGCCGATTCCGGTCAAGGACCTCTCGGACGTCGCGGGACAGCCCAATACGCACTCGTCGCTGGCGATCGACGCGACGCCGAGGGCCACCACGGACCTTAGCGTGCGTAAGCTTCAGGACGCCGGCTTCCTGCTCATGGGCCGCACGAACTCGCCGGAACTCGGGCCGCTGACGGTCGCCGAGAACGCCCGGCACGGCAAGACCCGCAACCCCTGGAACCCGGAGTACACGCCGGGCGGTTCCAGCGGCGGCGCGGCGGCGGCGGTCGCTGCCGGGATGGCCCCGATCGCCCACGCCTCCGACGGCGGTGGATCAATCCGCGTACCATCGTCGGCCTGTGGGCTCGTCGGGCTGAAACCCAGCCGCGGCCGCGTTCCGCAAGAGGTCTTCGCGTGGGAGCACTCGACGGTCGAAGGCGCCATCGCGCGGACCGTGGCCGACGCCGCCGGGGTGCTCGACGTGATGAGCGAATCGGACCGGTTGGCCTGGTACTCTGCGCCGGCCCCCGAGCGGCCGTTCTCGGCGGAAGCCGGACGTGATCCGGGCAGGACCAGGATCGGTATGCTGCTTCAGGCTCCCACCGGGCTGCCCGTTGACCCGGAGTGCGTCGAGGCCGCCCAACTGCTGGCCGGAGCCCTTGGGGCTGCCGGGCATGAAGTCTTCGACGTTTCGCCCGAGCTCTTCTCGCGCGAGGCGATCGACGCCTTCCAGGTGATCATCAGTGCTTCAGTCTGGGCGACACCTTTCGACGATGCCTCTAAGGTCGACCCGTACATCGCGCACCGGATCCGGCAGGCCGAAGGATTCCACGCCGGCCTGTACGCCCGTGCCGCTGCCCTGATGCAGCTCGAATCCCGGCGCATCGTTGCGCAGTGGGGTCGCGATTTCGATGTCCTGCTTACCCCGACCATGGCCACGACGACCCCGCCCGTCGGCGTCGTGCTGGATGAGGCAAACCAGGACCCGGCCGGTCCGCGGCTGACGGAGCTGCGGATGATTTCCTTCACGTCCTTCTGCAACATGGCGGGCCTGCCGGCCATCAGCCTGCCCGTCCACAGGGACGGAAAGGGCCTGCCGGTCGGGGCGCAGCTGGTCGGCGGTCCTTTTGGTGAGGGACTGCTCGTTGCCCTCGCCGCGCAGGCCGAGGCACATTTCCGCTGGCAGGAGCAGATTGCTCCGGTGCTTAACGGGGTCCGTCCATGACTGTCAGTCCGCGCACCCTGGAAGCCGCAACCGGCCCGGCCGCAGGAAGCCCGCTACCGGGCAAGCCCGCCACGAACGCAGGGCGCCGCTGGACCTCCAGCGCGTGGCTGGACTTCGCGCTGCGCCGGGCCGGCGGTCTGCTGCTGTCGCTGTTCCTGCTGGTGGTGCTGACGTTTATGATGGTGCCGCTGATCCCGGGCGACCCCGCGCGTGCCATCGCCGGTACGGATGCTTCCACGGAGACCCTCGCGCGGCTGCGTGCACAGATGGGGCTGGACGATCCGCTGCCCGTCCGCTTCCTGGACTACATAGCCGGATTGGCGCAATTCGACCTGGGCAACAGCTTCCGTTTCAACGGTGCGGTCGCGGACATCATTGCCACCAAGCTCCCGTACACCGCTCAGCTGGCCTTCCTGGCGATCGCAGTCGTGCTGCTTGTCGCCGTCCCGGCCGGCATGGCCGTCGGGGTCCTCACACGCGGCGGCCGGCAGCGCTGGCTGGATCTGGCATTCGGCAATATCGCAGGCTTCCTCGCCTCCTTGCCTGGCTACGTAACGGCAACACTGCTTGTGGTGGCATTCGCCATCATGGTGCCCATATTCCCTGCCGGCGGCGCCGACTCACTGTCCGCGCTCGTGCTACCGACCCTGGCACTGGCCATCGGCCCGACCTGCGCAGTCGCGAGGGTGGTGCGCCAGGAAACCGCCACTGTACTGGAACAGGACTATATGCGCACCGCCCGCGGCCGCCGAATCCCACCGCTGCGGCTCTACCTGCGGCACGCCCTGCCGAACCTGCTGACCAGCACGCTGACCCTGGCCGGCCTGATTCTGGCCAGTCTGCTTGGCGGCGCGATCATCATCGAAACAGTCTTCAATTATCCCGGCCTTGGCAGCGAGATCATTCAGGCCATCATCTACCGCGACTACCCGCTGATCCAGGGCATCATCCTGGTAATCGGGCTGATTGCCACGATGCTCAACCTTCTGGTCGACGTCGTCCTCGGCATCATCGACCCGCGCACGCTCGGAGCTAAATCCCATGGCTGACAACGTCACGACTTCACACCGTTTCCGCTGGAGTGCAGGGCTCATCATCGGGCTCGTCCTGACCGCAGCGCTGGTCCTGACCGGCCTCCTCGCCCCGTTCTTCCTCACCGAAGCCGCGGACACGCTCAGCTCCGAGTCGCGGCAAAGCCCCAGCGCCGCACACTGGCTGGGAACGGACGACTTCGGCCGCGACATTCTCGCCCGTTCCCTGGTCGCCACCCGGCTGACCCTGATCATGTCCGTCGCCGCCACGGCCGTCTCAGTCCTCGGCGGCCTGGCCGTCGGCTCCGCGGTCTGGCTGGCCCCACGCCGAGTCCGCGAGGCAGCCCTGCGCCTGATTGAGGCGGCCGTCGCCTACCCGTCACTGATCTTCGCCCTGATCGTCGCCGCCATTCTGGGACCGGGAAGTACCACGGCGGTCATCGCCATTGGTCTCGCCGGCATCCCCGGTTTTGCGCGCCTCACCGCGAACCTCGCAGCATCCGTCTCACACCGCAACTTCGTGGGAACCGCCCGGCTGCTCGGCGTACCCGCACCCCTGCTCATCAAACGCCACCTACTGCCGAACATGGCCGAACCGATCCTCGTCATGGCCACTTCCAGCTTCGCCCTGTCCCTGCTGGAGATCTCCTCGCTATCCTTCGTGGGACTCGGCGTGCAAAGCCCCGAATACGACTTCGGCCGGCTCCTCAACGAGGGTCTGGTCTCCATCTACTCGCAGCCACTCCAGGTCGTAGCTCCTTCGATCATGCTGGTCATCGCCGGCCTCGGGGCCATGCTGATCGGCGACGGTCTCGCCTCCGCAGCGGATCCCCGTGGCGGCCGGCGGTTCCTCGGGCTGCGCCGGCCCGCCGGATGCCCCGCCTCGGCAACACCCGCCCCCGAAGCGCTGCTCGAGGTGGATAACCTCACGGTCACCGCCCCGAACGGCAGAATCTTGGTGGACGGCGTCTCCTTCAGCATCGAACGCGGGCAGGTTGTCGGACTGGTCGGTGAATCAGGATCCGGAAAATCAATGACCGCGATGACCGTCGCCGGGCTGCTCGCCGACGGCGTGACGGCCTCGGCGCACACCCTGCGCCTGGACAGCCTGAACCTGCTCGGCCGCAACGATCCGAAAGTACTGGCCGCGAGCACCGGGCTGGTCTACCAGGACCCCGGGACGACATTCAACCCGGCGCTGCGAATGGGCCCGCAGCTGACCGAAGTCCAACGCGTCCACCTGGGCCGCAACCGCCGGACGGCGGACCGCGAGATGATTGCGGCGCTGGACGAGATGGCCATCCGGAACCCTGAATTGAGGATGACCCAGCATCCCCACCAACTCTCCGGCGGGATGCTGCAGCGGGCGATGATCGCTTCCTCGACCATCGCCGAACCGACGTTGCTGATCGCTGACGAACCGACCACGGCCTTGGACGTGACGGTTCAGGCCGAAGTGTTGCGAAAGTTCCGCAAGGTCAACCGCGAACGCGGGACCGCCCTGCTGTTCATCTCGCACGACATCGGTGTGGTCCAGGAACTATGCGACGAAGTCCTGGTGATGCACGGCGGTCGCATCCTTGAACGCCTGAGCGGACGCCAGCTCAAAGAAGGCCAGGCAACACACCCTTACACCAAGGCGCTGCTGGCGGCCACTCCCAGCATGGCCGGGGAGCGCCGGGCACTCGTCGGTGCACGCTGGACGGCGGCGCACTCGGACACGCATGGAGCGGCGCTATGAAAGGAACGACGACGATGGACAACAGGTCCTTACCCACCATCACGGGAGTGGAAACCATTGGTGGACCCACCCGCGGCCGCCTGCTCGAGATCGACGACATCAGCGTCGAACTGGGCTCCGGCGCCACCCGGGCACGCATCCTCAACAACGTAACCCTCACAGTGCGCCGTGGCCAGACGGTCGGATTGGTCGGCGAATCCGGCTCGGGCAAATCCACACTCGCCAAAACGCTCGTCGGAGACCTGCTGCCAACCAGCGGAACCATCCGCTTCGACGGCACAGTGACAAAGGGGCTGAAAGGCGTCGGACTACGACGGCTGCGCCGCCAAGTCCAGCTGATTCCGCAGGACCCCTACTCATCGTTGAACCCGCGGCGGACCATTGGCCAGACCCTCGCCGAAGCAATCGATCCCCGCGGCGGCAACCCACGCCGCCACGCCACCGAGATTGCGAGCTGGCTGGACCGCGTCTCCATGCCGACAGAAGCGGCGGAGCGCTACCCGCACGAGTTCTCCGGCGGCCAGCGGCAGCGTATCGCCATCGCCCGGGCACTTGCCGTCCGACCGGAGCTCATCATCGCCGATGAAGTCACTTCCGCCCTGGACCTGACAACGCAGGCCGACATCCTCAACCTCCTGGACGAATTGCGCCGCGATCTGGGACTGACCATGTTGTTCATCTCGCACGACCTCGCAGTAGTGCGCCATGTCAGCGACGAAGTCGCCGTGCTCTACCATGGCGATCTGGTGGAATACGGTGCCATCGATCAGGTCTACGCCTCGCCGTCCCACCCCTACACCCGAAAGCTCCTCGATTCCGTGCCGGGAGGACTCGGTTTCAACATCGACGGCGACGTCGAGCAATGTGTCGAGGCGTGAGCGCGGAAAACAGGTCGATCGCCCAGCGTCTTCCACCCCGGGTACGTTCGTTGGGACGGTTGATTGACCGCCTACCCATCAGCCCCAAAGAGTCTCTTTATAATGCTCATGTCGAAGCGGCCTGAGCACTATGGCTGGCCGCCCGGGCGACCGGCGTACCGGCTTGGGTTCGGACCGCGCCGAGGCTGACGAAAAGTTCGTCAGGGCGGGCCTTGTCGCCGATGAGTGGGACGGGACCATCGCCCTCCTCTCACGACGGGCGTCAGCGCCGGCGGAATAAGGTGACCAGGTTTGCCGCAGCCGTGTACAGCCCTGGAGGGACCTCGGAGTACGACGGCCAATGCGAAGGCTGTACCGCCGGACTGTGAGTCGAATGGCCTGTCCGTGCGACCAGGACAAGCGCTCGGCAGGCATTGGTGTGAAGGCTTTACCTACTGGCTGCCCGTGGTCTCGCTCTGGAAACTGAGACTGATCCGCGAGGCGTTCGGTTCCTGCAGTCCCCGGACGGAACCGTGTGGGTGCGAAGGAACAGGACCGAAAGATGACTGCGGATGACGTCCGTCCCTTGGCAACGGCGCCCTGACCCCTTAGGGTCGGTGTTCAGAATCAAGAGTTCCAACGTCAAACCCTGGTTTGTTGGACGGCAACCCTCTCGCTGTAGTGGGGTGCCCCAGGTGAGGATTCGGCCCGGCACGGACCTGTGCGGGCAAGTATGGCGCCTCGTTTTCCCAGCTGCGCCCCGTCAGTGCAAGGGTTATCCATGTCCATTCAGGAAGCTGCTACGACCGTCTCATCGCAGACCGTTGGCCCGATCCGTATCAGGGACAAGAAACGGGTCCTGACCTCTGCCTTCGTGGGCACCACTATCGAGTGGTACGACTTCTATCTCTACGGCACCGCTGCGGCGCTGGTCTTCAATGTCCAGTTTTTTCCCTCCGGCTCCGCCCTCGCGGGAACACTCGCAGCGTTCGCAACTTTTGCGGTCGGGTTTATCGCCCGACCGGTCGGCGGCATCATTGCCGGCCATCTGGGCGATCGGATAGGGCGTAAATCCCTGCTGGTCATTTCGTTGATGACCATGGGAGTCGCCTCGACCGCTATCGGACTGCTGCCGAATTACGAAAGCATCGGCACCCTCGCCGTTATCGGACTTGTCACTTTGCGCCTGCTCCAGGGCTTGGCTGCCGGGGCCGAATGGGGTGGATCAGCGCTGCTATCGGTGGAGCATGCGCCACGGCACTTGCGGGGATTCTTCGGCAGTTTCACCCAGGTCGGTTCTGCTGCCGGTATGCTGCTGGCCACCGGCGCTTTCGCCCTCACTCAGGCACTGACCACATCCGAACAGTTTCAAAACTACGGCTGGCGGATCCCGTTCCTCGTCAGCGCGGTACTGGTCGTCGTCGGACTTTACATCCGGGTCGGGGTGGAGGACTCCCCCAGCTTCCGGCAGCTTAAATCCGATAACAAGACCGCGCAGGCACCGGTTTGGCAGGTACTGCGCCACCATAAGCGCGCACTGTTGGTCACTATGGGATTGCGGATGGCACAGCCTGCCCTGTTCGCCATTCTTACCGTGTACGGAATCGGTTACATCGCCGCCCGGCGGGATGATCCGGTATCGGGGGTCACCGCCGTCCTCATCGGTTCCGCCCTCGGTCTCGTATCCGGTCCGGTCTGGGGCTGGTTGTCCGACCGGTGGGGGCGCCGGCGCATCGCCATCGCCGCCATCGTCGGAATTGCGGTTTTCATCTGGCCGTTCTTCTGGTTCCTGGACCACGGCTCCCTGCTCCTGCTGCCGCTGCTGATGATCCTCGGCATGAATGTCCTGCACGATTCGATTTACGGCCCCCAGGCGGCGTGGTTGGCCGAACAGTTCCCGGTCCACCTGCGCTACACCGGGATCTCCCTCGGCGTGCAGGTCGGCACCGTGCTCTCCGGAGGACTAACCCCGGTGATCGCTGCCTCTCTTCTGATATTCGGCGGTAATGAGCCGTGGCTGATCTGCGCCTACATCACCCTTCTGGCGGGTCTGTCATTTGCGGCCGCCCTTGCCGCCAAGGACCCGGCCGGAGACTACGCCCAGGACACCACCACCACCGACACTTTCGAGGAGATCTCGTGACCAAGCAGATCCTGCTCAATGCCTTTGAAATGTTGGTGCCCGTGCACCAATCGCCCGGACTGTGGCGACACCCCGATGATCAAATCCGCCGATACACCGAACTGTCCTACTGGACTGATCTGGCAAAGACCCTGGAATCCGGCGGGTTTACCGGCATCTTCCTGGCCGATGTCCTTGGCCAGTACGACACCTACGGCGGCAATGCTGACGAAGCAATGCGCGGAGGCGTGCAGTACCCGCTGTTAGACCCCACGCTCATCGTCAGCGCCCTGGCCGCCGCCACCAGCCGCATCGGCTTCGGCATCACCGCCTCGGTCACCTACGAACAGCCCTACCTGCTGGCCCGCCGGTTCGGCACGCTGGACCACCTCACCGGCGGGCGGGTCGGTTGGAACATCGTCACCTCCTACCATGAGTCCGCCGCCCGCAATCTGGGACTGACCAAACAGATTCCCCACGACGAACGTTATGACCGGGCGGAGGAGTACATGGACGTGGTCTATAAGCTCTGGGAAGGTTCGATGGACGACGACGCCGTGACAGCCGACCCCGAAACCGGTGTATTCGTGGACCCCGACAAGGTCCGCGGGATCGGCCACGACGGCGAACACTTCAAGGTCCCCGGTCCTGCCCTGGTCCAACCATCACCACAGCGCACCCCGCTGCTGTTCCAGGCCGGCGCCTCCCCGCGGGGACAGGCCTTCGCCGCCAACCACGCCGAGGCCATCTTCTTCAACGGCTACTCCACGGACATCGTCCGCGGCTGGGTGGATACAGTCCGGGGCGAACTCGCTTCGCGCGGCCGCGCGGCCGAATCCGTGAAGGTCTTCGCCCTGGCCACCGTCATCGTGGCAGAAACCGACGCCGCAGCCCAAGCCAAACTCGAGGACTACACCCAATATGTGGACCCAGAGGCCGCCCTGGCACTATTCAGCGGCTGGACGGGAGTCGATATGAAAAATATCGACCTGGACAGCCCATTGGAATACATTCAGTCCGACGCCCAACAGTCCGCGCTTGCCTCGTTCACCAAACTGGACCCTACGCGCGTCTGGACCCCGAGAGAACTCGCCCGGTTCGTCAGCATCGGCGGACGCGGACCGGTGATCGTCGGCGCCCCCGAGACCGTGGCGGACGAACTGGAACGCTGGATGGTCGAGGCCGATATCGATGGCTTCAACATTTCCTGCGCGGTCCGCCCCGCCGATCAGGAAGACTTTGTCCGCCTGGTCTCCCCCGAACTACGCCGCCGCGGCCTACTGCCCGAAACCCCTGAAGGACAAACATTCCGCGAAACTGTGCTAGGCAAAGGGCCGCGCTTAGCCGACGACCATCACGGCGCGAGTTTCCGCCCGGCGGCCCTCGCGTCTCCGCAGGTGTAAGCCAGGTTGTCAGCGGCCGCTTCTGAGGACAGCGGGCTCAGGTAGGTCTTGAGATTGGTTGGATCGCGGGGGGTGATGGCAACGAGGGAGCTGCTGAACTCTTCAACGACCTCTTCGTAGACGTCCTTCCAATAATGAAACTGGCTATTCCGTGCCAGGCAACATGTCAGGCGGGCTGTAGTTCAGCGCGATCAGGAGTTCGGCCCGTGTCTGCGCGTCGGCCAGATCCCGGCCCAGCAGCTCGCCCACCTGGCCGATCTGCCGCCGGACACTATTGCGGTGCAGGCCCAGCGCCTTGGCCGAGCCATCCCAACTGCCGTTCGCCTCCAGCCACGCCCGCAGCACCGCCAGCAGGGCGGAGGCGCGCTCCGGCTCCAGCTGCCGCAGTGGACTGAAGCTCCGGTTGAACAGCATCGCCCCGGCCTCCGGGCCCAGCAGGCCAGTGACCGAGAACTCGATCTGGTCCGCCCTGACACTGCGCCCGGCAACCTGTGCCTGCTGCCGCAGCGACGTGGCCAGCCGGTAGGCCTCGGGAAGCTCCGGCAGTTCGGCCGTATCGGAGATGACAAGGTGCCAGCCGAGTTTCTCCACCTCCGCCACCACCGCGTCGTCCACCCGGAGCCTGGTGATGGCAGCGAAACCGTAGTCGGTGCTTTCCACCAGCTTCGTGTCGAAGATCCGCCGCCACTGCAGCAGTCCGCGGACCGGGTCCTCGCCTCCTGTCCCGTGCGAGACGCCCGCTTTTTCCGCTGGTTCCAGAGCCGGCCCGCCCGCCCGGAAGCCCTGCACCACACGGAGTTCAGCATGGCGCGGCGCGGACACGCTTTGCGCCACCAGCCTGCCGACCGCCTGCGAGTGCCGGGACCCCGCCGTCGTTGTTTCCGGGTGCAGCAGCAGTGCCGTTGCCAGTTGGCTGGGTGCCAGGGAGCCGACAGTACGTTGACGCAGCAAGGCTTCCAGCAGCCCGACGGCGGTCTCGACAATGTTCCTCTCTACCGGTTCCAGCGGGTTCGCCGCACCGACAACCAGGGCACCCAGGTTGGCGTCCCGGGTGCTGCGGAGCGGATACCCCACCACCCGCCGGGCCCCGGGCGCGTCAAAGCTTTCCAGTTCGACCCGCGGTCCGCTGCCGGCGAAGAGCCGGGCCAGCATCGGTTCCAGTTCCACCGCCTCGGGCACGCCGTCTTGCAGCGGCGCGGGGACGGCGCGGGAGCGGACGCGCCGGTTGGCGCCGACCAGCACTGCCCACACCGGGACGTTCCGCACCAGGGCCTCCAGCAGTTCGGCCTCGGGCCGCGGGGTCAGCACTGCGCGCATCAGCTGCCTGTTTGCTTCCGAGAGCAGGCGCAGCACCCTGAGGTTCTCCGCCTCCAGCAGCCGGGCGAATTCGAGCCCCAACGCGGCAAAGGGAACTTCTTCCGGAATGGCGACCAGCGTCAGGGAGTGCTTGCGGCAGGCCTCGGCCAGGGTCTGGGGGATGTTGCTGAAATAGGGGCTGATGCCGAAACCAAGGGCGCAGACTTTCGCCTGCACCAGCCGTTCGATGTACCGGTCCACTGCTTCGGGGGTTCCGCCGTCGTCGAGGAACGGGAGTCCGGCGGTCAGGACGAATTCGCCCTCCAGCAGATACGGGGCGGGATCTTCCAGCTCGCTCGGCTCGACCCAACGGACCAGAGCCGGTTCCGTAGCGCCCTGCCGGCCGTCGTGGACCACCGTCAGGGTGTCCGGCAGCCGGTCCAGGAAGCGTTCCAGCGAGACCGCCGCGAAGGCTCCGGCCGTGCTGCCGCTAAACTGGTCGGCGCCCGCCCGTACAGGCCGGACATCCTCCCCGCCACCGGCGGATGGTGCAGAATGTCTCATGCGAGAAGAGTGTAGGTCATTTTGCCCCAGCTTGTTAGCTGCCTCACATGGCACGCTGGTGGAACGGAAGAAGCCTCCAGATTGGAACCGAGAATGATCGACACCCCTCCCGCAACGAAGCGCCGGGGCCTGCCCCTGGGCAGCCAGTTGCTGCGACGCAAGCCGCTCGGCCAGATGCTCAACGAGGCCGGTACCGGCGCTGACGGCAGTTCCGGCGGCCCCCGCCTGAGGCGCAGCCTCGGCGTTTGGCAGCTGACCATGATCAGCGTCGGCGCCACCCTGGGCACCGGCATCTTCGTGGTCCTCGGCGCCTCGGTTCCGCTGGCCGGACCCGCCATCTGGATCTCGTTCCTGGTGGCAGGCTTCGCGGCGCTGCTCTCCGCGATTTCCTACGCGGAGATGGCCGGCGCTGTTCCTGTCTCTGGCTCCAGCTACTCCTACACGTACGCCACGATGGGTGAAGGAATCGCCTGGATCTGCGGCTGGTGCTTGGTCCTCGAATACGCGGTCTCCGTGGCCGCGGTGGCGGTCGGCTCCGCCGAGTACGTCAACGAGATGTTGCAGACGTTTGGCCTGGCGCTGCCGGCCGCGATTGCCGCCCCGCCCGGCGCCGAAGGCGGTGTGCTGAACCTTCCGGCGATCGCCGTCGTTGTCCTGGCGATGGTCCTGCTGGTGCGCGGTGCCAAGGAAAGCGCCTGGGTGAACACCGTCATGGTGGTCATCAAGATCGCCGTGCTGCTCATGTTCATCGCCATCGCCTTCACCGCCTTCCGGGCCAGCCACTTCGAAACCCTGATGCCGATGGGCGTGGCCGGCATGTCAGCGGCAGCGTCACGCCTGTTCTTCTCCTACATCGGCTTCGACGCCGCCTCCACCGCCGGCGAGGAAGCCAAGAACCCGCAGCGCGACCTGCCCCGCGCCATCATCGCGTCCATGATCATCATTACCGGCATCTATATCCTCGTCGCCGTCGCGGCCATCGGTGCCCGCGAGTGGACCTGGTTCGACGGTACGGAAGCCGCCTTGGTGCAGATCCTGCAGGAGCTGACCGGCAACCCGTGGATGGCGCTCGTCTTCGCCGTCGGCGCCGTGGTGGCCATCGCGAGCATCGTGCTCACCGTGCTCTACGGGCAGACGCGGATCCTGATGTCCATGTCTCGGGACGGCCTGGTACCCGAGGTCTTCGGCCGTGTCTCGCCGCGGACCGGAACCCCCGTGGCGGGGACGTTGATCGTCGGCAGCGCCGTTGCGCTCACGGCCGGACTGGTCCCGCTCGGCGAGCTGGCGGATGCCACCAGCATCGGTACGCTCTTCGCCTTCGCGCTGGTCAACCTCTCTGTGATCTACCTCCGCCGTTCCCGGCCGAACCTGCCGCGGACCTTCCGGGTACCGTTCTATCCGCTGACCCCGATTCTGGGTACCGTCATGTGTATCTACCTCATGGCGAACCTCGGTTCCAGCACCTGGTGGGTCTTCGCGGTGTGGATGCTGGTAGGCGCCGCCGCCTACTTCGGCTACGGCCGCCGCCACTCCCGGGTGGCGCAGCTGAGCCGCAACGATTATGAATACCTTTCCGCCCAGGATCCCGCCGCCGAGCCCGCACCGTCAGCAGCCGGCCGCTGATTCCCGGCCCCTTCCCCCCGCCCGAGCAACCGAAAGCTAAGCACCATGACACTGGCCACCGAACTCCACGCCCCGGCCGCCGCGGACGAGAATCCGATCACCATGCTGAACCCGGATTTCCCGTTCAGCTACGACCACTACCTCGCCCACCCCGCCGGGCTGGGCGCCGTCCCGGAGCACCTGCACGGCACGGAAGTGGCCGTGGTGGGCGCCGGGCTGTCCGGACTGGTGACGGCGTACGAGCTGATGAAACTGGGGCTGAAGCCGGTTGTCTATGAGGCCGGCGCGATCGGCGGCAGGCTGAAGACGGCCGCGTTTCCCGGGGCTCCCGACGTCGTTGCGGACCTGGGCGGCATGCGCTTCCCGGTTTCCGGCAGGGCCTTCTACCACTACGTGGACAAGCTCGGGCTGGAAACCACCGAGTTCCCCAACCCGCTGTCCGGGCCCACTACCAGCACTGTCATCGAGCTGGGCGGGCAGAAACACTACGCCGAGCAGCCCGAAGACCTGCCGGAGTTCTTCCGCGAGGTGGCCGATGCGTGGAAGGCGGCGCTGCGCGAGCACGCATCTTTCGACGAAATGCAGCAGGCTATCCGGAAACGCGACACCGCCCGCATCAAGGAATTGTGGAACGCGATGCTGCCGGAGTTCGACGAGCAGACATTCTACGGATTCATCGCCGCCAGCCGCGCCTTCAAGGCCGCCGGATTCGAACACCGCGAGGCATTCGGCCAGGTGGGTTTCGGCACCGGCGGCTGGGACACGGATTTCCCCAACTCCATCCTGGAAATCCTGCGCGTGGTCTACACCGACGCCGACGACCTGCATCGGGGCATCGTCGGCGGAGCCCAGCGGCTGCCGGAAGCGCTCTGGAACCACGCACCCAAGGACTGTGCCTTCTGGCCGGCCGGGACCTCGCTGGCCAGTCTCCACCGCGGCAGCGCCCGCGGTGCCGTGGCAAGCATTACCCGCGCCGCCCCCACCGACGAAAATCCCGACGGCGACATCGTCATCGCGGACAAGTGGGGCCACAGTGCCAGCTACCGCTCCGCGGTGGTGACCTGCCAGACGTGGCTGCTCTCCACCCGGATCCACACCGAGGAAGCGCTCTTCGAGCCGGGCGTGTGGACCGCCATCGAGCGCAACCACTACATGCAGTCCTCCAAGACCTTTGTCATGGTGGACCGGCCGTTCTGGAAGGACCGCGACCCGGCGACCGGCCGCGAAGTGCTCAGCATGACGCTCACCGACCGGCTCCCCCGCGCCACCTACCTGCTGGACAATGGGCCGGATAAGCCGGCGGTCATCCTGCTCTCCTATACCTGGAACGACGACGCCCTGAAGTGGCTTTCGCTCGATGCCGACGAGCGGGTCCGGCTGATGCTGCACTCGCTGGCCCAGATCTATCCCGGCGTGGATATCGCCTCGCACATTGTCGGCGAGCCGATCACCGTCTCCTGGGAGGCCGACCCAAACTTCATGGGCGCGTTCAAGGCGAACCTGCCCGGCCACTACCGCTACCAGCAGCGGTTGTTCACACACTTCAAGCAGGACCAACTGCCTGCCCGGCAGCGCGGCATCTTCCTCGCCGGGGACGACGTCTCATTCACGGCGGGCTGGGCCGAGGGTGCCGTGACGACGGGGCTGAATGCGGTCTGGGGCGTGGTCAACCACCTCGGCGGAAAGTGCGCGGAAGACAACCCGGGACCCGGCGAGCTGCTGGCGGAGCTGGGCCCGGTCGCTCTGGACTAAGGTGGGCCGTAGAGAATAGACTGGAAGAAGTTCTCGCAATGCAATAAAGAACTTCCGCAATACGAAAGGGACTGCTCCATGACGCAACTCCAGCCAGGAACCCCCGCCCCGTCCTTCACGCTGCCCGACGCCTCCGGCAGCAAGGTCTCGCTGGCCGACTACGCCGGCCGCAATGTGGTGGTCTACTTCTACCCGAAGGCCGCCACCCCGGGCTGCACCACGGAAGCCTGCGATTTCCGCGACAACCTGAACTCGCTGCAGGCCGCCGGTTTCGACGTCGTCGGCATTTCTCCGGATGAACCCGAAGCGCTGCAGGACTTCGCCGAGGCCGAGTCACTGACCTTCCCGCTCCTCTCGGACACCGGCAACGAGGTGGCCAAGGCCTACGGCTCGTTTGGCGAGAAGGAGTTCAACGGCAAGACGTTCACCGGCACGCTGCGCAGCACCGTCGTCGTCGATCCTGAGGGCAACGTCCGCCTGGCCGAGTACAACGTGGACGCCAAGGGCCACGTGGCACGGCTGCGCGAATCGCTCGGCGTGAACTGACACCCCGGCTACAACTGATGGAGGCCTTCCCCGCGGGGAAGGCCTCCATTTTCTTGCCTGCGTTCAGTATCGAGCGCTGGCAGCATTTTGGTCGGCAGACCGGGACCGTAGCCGCGGCCTGCCGGGCTTAAAGGGACGACGCCGGAGGGGCGCCGCGGAGGGGCGGATCGGCCCCGGACCTCAAGCGGTGCCGCGGCGGATCAGCCGGCCGGTGGGCGTCTCGCCGTCGATCTCCGCGCCGCGCAGGAACGTCCGACGGACGACGCCGGCCAGCGGCTTGCCGTCGTAGGGCGTGATCGGATTCTTGTGCTTGAGCTTCTTCGCGTCCACCACGAAGCTCTCGTCAGCCGCGAAGACGGAGAAGTCGGCGTCGTAACCCAGCGGCAGCTGGCCCTTCCGGGTCATTCGCGCAAGTTCGGCCGGGCGGCGGGACATCCAGTCCACTACCTGTTCCAGCGGGATCCCCCGCTGCCGGGCTTCGGTCCAGATCAGCGAGATCCCCAGCTGCAGCGAGGCAACGCCGCCCCAGGCCACGCCGAAGTCGCCGTTCTCCAGGTCCTTCAGGTCCAAGGTGCTGGGCGAATGGTCCGAGACGATGCAGTCGATGATGCCGTCCTCGAGGCCCTTCCACAGCAACTCCCGGTTGGATGCCTCGCGGATGGGCGGGCAGCACTTGAACGCCGTCGCGCCGTTCGGGATTTCTTCTGCCAGCAGCGTCAGGTAGTGCGGGCACGTCTCCACGGTGAGCTTCACGCCGTCGCGCTTGGCACTGGCGATCATCGGCAGCGCGTCCGAGGAGGACAGGTGCAGGATGTGGGCGCGGGCACCGGTCCAGCGGGCCCGCTCGATCACCTCGGCAATGGCCACATTCTCCGCGCCGCGCGGGCGGGAGGCCAGGAAACGCTGGTACTGGTCGCCCTCGGCATGCGGCGCACGCTCAATGGCCCGCGAATCCTCGGCGTGGACGATCATCAGCGAGTCGAAGTTCTTCAGCTCCGCCATGTCCTTTTCCATCTCGTCCGCGTCCAGCGGCGGGAACTCGTCCACGCCGGAGTGCAGCAGGAAGCACTTGAAGCCGAAGACGCCCTCGTCGTGCAGCGGCCGCAGGTCCCCGGTGTTGCCGGGCACGGCCCCGCCCCAGAAGCCCACGTCCACAAAGGCCTGGTCCCGGGCGGCGTTGCGCTTTTCCTCCAGCGCGGCGGCGTTGACCGTGGGCGGGATGCTGTTCAGCGGCATGTCGATAATGGTGGTCACGCCGCCGGCGGCAGCGGCCCGGGTGGCGGAGGCGAAACCCTCCCACTCGGTGCGGCCCGGCTCGTTGACGTGCACATGCGTATCCACGAGCCCGGGGATCAGCGTCTCGTCGGCGGCGAGCTCAAGAATCTCGCGGCCGCGCAGCCCATGGCCCAGCGGTTCGATGGCCACAATCGAGCCATCCCGCACGCCGACCTCGCGTGCGGCGACCCCCGCCGTCGTCAGGATCCGCTCGCCCCGAATGACCAGGTCGTATTCCCGTGAAGTTCCTTCGCCGCCCACTTATGCTCCCCTCTGAGCTTCCAGTTCCCTGCCGCCCGCGGTATCACCCGCCAGCAGCCGCAGTCCGATCTCCGCGCCGATGCGTTCGAGCAGCCTGCCCGCCTCGGTCATGCAGATGGAGACGTCACTTTCAAGATCCGTCAGGGCGTACGTTTGCGCAAGCCCTGCCGATTCCAACTGAGTGTCCGACAAAAGTGTACGGCCGCAGACCGCGAAAACGGGCACGCCGGCCGCCGCGGCTTCGGTGGCCACACCTATAGGCGTCTTGCCCTCCAGGCTCTGGGTATCCAGGCTGCCCTCGCCCGTGATCACCAGGTCCGCCCCGGCGAGTTTGTCCCGCAGGCCGGTCAAATCAATAACGACGTCGATGCCGCGCCTCCGCTGCGCCTCCAGCACTGCCAGTGCCGCGAAACCAACGCCGCCGGCGGCACCGGAGCCGGGCAGGTGCGCCATGGCGGCCGTGCCCGCTCCCAGTTCGGGCCCGAGGACCCGCACAAACTGGGCCAGGGCGGCGTCCAGCGTTGCCACGTCCTCCGCCGAGGCGCCCTTCTGCGGGCCGAAGACCGCGGCGGCCCCGTTTTCGCCCAGCAGCGGGTTGTCCACGTCCGAGGCCAGCACGAAGGAAACCCCGGCCAGTCGCGGGTCCAGGCCGGACAGGTCCACCTCGGCGAGCCGCGCCAAAGCCGCGCCGCCGCGCGGAAGGAAGCGTCCGCCGTCGTCTTTCAGGATGGCACCCAGGCCTTGGAGCAGCCCGGCGCCGCCGTCGGTGCAGGCGCTGCCGCCCACCCCGAGGATGATGCTGGTGCAGCCCAGGTCAAGGGCCGCGCTGATCAGTTCCCCGGTGCCGCGGCTGGTGGCGGTGAGTGCCTGCAGCCGGCCGCCGGGCAGCACATCCAGCCCGGAGGCCGCGGCCATCTCGATCACGGCCTGTTGGCCCTTGACCGCGATGGCCGCCTCCAGCGGCATGCCGGTCGGTCCGGCAACGGTGGCGAGATGCCGCGTGTACCCGGCGCCGACGGCGGCCTGAAGGGTGCCTTCTCCGCCGTCGGCCACGGGAACGTTGGTGACCTGGATGTCCGGGGCGACCGCCCGCAGGCCCCGCTCCACCGCCGCGGCCACGTCCGGGGCGGTGAGCGAGCCCTTGAACTTATCCGGTGCAATCACCACTTTCATGGCAGGTTCAGCCCTGCAGGGCCATGATGGCGGTGGGAGCGTCGGCAGCGGTCTCGGCCACGCCTTCGAACTCGTTCACGTTGTCCAATTCGGTGCCCATGGAGATGTTGGTGACGCGTTCCAGGATGACCTCCACGATCACCGGCACCTTGTACTCGGCCATCAGCGCGCGGGCCTTGTCGAAAGCGGCGGAGAGGTCTTCCGGGTTCTCCACCCGCACGGCCTTGCAGCCCAGGCCCTCGGCCACCTTGACGTGGTCCACGCCGTAGCCGTTCAGCTCCGGGGAGTTCACGTTCTCGAAGGCCAGCGAGACGTGGTAATCCATTTCGAAGCCGCGCTGGGACTGGCGGATCAGGCCCAGGTAGGAGTTGTTAACCACCACGTGGATGTACGGCAGCTGGAACTGCGCGCCCACGGCCAGCTCTTCGATCATGAACTGGAAGTCGTAGTCGCCGGACAGGGCCACCACGGTCTCGTCCGGCTTGCCGCGCACCACGCCGAGGGCGGCCGGAGCGGTCCAGCCCAGCGGGCCGGCCTGGCCGGCGTTGATCCAGCGGCGCGGGCCGAACACGTGCAGCAGCTGTGCGCCGGCGATCTGCGACAGGCCGATCGTGGACACGTAGGTGGTGTCCTCGCCGAAGGCCTTGTTCATCTCTTCGTACACGCGCTGCGGCTTGATCGGCACGTTCTCGAAGTGGGTCTTGCGCTGCAGCTTGCCCTTGCGCTCGGCGCATTCGCCCGCCCAGCCGGAGTAGTCCGGCAGCTTGCCGGCGGCCTTGCGTTCCTTGGCAACCTCGAGCAGGATTTCCAGTGCGGCGCCGGCGTCCGAGGTGATGCCCAGGTCCGGCGCGAAGACGCGGCCGATCTGGGTGGGCTCGATGTCGATGTGCACAAACTTGCGGCCCTTGGTGTAGGTGTCCAGACCGCCGGTGTGGCGGTTGGCCCACCGGTTGCCGATGCCGATCACAAAGTCGGAAGCCAGCATGTTCTCGTTGCCGTAGCGGTGCGAGGTCTGCAGGCCCGCCATGCCGGCCATCAGGCGGTGGTTGTCCGGAATCGTGCCCCAGCCCATCAGGGTGGGGATGACCGGGATGTTGAGCAGTTCGGCCAGTTCCACCAGTTGCGCGGAGGCGCCGGCGTTGATGATGCCGCCGCCGGCCACGATCAGCGGGCGCTCCGCTGCGGTGAGCATGTCCAGCGCCTTTTCGGCCTGCTTGCGCGAGGCCTTCGGCTTCTCCACCGACAGCGGCTCGTACGTGTCGATGTCGAACTCGATCTCGGCCATCTGCACGTCGATGGGCAGGTCCAGCAGCACCGGTCCGGGACGGCCGGAGCGCATCAGTTGGAAGGCCTTCTGGAACGCACCGGGAACCTGCGCCGGCTCCAGGATGGTCATGGCCATCTTCGTCACGGGCTTCGCGATGGTCTCGATGTCCACCGCCTGGAAGTCTTCCTTGTGCAGCTTTGCCACCGGCGCCTGGCCGGTGATGCACAGGATCGGCACGGAGTCGGCCCAGGCCGCGTACAGCCCGGTGATCATGTCGGTGCCGGCGGGGCCGGAGGTGCCCACGCAGATGCCGATGTTGCCGTCCGCGGCGCGGGAGTAGCCGTCGGCCATGTGCGAGGCGCCCTCAACGTGGCGGGCCAGCGTGTGGCGGATGCCGCCGTGGGCGCGCATGGCGGAGTAGAACGGGTTGATGGCCGCCCCGGGCAGGCCGAACGCCTCGGTGGCGCCCTCCTTTTCCAGGATGGCGATGGCAGCGTCTACGGTGCGCATCTTGGTCATGGGAATCTCCTTGAAAGCCTGTGGTGGAGCCCTTGGGCGGGCTGTTTTTGGGTGTGTTCGGTGGAGCCGGCGTCGCCAAATTACGACGCCGGCTGCTTAGCTTGGGTGCGGTTCCGGCCTGCCGCCGGGGTGCTTTTACTTCCGGCCGGAGAGCTGCAGGACCTGCTTGAACAGGCCCGAGTGGTCCAGTCCGCCGTCGCCCTGGTTGACGGTGGCGGCGACCAGCTGTGCAACAGCGGCGCCAAGCGGGATGGCCACGTTGGCTTCGCGGGCGGCGGAGGTGACGATGCCCAGGTCCTTGTGGTGCAGGGCGAGCCGGAAGCCCGGGTCGAAGTTGCGGTCCAGCATCTTCTGGCCTTTCTGCTCCAGCACCTTCGAGCCGGCCAAACCGCCGCCGAGCACCTTGAGCGCGGCGTCGGTGTCCACCCCGTAGGCCTCGAGGAAGGCGATGGCCTCGCCGAGGACTTCAATGTTCACGGCGACAATCAGCTGGTTGGCAGCCTTGACCGTCTGGCCGGAACCGGAGGGACCCACGTGCACAATCGTCTTGCCCACGGCGTCGAAAACATCCTGCGCGGCTTCGAAGTCGGCCGCCTCGCCGCCGACCATGATGGAGAGCACGCCGTCGATGGCGCCCTGCTCGCCGCCGGAAACCGGGGCGTCCAGAGGACGGATGCCTGCGGCGCGGGCCTCTTCGGCGAGGCGGACGGCGACGTCGGGGCGGATGCTGCTGGCGTCGATCCAGAGTGCGCCCTGCTTGGCGTTGGCGAAGACGCCTTCCTCGCCGGTGACCACGGCTTCAACGTCCGGCGAATCCGGCACCATGGTGATAACGACGTCGGCGTCCTTCACTGCGTCGGAGATGCTGTTGGCACCTGTGCCGCCTTCGGCTGCGAGCTTGTCGATCTTGTCCTGGCTGCGGTTGAAGCCGGTAACGCTGTGGCCGGCCTTGACGAGGTTGATGGCCATGGGCAGGCCCATGATGCCGAGTCCGATAACTGCAACGTTGGTCATGATGAAAGTCCTTTGCTTCGTGCTGGTCGGTAAGAGTCTGTGGTGAGAGTCGGTCAGGCGGCGGTTAGCGGATGAGCCAGCCGAAGGCCTGCTCGGCCGGCGCCTTGTACTCGAGTCCGATGGGGCCCTGGTAGCCGAGCTGGCGGCTGCGGGAGATCCATTCGCCGAGCGGCAGTTCGCCGGTTCCGGGGGCGCCGCGGCCGGGGTTGTCCGCGATCTGGATGTGGCCAAAGTCCTTGGCATGGTTTTCGATGACTGCCGCCACGTCGTCGCCGTTGACGGCCAGGTGGTAGAAATCGGCGAGGAGCTTGATGTTCTGCGGGCCCTCTGCGTGGACCTTGCCGATCACATCGAGTGCGTCCTGCGCGGTCTTCAGCGGGTAGCGCTCCGCGCCGGAAACGGGCTCGAGCAGGACGGTCCCGCCGATCGCGGCGACGCCCTCGGCCGCGGCGACGAGGTTGGCCAGCGCCACCTCATCCTGCGCCTCCGGGGTGTGCTCGTCCAGGCGGTTGCCGTAGAGCGCGTTGAAGGCCTTGCAGCCCAGGCGCTCACCGATACCGGCGACGACGGCGATGTTGTCCCGGAATTCGGCGTCGCGCCCCTTCCAGGACACCAGGCCGCGGTCCCCGCCCGGCATGTCGCCGGCGTTGAAGTTGAGCCCGGTGAGCTGGACGCCGGCGTCGTTGATCGCGCGTTCGAACGCCGCGACGTCGGCGTCACCGGGAACGGACTCGGCGAACGGCCACCAGAACTCCACGCTGTCGAAGCCGGCGGCGACGGCGGCCGCGGGGCGTTCCAGCAGGGGCAGTTCGGTGAAGAGGATGGAGCAGTTCACGGTGTAAGACATTTGTATTCCTCGGGATTCGCTTATTCCAGATTGTGGAAGTTTACTTTTGCTCTATGAAAAGCGTAACGAGTGACCGCGAGCACTGTCAAGCTTCTTTTCCATAAAACGGAAACTCTTTTCCACCAAACAACTGCGCGCTTGCTTGTTCTACTGTTTATCGATAGATTTGCCTTGTTATTCGACATAAGGAGATTTCATTGGGAAAGCTAACGGTCCTGGCGTTGCGCCTGGTGCTCACCCTGCTGCTCGCCGGTTCGCTGTTCATCCAGGTGTGGATGGTGCCGCTGATTTCCACTGATCTGGCGGAGGCCGGCGCGCCCACCGCAATGCGCATCCTGTTCCTCGTGATCGTGGTGCTGGGCATCGTCACCGTGCAGGTCACCATGGTCTGCGTCTGGAAGCTGCTGACGATGGTGCGGCGGGGAACGGTCTTCTCCCACCGCGCCTTCCGGTACGTGGACACCATCTTCGGCGCGGTGGCGGCGGCGTCGGTCCTCATGTTCGGGCTTGCCGTGCTGCTGGCACCTGGCGGTATTGCTCCCGGCATCGTCCTGTTGATCTGCGGGGCGTCCCTGCTGATCGCCGGGATGGCGCTGATCGTCCTCGTGCTCCGGAAGCTCCTGGCGCAGGCTGTCGCCCGCGACGTTGAAGCCAAGCACCTGCGGACCGAGCTGGACGAGGTGATTTGATGGCCATCATCGTCGACATCGACGTGATGCTGGCCAAGCGCAAGATGCCCGTGGGCGTGCTCGCGGAACGCGTCGGCATCACCCCCGCCAACCTCGCTGTGCTCAAGAACGGCCGTGCCAAGGCGGTGCGCTTCACCACGCTCGCCGCCCTCTGCGAGGTACTGGAGTGCCAGCCCGGCGATCTGCTCCGCTGGGAACCCGGCGAGCCCGAGGAATCCCCGAATTAAAGCAAAATAGCTCCGCCCCCGGACTCTCAAACGGGGGCGGAGCAGTCTTGTCCGGCCGCAGCGGCCGGTTGTGATTGTCAGAGGACGATCTGGCGGTTCACGTCCTTGTACAGCAGGTAGCGGAAGTTGGACGGACCGCCGGCGTAGCAGGCCTGCGGGCAGAACGCGCGCAGCGACATGTAGTCACCCTCCTGCACCTCGACCCAGTCCTCGTTCAGCCGGTAGACCGCCTTGCCTTCGAGCACGTACAGGCCGTGCTCCATGACATGCGTTTCGGCGAACGGGATGGAGGCGCCCGGCTCGAACGTGACGATGTTGATGTGCATGTCGTACGCCAGGTCATCCACCGGCAGCATCCGGGTGGTGCGCCACTTGTTGTCCGTGCCCGGCATCGGGTTCGGCTCCAGGTCCTGCTCGTTGCCGAACACCGGCTTCGCGGTGTAGCCCTCCAGGGCCTGGTAGGCCTTGCGGATCCAGTGGAACTTGGCGGCAGCACCGCCGTCGTTCTTCACCTGCCACTGGGAACCGGCCGGCGCGTAGGCAAAGCCGCCGGGGGCCAGGACGCGGTTCTCGCCCTCGATGGTGACGCTGAGTTCGCCGTCGACCACGAAGATGAAGCCCTCCACCGTGCTCTGGGCCTCGGGCTTGGCCGAACCGCCGCCCGGGGCAACCTCCATCAGGTACTGGGCGAAGGTGGTGGCACCGCCGGCGACCGGGCGGTTGAGGATCCAGACGCGGGTGTCCTCCCAGTCGGGCAGCACGCTGGTGACGATGTCGCGCATGACGCCGCGCGGGATCACCGTGTAGGCCTCGGTGACGATGGCGCGGTCGGTCAGCAGGTCCGTCTGCGGCGGGTGGCCGGCCGGGTTGGCGAAGTACTGCGTGTTCTGCTTAGTCATGGGTTTCCTCGCTGGTGGAAGCGGATTGGGGATGGGCGATGGCTTCGAGCTGGGCGACGGACACCTCGGCCAGCCGCTCGAACTCGTTGCTTTCGACGGCGCCGCAGACCAGTCCACGGTGGAGGAAGCGGGCTAGGGCGCGTGCCGTTGCCGGTTCATCCATGATGGCGCTGTCGATGCCGTGGACATAGTTCTTCAGCCGCACCGCGGCGGCCTCGAAGCCGTCCCGGTAAAAAGCGTAGGTGGCCAGGAAGCGGGTGGGCAGCTGGGCCGAGTGTAAGTCCCAGCCTTGGTAGATGCCGCGTTCCAGGTGCCGGCGGACCAGGCGTGCGTGCAGCGCCCAGGCCTTGGCCACGTTCTCCGCGTCGCCGAGCGGCAGGATGTTGGTTGACCCGTCCGAGAGGTGCACGCCGGTGCCGGCCACGGCCACCTGCATGACGGCCTTGGCGTAGTCCGCGGCGGGGTGCTCCATGGACTGGTAGGCGGCCGCGATGCCCAGCGACGCGCTGTAGTCGTAGGTGCCGTAGTGCAGCGAGCTGACCCGGCCGGCGCCGGCGTGGATCAGCTGCGCCACCGGTACCGTGCCGTCCGCGGCGAGGATCAGCTGCGGGGTTTCCATTTGCACCTCGAAGCGCAGCCGTCCCGCGGGCAGGTTGTGCGCCTGCTCCAGCTGCTCGCAGGCGAAGACCATGGCCTGCACCTGGGCCACCGTGCTGACCTTGGGCAGCGTCAGCACCAGGCCCTCCGGCAGGCCGCTCTCCCCGGATTCCTCCACGAGGGCACCGATGAACCGGTCCAGCGTGCGCAGGCCGCGGGCGCGGGTGGGCTCTTCGAAGCACTTGAACCGGATGCCGATGAACGGCGGCGCGGTGCCGGCGGCGACGGCCTGCGCCACGAGTGCACCAGCCTTCAGCGCGTCGGCGTCCTCTTCCTCGTCCTGGCGGTTGCCGTAGCCGTCCTCGAAGTCCAGCCGCAGGTCCTCGATGGGCTCGCTTTCGAGCTTGCGGCGGACCAGTTCGGCCAGCTGGGCACTCTCCCCCAGGCCGAGGGAGGTGGCCAGCTGCTCCAGGCCGCCGTGTTCCTTCACCGCGGCGAGCGCGTCGCCGCCCCAGCGCGCGGCCAGGTCCAGGGCGAAGGAGTCGGCCGGGACGTAGACCGTGTGGACCGGCTGGCGGCCGCTGCCCTCGCCCGGGTAGGCGGCGGACAGCAACTCGTCGGTGGCGGCCAGGTCCGCGTCGATCCTGGCGGTAACGGCGCCGGAGAGGGCGAGCTTGGCCGCCATCAGGAAACCAGCTCGTAGGCCGGAAGCGTAAGGAACTCCACGAAATCGCCTTCGCCGATGGTCAGGTCCGCGATCAGCTTGCTGGCCGGCTCGTAGTACTTGGCGAACTTGTCAGCGTCGTTAATTTCACCGCGCAGTTTCTCGGTCTCCTCGGTGAGGATGCGCTCCACCAGTTCGCGCGTCACGGTGTTGCCGGTGTCGGCCAGCGTGACCTTGTTGTGCAGCTGCTGCCAGACCTGGGTGCGGGAAATCTCCGCAGTGGCGGCGTCCTCCATCAGGTTGTGGATGGCGACGGCGCCGTTGCCGGAGATCCAGACGGCGGTGTAGGCGACGGCCACGTAGAGGTTCAGGCGCAGGCCGGCCTCGGTGACCTCGCCCTGGGCGGAGGACACGTCCAGCAGCTGGGCCGCGGTGACCTCGACCTCGTCGCGGAGGCGGTCAACCTGGTTGGGCTTCTCTCCCAGCACCGAGTCGAAGATCTCGCGGCAGACCGGGACCAGGTCCGGGTGGGCCACCCAGGAACCGTCGAATCCGTCGTTCGCTTCGCGGGTCTTGTCGGCCCGGACCTTGGCGAAGGCCTGTTCGGTGACTTCGGGTTCCTTGCGGTTCGGGATGACAGCGGCCATGCCGCCCATGGCGAAGGCGCCGCGGCGGTGGCAGGTCTTGACCAGCAGCTCGGTGTAGGCGCGCATGAAGGGCGCGGTCATCGCCACGGAGGCGCGGTCCGGCATGACGAAGCTTTCGCCGGCCTCGCGGAAGTACTTGATGATGCTGAACAGGTAGTCCCAGCGTCCGGCGTTCAGGCCGGAGGCGTGCTCGCGCAGTTCGTACAGGATCTCGTCCATCTGGAACGCGGCCGGAATGGTTTCGATCAGCACCGTGGCACGGACCGAACCCTGCGGCAGGCCCAGCTCGGCCTCGGCGAAGGAGAAGATGTCGTTCCAGAGCCGGGCCTCGAGGTAGCTCTCGGTCTTCGGCAGGTAGTAGAAGGGACCGTCGCCGCGCTCAAGGAGGTACTGGGCGTTGTGGAAGAAGTGCAGGCCGAAATCCACCAGCGCGCCGACGGCAGGCTGGCCGTCGACCTGGATGTTCTTTTCCGGCAGGTGCCAGCCGCGCGGTCGCATGACCACGGTGGCCAGCGGAGCGTCGGTGCGCAGCCGGTACTCCTTGCCTTCAGGCGAGGTGAATGAGAGCTCACCGCGTGCGGCGGCGGTCAGGTTAGCCAGCGCGTCGATGACGTTGGGCCAGGTGGGGGTGGAGGCGTCTTCCAGGTCGGCCAGCCAGACCTTGGCGCCGGAGTTCAGCGCGTTGATGGCCATCTTCGCCGGGGATGCCGGTCCGGTCATTTCCACCCGGCGGTCCTGTAGCTTTTCCGGTGCCGGTGCAACCTTCCAGTCGCCCTCGCGGACGTGCTTGGTTTCGGGCAGGAAGTCCAGCCCGCCCGAGGCCGCGGCCTTCTGCCGGTTGGTCACGCGGTCCGCCAGCAGGCCGTCGCGCGTGGCGGCGAACTTCTGGTGCAGCTTTTCCACGAACCCCAGGGCTTCGGCCGTCAGGATCCTTTCGGCTCCGGGTACTGGCGCATTGTTGGTCACGGTGAGAGTCATGATGTTGCCTTCCTTTACTTGGCCGCTGCGGCGGACGCTACAGCTGCGGCGACGTCGGATGCCACGTGGGGGTCGAAAACACTGGGAATGATGAAGCTGGCGTTCAGCTCTTCGGCGGACACGCGGTCCGCAATGGCGTGGGCCGCGGCGACCAGCATCTCGGGCGTAATGTCCGCGACGCCGGCGTCGAGCAGCCCGCGGAAGAACCCGGGGAAAGCCAGCACGTTGTTGATCTGGTTGGGGAAATCACTGCGTCCGGTAGCGACGACGGCGGCGTACTTCGCGGCGATCGCCGGATCCACTTCGGGATCGGGATTGGCCATGGCGAAAATGATGGCGTCGTCGGCCATTGTGGCCACCTGTTCCTCGCCCAGCACGTTCGGTCCGCTGACGCCGATGAAGACGTCGGCGCCGGCCACGGCATCGTGCAAGGTTCCGGTGTAGTTGTCCGGGTTGGTGTTCTCGGCCAGCCAGGTCCGGTGCGCATCGGTGTAGGTCTCGGTGCGGCTGATGGCACCGTTGCGGCCGCAGGCAATGATGTTCAGGGCGCCCTGCGCCTTCAGGAGCTGGATGATCGCGTTGCCCGCGGCACCGACGCCGGCCACCACAATCTTCACGTCCTCGATCTTCTTGTGGACTACCTTCAGCGCGTTCTGCAGGGCAGCCAGCGTCACGATGGCGGTACCGTGCTGGTCGTCGTGGAAGACCGGAATGTCGAGTTCATCGCGCAGACGCTGTTCGATCTCGAAACAGCGCGGAGCGGCGATGTCTTCCAGGTTCACGCCGCCGTAGACGGGCGCCAGGGCCTTGACGATCTTGATGATCTCCTCGGTGTCCTGGGTGTCCAGGCAGACCGGCCAGGCGTCGACGTCGGCGAACTGCTTGAACAGTGCGGCCTTGCCCTCCATCACCGGCAGCGCGGCGGCGGGGCCGATGTTGCCCAGACCCAGTACGGCGGAACCGTCCGTGACCACGGCGATCGTATTGCGCTTCACTGTGAGGCGGCGGGCGTCGTCGGGGTTCTCGGCGATGGCCATACAGACACGTGCGACGCCGGGGGTATAGGCGCGGGACAGATCGTCGCGGTTGCGCAGGGGAACCTTGGGGACAACCTCCAGCTTGCCGCCGAGATGCATGAGGAAGGTGCGGTCGCTGACCTTGCGGACCTGCACGCCGTCGAGCTCGTCCAGCGCAGCGCTGACCCGCTCGCCGTGGGCGGCGTCAACGGTGTTGCAGCTGATGTCCACGACCATGCTGTCGTGGTGGCTCTCGGTCACGTCAAGCGCCGTGATGGCGGCACCGGCGGCTGCAACAGCGGCTGCGAGTTCGCTGGTAGCGGTGAAGCTTGCGGGGGTTTCCACACGCAGGGTTATCGAGTACCCGGGGCTGGGAGTCGCCATTGATTCTCCTCTGTTTCTGGGGCCGAACCGGCCTAAGTAGTTTCCGTATTATGGATATTATTATCTAAGAAGTGGAAATACAACCACCCCTGCAACATTTTCTTTCGACAGGCGGAAATTAATACGCGGTTTGCGGTATGTTTGAGAGAGCAGTTCCACGAAGTGGATATTTTCAAGCAAGGTGAGAGTGAGTTCCCATGGCAGAGAAAGCTGGCGGAGGCGTCCAGTCAGTCGAGAGGGCTTTCGAGCTGCTCGAGCTCATTACCAATGCCGGCGGAGAGGTCACCCTGAGTGAACTGTCGTCGTTCACCTCACTGCCCCTGCCCACCATCCACCGGCTGCTGCGCACCCTGGTTTCGCTGGGCTACGTCCGACAGCTCGCCAACCGGCGGTACTCACTGGGCCCGCGGCTGATCCGCTTGGGCGAAGTAGCCAACAAGCAGCTTGGTTCGCTGGCGCGTCCGCACCTCAAGAACCTGGTCGAGACTCTGGGCGAATCGGCGAACATGGCAGTACTGGACTCCGAGATGGTGGTCTACATCGCCCAGGTTCCGTCCCCGCACTCCATGCGCATGTTCACCGAAGTCGGCCGCCGCGCCCATACGCACGACACCGGCGTCGGTAAGGCCATTCTCGCCCAACTGGAAGACGACACCGTCCGCGACATTGTGACCCGCGCCGGGATGCCGACACCCACGGAGATGAGCATTGGCAATATCTCCGACCTCATGCTGGAGCTGAAGAACATCCGCGAGCGCGGTTACTCCATTGATGAGCAGGAGCAGGAAATCGGCGTGCGCTGCTTCGCGATGGCCGTACCGGATGCCCCCACCCCCATGGCCATCTCCGTTTCGGGACCTGTTTCGCGTGTTGATGAGGCCTTTGCCAAGCGGGCGGTGCCCCTCCTGCAGAGTGCCGCGGAGCAGATCTCGGCGCAGCTGAACGCAGCCGCAGCGAGCTAAGCCCCCAGCACTTTTTCACATCCCAAAAAAGAAATTCCACAAAAGGTGTGGCCTCAGTCACTTGCAGCTGTTAGAGTTTTGATTGCCAAAGGCGGGTTCCCATCCACGGGAGCTATCTACCGGGCGCTACTAACCTAAACAGCAATCGTCGAAGCTGAGGTCGCCGCCCGCGCCGTCTGGTGCCATGCCGTGGCCTGCTTCCCGATCACAGGGAGTCGCCACCATGAATACCACCACCATCTCCACCAGCCAATATCTGGCCAAGGCCGTCGAAATCGCCTCCAACAATGTCCGCAATGCCGGCGGGCCCTTCGGCGCCATCGTGGTTGCCGCGGACGGGCAGATTTTCGAGGGCGTCAACCGCGTCACCGCGAACAACGATCCCACCGCGCACGCCGAAGTCACGGCCATCCGCACCGCCTGCCAGGGCCTGGGCACGTTCGATCTGAGCGGAGCCGTGCTCTACTCCAGCTGCGAGCCCTGCCCGATGTGCCTGGCCTCCTCGCTCTGGGCGCGGATCGACCGCGTGGTGTTTGCCGCGGACCGCCACGATGCCGCCCGCGCCGGGTTTGATGACGCGGTCTTCTACGACTACTTCGACACCCCGGTTGAGCGCCGGCTGATGCCCGTGGTCCGCGAGACCGGCGAACCAGGGGACACAGGGCATCTCGCACCCTTCAATATATGGAACAGTCTGGCGACCCGGATCGATTACTGAGGCGGTGCCGTCATGGCCATAATCCAGCCCCGTACGCGAACCCGTACCGACAATGCCCAGCAGGGCGCTCCCGGCACACCGGGCACTCCCCCGGCCGGCCTGCAACCCCGCGGACTCATCGACCGCTACTTCCAGATCACCGCGCGCGGCTCCAGCCTGGGGCGCGAATTCCGCGGCGGACTGGTCACCTTCTTCACGATGGCCTACATCGTGATCCTCAACCCCCTGATCCTCGGCGGCTTCGGCGCCGATTCCGCTCCGGTGGACGTGGCCGGGAACTGGCTGCCGGCCGCGCAGGTCGGCGCCGTCACCGGCCTGACCGCCGGCGTGATGACCATCCTTTTCGGCCTGATCGCCAACTTGCCCTTCGGCCTCGCCGCCGGGCTCGGCATCAACTCCTTCCTCGCCGTCGCCGTCATCCAGGACGTGACCTGGCCCGAAGCTATGGGCTTGGTGGTGATCAACGGCGTCCTGATTGTCATCTTCGGCATGACCGGCGCCCGGACCGCGATCTTCCGGGCCATCCCGAAGGATCTGAAGGCCGCCATCACCGTGGGCATCGGCCTGTTCATCACCTTCATCGGCTTTGTGGACTCCGGCTTTGTCCGCGCTACGGAGGGCGGTCCGCCCGTCCAGCTGGGCAACAACGGCTCCATCACCTCGGTGCCCACACTGGTCTTCGTGGCCGGGCTGCTGATAATCGGCATCCTCGTGGCCCGCAAGGTCCAGGGCGGCATCCTGATCGGCATCGTCGCCACCACGGTTCTGGCCGCGGTCCTCGAAGCCACCCTGCAGCTGGGGCCGGCGTCCGACACTAACCCAGGCGGCTGGCATCTGAACACTCCGGTGCTCGCCGGCCAGATCTTCGCGGTACCGGACCTGACCCTGGTGGGAGAGTTCGATATCTTCGGCTCCTTCGCCCGGATCGGCGCGCTGGCAGCCACCATGCTGGTCTTCACACTGGTCTTCACCAACTTCTTCGACGCCATGGGCACCATGACCGGACTGGCCAAGAGCGCCGGGCTGGCGCACAAGGACGGCACCTTCCCGCGGCTGAAGTCGGCGTTCATCGTTGAGGGCATCGGTGCAGTCGCCGGCGGCGCCACCTCCGGTTCCTCCAACACGGTCTACGTCGATTCCGCCGCCGGCATCGGCGAGGGCGCCCGCACCGGGCTGGCCTCGGTGGTCACCGGCGTGCTCTTCCTCGGCGCCATGTTCCTGACGCCGCTCACCAGCGTGGTGCCGATCGAGGTGGCGGCCTCCGCCCTCGTCGTCGTCGGTACGTTGATGAGCGCGCAGATCCGCGAGATCAACTTCAAGAAGTTCTCCGTGGGCATGCCCGCCTTCCTGACCATGATCACCATGCCGCTGACCTACTCGATTGCGAACGGCATCGGCGTGGGCTTCATCGTCTGGGTCCTGGTCAACTCGGCCAGCGGGCGCGCAAAGAAGATCCATCCGCTGATGTGGCTGGTGGCGGCCGGATTCCTGGTGTATTTCGCCCGCGGCCCGATCAGCGACCTGCTCGGCGGATAACCGCTGCGGCCGGTGCCGGCAAGCTCCGGCACCGGCCGCGGGATGAAAGGACAACACCCATGCTGAATCTCGGTACGGAGCTCGGCGCCTGGCTGGAGGCAGCCGGGGGAAACTACGCCGTGGCCACCGTCATTGCCGCCAGCGGTTCCGTTCCCTGCCCGGTCGGCACCTCCATGCTGGTCTCCGGCAGCGGCAGCGTGCTCGGCTCGCTCTCGGGCGGCTGCGTGGAGGGCGCCGTTGTCGCTGCTGCGCTGGACGCCATCGCGGACCAGCGGCCGCGGACGGAGCACTTCGGCTACAGCCCCGAGGACGCGTTCGCCGTCGGATTGACCTGCGGCGGCGAGCTGGACGTCCACCTCCAGCCGGTAAAAGCAACAACTAACGACGACGGCGGGGCGCGGCTGGGTGCCGTGCTCCCCCGGCTGGCGGCGTTCGGGCCTCTGGAGCCGCTGGCCGTGGTGCGGCGGATCGATGCCGGCGGCAGCGGTGCGGTGCTCGTGACCGATCCGCAGCATTTCCTGCCCGGGGACCATGCGGACGGGCTGGAGTCCCTGACCGGCTCCGCCGCCGTGGCCCGGTCCGCGGGGGTGCAGCTCGCGGGATTGCTCCGGCAAGGGGTCAGCGGGTTGCTGCGGCTGTCGCCGTCGGAAGCGGACTGCGGAGACGAACCGCCGGCGTTGCTGGTGGAGACCCGGCTGCCGCCACCGCGGCTGCTGGTCTTCGGCGCCAACAATTTCAGCGAGGCCCTGTTGCCGGCCGCGAAACTGCTCGGCTACCGGGTGACGTTGTGCGATGCCCGGCCCGCTTTTACCCAGCAGCGGCGCTTCCGGGCGACGGCAGACGAAGTGGTCTGCGGCTGGCCGCACCGGTACCTTGCCGGCGAGGCCGATGCCGGCCGCATCGATGCCCGGACCGTGGTCTGCGTCCTCACGCACGATCCCAAGTTCGACATCCCGCTGCTGCGCACGGCACTGGAGCTGGACCTGGCCTACCTGGGCGCGATGGGCTCGCAGCGCAGCCATGCCCAGCGGGTGCGGGACCTGCTGGCCGAGGGCGTGGCACCGCAAGCACTGGCCCGGCTGCATTCGCCGATCGGCCTGGACCTGCAGGCCGTCACGCCCGCCGAGGTGGCGGTGTCCATCACGGCCCACATCATCGCCTCGCGCAACCCGGCCGCCACGGGACTCCCGCTGTCCCGGCGCAACGGGCCGATCCACAGCGACGTGCCGGTTCCCGGCAGCGGTCCTGTCCACACCAGCGCGCCCATCCACCCCCGCGGAACCGCGCACACACGCGTTCCCGAAACCATCAATTCTGCCGCGCACAGCGTCTCCCTGGCGCTCAGCGGCAGACCATAACGTTACGTCTATATAGGAGTCCTCCATGGACATGAACACAATCGAGGCCGTGGTCCCCACCACGGATCCCGGTGACTGGCGCGAAGGAGATGCCTGGCTCGCCGGCGGAACCGTTCTTTTTTCCTACGGCACCTCCACCTTGCGCCGCCTGCTGGACCTCGGCTCGGCCGGCTGGGAGCCGGTCACTGTCAACGACGACGGAATCGAACTGGCTGCCACCTGCCTCATCGCCACCCTCTACGAACTGCCGGACTCACGGGTCCACGCCGGCACAATCGGAACCGACGGCGCCGCCAGGCTGGCGGACAAGTGGCCGGCGCTGGAGCTGGTGCGGCCCTGCTGCGATTCCTTCGTGGCTTCCTTCAAGATCTGGAACATGTCCACCGTGGGCGGCAACATCTGCACCTCGCTGCCGGCCGGACCGATGACCTCGCTGTGCGCAGGACTGGACGGGACCGCCACGATCCTCGGCCCGCACGGCACCCACCGCCGGATGCCGGTCGCCGAACTGGTCACGGGCGATGCGGCCAACGCGCTGCTGCCCGGCGAACTGCTGCGCAGCATCCAGCTGCCGGCGAGCGCACTGTCCGCCAGAACCGCCTTCCGCCGGCTCTCGCTGAGCAATCTGGGCCGCTCCGGCGTTCTGCTGATCGGCCGGCTGGATCCCGACGAAACCCTGGTGCTGACCGTCACCGCGTCCACCAAGCGGCCGGTGCAACTGCGCTTCGACGCCGCCAGCCACCCGGATCCGGAGGACCTTGAGGCCGCTCTTGATGCGGCCATCGCTCCAGAGCTTTACCACGACGACATCCACGGCCTGCCCCAGTGGCGCCGGGATATGACCTACCGGCTGGCCGAAGAAATCCGCGCCGAGCTGCTCATGGGAAGGAGTGCCTGACATGGCAATGGACATCAATGGGGAAACGCATGCCAACAGCCCGCGGCCGGGCCAGTGCCTACGCACCTTCCTGCGCGAAGAAGGCATGCAGGGCGTGAAAAAGGGATGCGACGGCGGGGACTGCGGCGCCTGCACCGTGCACGTCGACGGCGTCCCGGTGCACAGCTGCATCTATCCCGCCGTGCGCGCCGAGGGACGCTCGATCATCACCATCGAAGGGCTGCCGGACGTGGCCGGGGCAGACCTGCACCCGATGCAGGAGCAGTTCCTCAAGGCCCAGGGCTTCCAGTGCGGCTTCTGTACTGCCGGCATGATCATGACCGCGGCAACGTTCAGCGACGAACAGAAGCAGAACCTGCCGCGCAATCTGAAGGGCAACCTCTGCCGCTGCACCGGCTACCGCGCCATCGAAGACGCCGTGCTGGGCAACGACGGCGGCGGCTGCTCCCATCCGCCGTCGGAAAGCTGCGCGTTGGACGCCCCGGAGGTTTCCCCACCCACGGGTACCTCGGTACAGACCCGCACCGCTTCCGCGCCCGCCGGCACGTCGTCCACACCTGCACCGGCAGCGGTCGGCGCGGACACCCCCGCCCCGGCAGCTCCCCTCGTCGTCACCGGCACCGCCCGCTACACACTCGACGTTCCCGCCGACGAGGTCCCCGGTCTGCTGCACCTGAAGCTGGCCCGTTCGCCGCATGCCCATGCCCGCATCCGGGCGGTCGATACCCGCGCCGCCCTGGCCGTTCCCGGCGTCGTCGCCGTCTTCACCCACGAGGACGCGCCTGCCCAGTTGTTCTCCACGGCGCAGCACGAGCTGTACACGGACGACCCGGACGACACGCGCGTGCTCGACGACGTCGTCCGCTTTAAGGGCCAGCGGGTGGCCGCGGTAGTGGCCGAAACTGTCGCCGCGGCCGAAGCCGGCGTGCGTGCCCTGGAAGTCGACTACTACGTGTTGCCAGCGGTCTTCGAACCCGAGGCTGCGATGGCGCCCGGCGCGCCGCTGCTGCACGCAGACAAGCTGGCGGATTCCCGCATTGCCGTCCCGGAGCGGAACATCGTCGCCGAGGTGCACACCGAAATCGGCGACGTTGCCGCGGCACTGGACAGCGCCGACGTCGTGCATGAAGAGACGTACGTGACGCAGCGCGTGCAGCATGTGGCGCTGGAGACGCACAGCGCCATCGCCTGGACCGAGGCCGACGGCAGCCTGGCCGTGCGCTCCTCCACACAGGTCCCGTTCCTGGTCAGGCGCACGCTCGCCCGGGTGTTCGCGCTGTCGCAGGAGAAGGTCCGCGTGGTGGCCGGCCGGGTGGGCGGCGGCTTCGGCGGCAAGCAGGAGGTGCTCACCGAGGACATCGTGGCCCTGGCCGCACTGAAGCTGGGCCGGCCGGTGCAGCTGGAACTGACCCGGATCGAGCAGTTCACCGCCACCACCACCCGGCACCCGTTCACCATCCGCGTCAGGGCCGGCGCGCGCCGGGACGGCACGCTTACCGCGCTGGCGCTGGACGCCACGGTCAACACCGGTGCCTACGGGAACCATGCCCCCGGCGTGATGTTCCACGGCTGCGGCGAGTCGATCGCCGTCTACCGCTGCGATGCGAAGAAGGTGGACGCACGCACCGTCTATACCAACACTCTGCCCTCGGGCGCGTTCCGTGGCTACGGGCTGAGCCAGATGATCTTCGCGGTGGAATCCGCGCTGGACGAGCTCGCCGTCCAGCTGGGCGTGGACCCGCTGGAATTCAAGCGGCGCAACATGATCCGCCACGGCGACGACATGCTCTCCCTGCACAGCGAACCGGAAGCGGACGTGCTCTACGGCAGCTACGGGCTGGACCAGTGCGTGGACCTGGTCCGCGGCGCGCTGGACCGGGGCCGCGAGCGCGGCGCCGGCGGCGAAGACCTGGGACCGGAGTGGCTCGTTGGCGAGGGCACTGCGCTGTCGATGATCGACACGGTGCCCCCGCGCGGACACTACGCGCACAGCATCATCGCCCTGACGGCGGACGGCTACCGGCTGGATGTGGGCACGGCGGAATTCGGCAACGGCACCACCACGGTGCACGCCCAGCTCGCCGCGCAGGCCCTCGGTGCCTCCCCGGCCGTGGTGCGGGTGCGCCAGTCGGACACACTGCTGACGGAGCACGATTCGGGTGCCTTCGGTTCCACGGGCACGGTGGTGGCGGGCAAGGCGACGCTGGCCGCGGCACAGGAACTCGCCGGACTGCTGCGTTCCTTCGCCGCCGAGCTGAGCGGTCTACCGGCCGAGGAGTGCGTGCCGGTTGCGGCCGGCGTGGACTGCGCCGGGCAGCTGCTGACGTTCGCGCAGCTGGCCGAAGCCGCCGCGGAACGTTCCATGTCGCTGCAGGCCGAGGGCCGCTGGGGCGGCACCCCGCGGTCGGTCGCGTTCAACGTGCAGGGTTTCCGCGTGGCCGTGAACTCCGCGACCGGCGAGCTGGCCATCCTGCAGAGCGTGCAGGCCGCGGACGCCGGCGTCGTCGTCAATCCCCGCCAATGCCGCGGTCAGATCGAAGGCGGAATCGCGCAGGCGCTGGGAGCCGCGCTCTACGAAGAGGTCCGGATTGACGACGGCGGCGCGGTCACCACCGATATCCTGCGCCAGTACCATATCCCCACCTTCGCGGACGTGCCGCGCAGCGAAGTGTACTTTGCCCGCACCTCCGACGAACTCGGCCCGCTCGGCGCCAAGTCCATGAGCGAAAGCCCCTTCAACCCGGTAGCGCCAGCCCTGGCCAACGCCCTCCGGGCGGCAACAGGAATCCGCTTCACCTCGCTGCCGTTGGCACGGGACCGCATTTACCTGGCACTGAAGGACGCAGGCCACGTACCCGCCGTCGGCGCGGATCTGATGCTGGCATGGTAAAAGATCCTTCGCTGGGCTTGCCAGGAAATTTCATGCCCTCGCAGTAAGGACAGCAGGAAGGCCCGGAACCATGGCTGTTCCGGGCCTTCCTCGGACCGCACATTGGCTGTGCACGTTTCGTCGAGTAGCTCAACCGGTCAGATCATCACCATGCTATGACTTCGTGCGGTGCCACTGTCAGAGCGGCTGGCGCTTGACCATCCGCGTACCGGTCTTGACCAGCATTAGAACAAGCAGCAGGATGCCGACGTAACCGTTGATCACGTACACGAGATTAACCATCTGGGAGAACGGCAGGAGGAGGCCGATCACGGTTCCGGCTGCCGCGAGAGCGATGGTCAGGTACTTGAAGCGGGGCGTCTTGTCGGCGAAGAAGCGTGACGAGACGGTCCACAGCAACGGGACCGCCGTCGTGTAGATGCCGGCAAGGATCATCACCGAGATCCCGGAGGCGAGCAGCGGGCCCACGTCGCTGGCCAGAACGAGCATGGGGATCTCGGTGCCGCCGACCCGCGTGATGTTTGCGAGCAGGCCCAGGCCGACGATGATGCAGGCCACCGAAAAGGCAATCGCCCCGACCAGACCGCCCGAGGCGGCTTCCCTGCGGCTGCGCGCCGTTTTGCCCAGCGCGGTGAGGAAGGCTGCCAGCCACAGCATGCAGAAGCCCACGTAGGACAGCCCGGACATGAACCAGTTCGTCGAAGCCTGGGTCAGCTCCAGCCCGGGCAGCAGTGTGTTGCCCTCGGCGATCCCGGCCGGATTCTGGACAATCCCTACGATGCCTAGTGCGATCGCGATAACGACGATCAGGGGGCCGATCTTGCCGATGACGTCAACCAGGCTCTTCAAACCGAACCACACGCTGATGCCGACCGCTACGGCCAACCCGATGCCGCCGATGTACTTCGACACGCCGTAGTGCTCTTCGAAGACGGCGCCGGAGCCGGCAACCATCACTGTGAAGCTCAGGAACACGAAGAGGATCGAGAAGAAATCGAAGAACGTTCCGAGATGCTTGCCGCAGTAGTAGTGGAAAATCAGCGACGGCCGCTCCAACTTCTTTGCCTGGCCGACAGTGAAGAACTCGATCGCCACATACGTCATCAGGATCAGGACCAGGATTCCTGTGCCGAAGACGCCCCAGTATCCGTAAGAGGTGAAGTACTGGAGGATTTCCTGGCCGGTAGCGAATCCGGAGCCGATGAGGAACGCGACGATTGCACCCGCGTACGTGAGGACGCGTGGAAGGCTTGTCTTCTCGACTGTGGCCAGATGCGCTTGTGTGGGGGATGTTTGTGCCATATCTACTTCCTGCGGAGTGGTGATATATCAGTGCCCACCGAACGATATGGCAGGAATTGTGACCCAGTCAACACTCTCCGGGAAGAGGCATTCACACAAACTGAGCGCTTCCCCCGGTTCCTCCGGGTTTTATGGCTCCAGAATGCGTCCTTAGCAATTGCGTAATATGCAAAGATTGAAGGTAATAGGAATGCATGGCTCCGGGCCGTGTTTGCTGGCCGGAGGGTTGGGAGGGCGCGAATGCAGAGCACGGTGATTTCCACCTCTGCCTTGGACCTGCTGCTCCTGCTGCGAGGCAGCGAACCCGAGGGCCTGGGCCGTGCGGATCAGGTCTCGTACCAGATCGAAACCGCGATCCTGATGGGCATCCTCGCTGAAGGAGACCGGCTCCCGACGGAGTCGGTACTGGCTGCCGAGCTCGGCATTTCACCCATTACGCTGCGGCAGGCTCTGACAGCCCTCCGCACCAAAGGGCTCATCGAGACCAGCCGTGGACGCAGCGGCGGCAGCGTCATCCGCCGCCAGATCGAACTGACGGACACGCAGCTGCAGCACAAGCTGCGCGAAACAAGCACCGAAGCCCTCCGGGACCTCGGTGACCTGGGCGCCGCCATCGCCTCGATGTCTGCCCGCCTCGCCGCCAGCCGCGCGGATCCCCAGAACGTCGAACATCTCGAGGACCTGGTGCGCCATCACCGTGACACCGTGGACGAGCGGGCCCGGCGCCGCATGGACAGCCGTTTTCACGTGGCGGTCAGCATCGCAGCCCAGTCGAGCCGACTGACCTCGGCCGCGCTCCAGCTGGAAGCCGAGCTGATGACCCTCTGGTGGGCCCATCCGGACCGGACCGGCAACCAAGACGCAATGGCGAAAGAGCATGAGGCCATCGTGGACGCCATCCGGGCCAAGGACGGCGACGCCGCGGCAGCCGCTGCCGAGCTCCACAGCCGAAGCCAGACGGAATATCTGATAGAGCGGCATATGGACCTGACCATGCTGCCCGAGCAAGGTACGTGACGTGGAACCCGTAAGAGAAACTCTTGAGCGGACGGCCGGGACCCTTGCCGCCGGCATCAACGCCGTCTTCGAGGACCTTGAAAAGATCGCCGCATCCGTTTCCGCCGCAGCTGCCAATGCTTCCGGCGTCCCCCGGCGCAGCGCGTTCGCGTTTTTGAAGCAGGACCTGGCCGATTTCATCAAGCGGCACTCCGGCCTGATTGTCGGTGGCGGCATTGCCTACGCTCCGCAGAGCCTCCCCGAGGCACCGCACTGGCTGGAATGGTGGCGGGCGCACCCTTCCGCCTCCTCAGGGGACATGCGGTTCGTTACGCACGACCTCAACCCCGACTCACTGAATTATTACGATTACATTCGCCGGGAATGGTTCACCCTCCCCTCTGCCAGCGGCAGACCGGTAGCCGTGGGACCCTACGTGGATCTTGGCGGTATCAACACCAACATCATCACGCTCTGTGTCCCCGCCGCGACACCGCAAGGCACGCATATCCTTGGCGGCGACCTCACCTTGGCGAACCTTGAACGCGTCTTCCTCCGGGCACTGCAGTTGCGTGAGCCTTCGGTGGTTCTACTCGGTCCCAAGGGCCGGGTCATCGCGTCCAATGACGCACGCATCGCCACCGGCATCCTGCTGCTGGAAGAAGACCTGAGTCGCGTGGAGGATTCCATAGACGTCTCCCCGGAGAATCCGACACGCCTGCCCTGGAAGCTCATCAGCCTCCGGAAGTAGTCCACCCCGCCCCGCGGCCCCTGCCTTCTACCGACCCGCCTCCATGACGGGGCAGGGTTCTTCCTGCCCCTGAGTTACAAAACACTCTGTCATGCCCTGACAAGGGATTCTCGGCTTACTCCGACATGGGCGAAAAAGCCTATTGCATTAATCATACAATGTAGTATCTTTTAACTGTGAGCGGGAGCACACCGCTTTCGGAGGTCAGTTCCCGCGGCTCGCAGGTCATGGACGCCTCTGCTAGCCAAGGGAGAAGTGTTGGGCGCATCTGTGCCATTTGCCTCTTCCGCCTCCCCCACCCGTTGCCTCGGCTCACGGTCCTGGCACCCCCACATCCCCCTGAAATGGAAAGTGCACACATATGAAAGATGTAGTCATCGTCGGCGCCGGACTCGCCGGTCTTTCGGCCGGGTGGCGCCTGCGTCACTGGGACACGCTCCTGCTGGAATCCGACGAGCGTGTCGGCGGGCGGATCCGCTCGGAGCGCCGGGGCGCCTATTGGTTGAACTGGGGCGGGCACGTCTTCGCAGGGCCCGGATCGTCGACCGATGCCCTTCTCAACGAAGTCGGCGTAACAGCCGTTCAGATCCCCGGATCCCTCCAGGCCTTGTCAATGAACGGCAAGTTCATTCGCGAAGGTCACATCGCCAGCTACCCGTTCCGCATCCCAATGTCCCTTTCATCCCGCTTCGACACGCTGCGGGCCGGCATGAAGGTCGTCAGCGGCGTCGCCAAGTACACCAGGGTCGTGAAGAAGCGCTCCGGTGAATCCGGTGCGACGCGCCAGCAGCGCATCTACGACTTTGAGAACGAGAATTCATTCCTCGACTTCATCGGCAACCTGTCCGAAGACGCAGCCGCACTGTTCAAGACCACCGTCACTCGCTCGGCCGGTGACATGAATGAGATCTCTGCCGGCGCCGGAATCGGCTACTTCAGCCTGGTACTGGGAATCGGCCAGGGCCTCAACCGGGGTATCGTCGGCGGCCCGTCGACCCTGACCGAATCGATCGCGGCCTCCCTGCACGACCGCATCCAGCTCGGAGCCACCGTGCAGGAGGTCGTACACAAGAAAGACTCCGTCCTCGTCCGGTACAGCCAGGGCGGCGTCGAGAAGGAAGTGGAGGCCCGCACCGTCGTCCTCGCGACCACCGCCGATGTCTCGCACAAGATTGGGGTGGACCTCCCGGAGGACCTGCGCGGTGCGCTCAGCCAGATCAAGTACGGTCCGCACGTCAGTACGGCCTTCCTGACCGACGAGACCTCCGCCCGGCCCTGGGACGACATTTACGCCATTGCGGCGCCGAAACGCTCGTTCGCGATCGCACTGAACCAGGCGAGCATCGTCCGCGGAACCGAGTCCGTACGCAAACCCGGCGGCAGCTTCATGACTTTCTCCCCGGCCAGCCTCGGGCGCGCCCTGCTGGAGAAGAGCGAAGAAGAAGTCATCCAGACCCACCTCACCGATCTCGACCAAGTGCTCGGCCACGGATTCGCCGACAGCGTCGTCGAGGCCAAGACCGAACGGTGGAAGGTCGCTTCCCCCTATTGCTTCCCAGGCCGCGCCAAGCTCCAGTCAACGCTCATGCAGGGAACGGACCGGGTCTTCCTGGCCGGCGACTTCCTCGGAACCCTCTACACCGAAAGCTCGATCACCTCCGGGTTCTCCGCAGCCCAGGAAGCCGCCAGCCTGCTGGCCACGCAGCGCCAGGCACAGCTGCCTTCCGGCGTGTCCATCGCCGCTTGAACCCCATCGTTACACCACGCCACACTTAGAAAGAGGAAACATTCATGTCCAAGGAACTCACCGGTGTCCTCACCGCCCTGTCCACCCCGTTCAACCAGGACGAAACCATCGACGTCGCGACCCTGCGCCAGATTGTCGACCGCTCCATCAATGCGGGAGTCGACGGCGTCGTCGCGGCAGGCTCGACCGGCGAAGTCGGTGCCTTGTCCTCCGAGGAGCGGCTGCTACTGATCGACACGGTCATCGAGCACACCAAGGGGCGGGTCCCCGTCATCGCCCAGACCGGGGCCGCCTCGACAGCCGAAGCCATCCGCCTCTCGAAAGCAGCGGAGAAATCCGGCGCCGACGTGCTGATGCTCATCACCCCGTACTACGAGCCGCTCTCCGTGGCCGAAACCGTCACCTACATCAAGGACGTCGCCGGGTCGGTTGAGCTTCCCGTCATGCTCTACAACATCCCGGACGTCACGGGTGTCAACCTCGACCCGGCCACGGTCCGTTCGCTGGCTGAAGACGTGGAGAACATCCGCTACATCAAGGACTCCAGCGCGAACTGGGAACAGGCACTGCAGCTGATCCACCACCATAGTGATGTTATCGGCACCTTCATCGGCTGGGACGCCTACATTTACAGCGCCCTCGCCGAAGGCGCGGCCGGAGTGATGGCCGGGGCAGCCAACGTCGTGCCGGAAGAAATCGTCACCGTCAGCCGCCGGATCGCCGAAGGCGACCTCACCGGTGCCCGTGAACTGTGGAATGCGGTGTACCCGGTCATCGACGCGCTCCTCTCCGTGCCGTTCATCCCGTCCGTCAAGGCCGGACTGGCCCTGCAGGGGCTGCCAGCCGGCTCGCCCCGGCGCCCCACCGCCGGCCTCAACACCGAGGACCTCGCACGAGTGGAGCATGCCCTGTCCGCCCTCAAGCAGCCGGTGGGCTAAGCGATGGGCAACGTCGACTTCGCAGAACTTCTGTCCGCCATTTCCGACGCGATCTGGGCCCCCATGGCCTACGTGGTGCTCGGCCTCGGCATCGCCTACTCGGTCGCCACCAAAGGTGTGCAGTTCAGAAGGATCCCCGACATGCTCCGGCAGCTCAGGGAGACTCAGCACGGCAGCGAAGGCGGCGGCCTGACATCGTTCCAAGCCCTGGTCTTGGCACTGGCTAGCCGGGTCGGTGTCGGCAGTATCGCCGGTGTTGCGACGGCCGTCGGCGCCGGCGGGCCCGGGGCTCTGGTCTGGATGGCCGTCACGGGTCTCGTGGGGTGCACCGTCGGCTACGCCGAGGCGACCCTGTCCCAGGCCTTCAAACGCCAGGTTCTCGACGAGGACCGCCGCAAGGCCAACGAGGACATCGGTGGCATGCCGTACTACATCAAGTACGGCCTGAAGCTGCCGAAAGTCGGAGCGCTAGTCGCCGTCCTGGGCGTGATCGGATACGGGTTCGTTTTCCCCGGATTCCAGGTAAGCACGATCGCGTCCAGTGCCGAACTTGCGTTCAACGTGCCGAAGTGGGTTCCGGCCATCATCGTTACTGTCCTGATCGCCCTGGTCATCTTCGGCGGCACCAAGCGCATCGTCAAGGTCACCCAGACCCTCGTTCCGGTCCTCGCCGTCGGTTACCTCCTCCTGGCACTGGCGGTCATCGCGATCAACATCTCCGCCGTTCCTGAGGCCGTGGTCCTGATCTTCCAGTCGGCTCTGGGTATCCACCCGATCCTGGGCGGCATCGCCGGCGCTGCTGTTGCCTGGGGCGTACGGCGGGCTGTTTTCGCTTCCTCGAACGGCCTTGGTGAAGCCACGTTCGCGGCGGCTGCTGCGCGCACCTCCCACCCCGGAAAGCAGGGTCTGGTCCAGACCTTCAGCATCTACATCGATGTGCTGCTGATCTGCATGGCTACCGGGCTCATGATGGTGGTCTCCGGCAAGTACAACGTCTCAGACGGTTCCGACGGCTATCTCGTCAACAATCTGCCGGGAGTCCCTGCAGGCGCCAACTGGGTCCAGGAAGCCATCGACACGATGGTTCCGGGGTGGGGAGCCGGGTTCGTTGCCATCGCCGTACTCCTCTTCGGTTTCACGTGCCTACTGGCCTACTTCTACGTGGCGAACTCAAACCTTCTTTACCTGCTGGACGGCAAACAGGGAAATGTGTGGAAAACGGTCCTAAAGATCGGGACCATGGCCATCGTGTTCGTCGGATCCGTGGTGAACGCCCAACTGATCTGGGCTGCAGGCGACATCGGCCTTGGCCTGATCGCGTGGGTCAATCTCATCTGCCTGGCCTTCCTGTTCCCGCTCGTGCGCAAGATTTACCGCGACTACGAGAATCAGCGGAAGCAGGGACTGGATCCCACCTTCGATCCCAAGGCCCTGGGCATCGAAGGAGCCGATTTCTGGGAACACAAGAACGCAAAGTCAACCACCCTCAAGTAGCAGACCCGACTAGTCACGCCCTGCTGCCGCGGTCCCGAAAAAACTTCCCTCCCCGCACGGGGCCAGGACCGCGGCGGCGGGGCACACCTCCACGACAATAAGACAGGACTAAGGAAAACCATGACACTCTCAGACACAGCCTTGTTCACCGTCCGCAGGACGGGAGAGCTTCCCGTCCCATCGCTTCCTCCTTTCGGCCAGTTCATCGGAGGCGCGTTCACCCCGCCGGCTTCGACTGCAACCGTTGCCGTGGAGAATCCGGCCACTGAAGAAATCCTCATGCAGGTTCCTGCCGGTTCCGTTGAAGACGTCGACGCCGCCGTCGCGGCTGCCGTGACGGCCAAGGCCGGCTGGGCAGCGAAGACTCCCAAGGATCGTTCCGCGGTCCTTCTGCGCATCGCGGACATCATTGAGGCCAACCGGGAACTTCTCGAAACCCTTGAAGCTGCCAACACCGGTAAACCGGCTGCCGTCACAGAAGACGATATCTCCAGCGCGATCGACACCTTCAGGTTTTCAGCCGGCGCTGCACGCGCCTTCACCACACCCGGTGCGGAGGACTATGCGGATAACCACACCTCGGTGATCTTCCGCGAGCCGGTGGGAGTCGTCGGCGTGATCACGCCCTGGAACTACCCGCTGTTGATGGCCGTATGGAAGATCGCTCCGGTCCTGGCCGCGGGCAACACCATGGTGCTCAAACCCTCGGAGCAGACGCCGTTGACCACGCTCAAACTCGCCGAGCTCATTGCCTCCGAGGTTCCGGCCGGCGTCCTGAACATTGTCACCGGACCGGGCCGAGTGGTGGGAAACCGCATGTCGGAGCACCCGGACATCGATCTTGTCGCCATCACCGGAAGCGTTGGCAGCGGCCAAAAGGTCGCCGCCAGCGCATCCTCAACAGTCAAACGCGTGCACCTGGAACTCGGCGGCAAAGCGCCCGTCGTCGTCTTCGACGATGCCGATCTGGCAGCCGCAGCCAAGGGCGTCCGCGAGGCCGGGTTCTGGAACGGCGGTCAGGAATGCGGCGCGGCGTGCCGGGTCCTCGTCCATGAATCGGTTGCAGAGAAGTTCACCGAACTGCTCATCCGCGAAGTCAGTGACATCTCTGTCGGCGCCCCCGGTGCCGGCGACGACGTCGAAATCGGTTCCATGATCTCCAAAGCCCACTACGAAAGGGTTCTGGCCGCACTGGAGGACATCCGCAAGGACGGCCTGACAGTCGCTGTCGGCGGCAACGCCATGGAGGGCCCGGGCTACTTCATCGAACCCACCGTCGTCACCGGTGTGCCCGCCGGCGCGGCGATCGCCAGCACGGAGATCTTCGGCCCGGTCGTGTCCGTGGAAACCTTCAGCACCGACGAAGAAGCCATCGAACGGGCCAACGAGACCGTCTACGGACTGGCCGCCTCCGTCTGGACCACGAACGCCGCCCGCTCGCTCTCGGCTCCCCGCCGGCTCGACTTCGGCACTGTCTGGGTCAACTCGCACCTCGTCCTGGCCACCGAAATGCCCTGGGGCGGCTTCAAGGGCTCAGGCTACGGCCGCGACCTCTCCACCTACGCCCTGGAGGACTTCTCCCGCACCAAACACGTCATGTATAACCGCGGCTGAAGGTAGCCTAGCTTGGATTCCAGACTTAGGGGGCCGGCCACGCGTAGCGTGCCCGGCCCCCTTTCAACGCCACTGGGTTGTTGCCGGCTGGCTATCGCCGTCGGCGCGGAGCTGATGCTGGCCCGGTAAAAGATCCCCTTGCTTGCGGAGAGAATTTACTGCCTACCCGCACCCGAACAGTACTTCGTTCAGAACACCGGGCGAGCTGCCCGCTCACGGCTCGGGGCCCTTACCGGTTTCGCGGTACGGCCGTCACCAGGCGCGCGAGATCCGTGCCGGGAGCGGTGAGCCGGTCCACGGTATCGAAGACGAACCGCTGCATGGCGGCAGCCGCAGCTGAGGGTTCGACGTCGATCCGCCGGGCCAGGTTGACGGTTCGGGTCAGTTGGGGGCTAATCAGGCGCGTGCTGTGCAGCCCGGGGCGGTCGATGACCACCATTGCCGGGACGACGGCCACTCCCAGCCCCCGTTCTGCGAATCGGAGCACGGCGTCCATCTCGGCGCCCTCGACGGCGATCGTCGGGATAAGTCCGCTGGCGGAGAATGCGGCGTCTGTGGCCAGGCGCAGGTCGTAGCTGCGGTTGAACGCGACCTGCGGGATCTGCGCCAGTTCCGCCAGTGTGATCTCGGTCGGCGTCGAACTTTCGCCGTCTTGCTGCCGCGTGTGTCCTGGCAGGGGTGAGCCTGCGGCTGAGATCACCACCAGTTCCTCGGAAAGCAGGGGGATCAGTTCGGTGCCCGGTACGGATGGTTCCATGCCACGGGTGACCATCAGGGCCAGGTCCAGTGCGTTCTCGTTCAGGGCGTCCACCAGTGAGCGCGAGCCTGCCTCGGTGATGTGCAGGTCCACTCCAGGGTGCGCGGCGCGGAAGGCTGCGAGTACGTCGGAGACCAGTGAGACGCAGAGAGTCGGCGGGGCACCGAGCCGGACATGACCGCGGCGCAGCCCGGCCAGCTCGTCCATCTGCTCGCGGGCAAACCGCGCGTCAGCGAGCATCCGCCGGGCGATGGGCAACAGCACTTCCCCTGCGTCGGTTAGTGTCACCCCCGCCGGTCCACGACGGAAGAGCTTGGTGCCTAGGTCGGCCTCCAGAGCAGCGATTTGCCGGCTCAGTGAGGGTTGGGCGAGGAAGAGCTCCTCGGCAGCTCGGGTGAAGTGGCCCATCCGCGCCACGGCCTCGAAGGAAGATAACTGCTCAAGTTTCATTATAGCCTTTGTGCATCACAATGAGTAGAACAATGCATTGGACTCATCATACGCGGCTTTCTAGCATGGTCGATATGAGCACACAGCATTCAACAGAACGACTGATGTCCACCTCCGTACTCGTCATCGGTACCGGTGGTGCCGGACTACGGGCTTCGATCGAACTAGCCCAACGCGGGGTCCAGGTATTGGCTGTGGGCAAGCGGCGCAAGCACGATGCTCACACCACCTTGGCAGCCGGCGGCATCAACGCCGCCTTGGGCACGATGGACCCCGAGGACAGCTGGCAGCAGCACGCCGCCGACACTTTGCGCGAGTCCTATTTCCTGGCTGACCCGGCCATCGTCGAAACCGTGGCGCGTAACGCCGCCGACGGAATCGGGGATCTGGAGAAATGGGGCATGCCCTTTGCCCGGGAAAAGGACGGGCGGATTTCACAGCGCTTCTTCGGCGCCCACAAGTACCGCCGCACCGCCTACGCCGGTGACTACACCGGTTTGGAAATCCAACGCACCCTGATGCGCCGCGCGGCCGAGCTGGATGTGCAGATCATCGACAGCATCTACATCACCCGCCTCCTGGTGGCCGACGGAACAATCTTCGGCGCCTACGGATTCGACATTGTGGACGGCACACCCGTGCAAATCCATGCCGATGCGGTGATCCTGGCAGCCGGCGGGCACACCCGCATCTGGCGCCATACCTCCTCCCGACGAGACGAGAACACCGGGGACTCCTTCCGCCTGGCCGCTCTGGCCGGTGCCCGGATCCGGGACGCCGAGCTGGTCCAGTTCCATCCATCCGGACTGCTGGAACCCGACGACGCCGCCGGCACCCTCGTCTCCGAGGCAGCGCGCGGAGAAGGTGGCATCCTCACCAATGCACTGGGTGAGCGATACATGGAGCGCTACGACCCCGAGCGCATGGAGCTCTCCACCCGTGACCGGGTTGCCCTGGCCGGATACACCGAGATCGCCGCGGGCCGGGGGACCGAGAAAGGTGGCGTTTACCTGGACGTCTCCCACCTGCCCCGGGAAGTCATCCTGCAGAAGCTGCCGCGCGTCTACCGCACCCTGATCGACCTGCAAATGCTCGACATCACCACTACGAAGATGGAAATCGCTCCGACCGCCCACTACTCCATGGGCGGAGTATGGGTAGCCCCGACAGACCACAGCACGGGAGTGGACGGGCTGTACGCGATCGGTGAAGCTTCCTCAGGCCTGCATGGTGCGAACCGCCTGGGCGGGAACTCGCTGATAGAGCTGCTCGTCTACGGACGCATCACTGGAGAGCACGCCGCCGAGTACGTCACCTCCCGCACCTCTGTCCACCGTGACCCCTCCGCCGTCGGACTGGCCCGCACAGAAATGCAGTCACTGCTCAGTGAACGCGGAACCGAGTCAGCCCGGCGACTGCAGCGCGAAGTGCGCAACCTCATGACCGAGCACGCCGGCGTCGTGCGCATCGAACAGGGCCTGCAGGAAGGTCTACGCAAGCTTGCCGCCCTCGAAGAGCGCGCCCAACATATCACCGCACGCCCCGACATCGCCGGGTTCGACGACCTCGCCCACGCCTACGATCTGCTGGGTTCGCTCCTCGCGACCCGCGCAACGCTCGAATGCGCACTGGAACGCCGTGAGACGCGCGGCTGCCACAACCGCGCGGACTTCCCCCAGCAGGATCCGGCGCTGCAAGGCAACTTCGTCTGGTCTCCAGCTGACGGAGTCAGCTTCGAGGCCCTGGCCGCCGCCCCGGACTCCTTCCGCTCGCTAGCCGAGGCCGACGCTGACGACTCTGTAGCCGGCAAGCTCGTGGAGTAGCACTGCACGGTCATCAAGTCCGCACCGTGGACAGCCAAGACTTATTGCCGGGCTCGGGGCATTCCTTAGCCCGAGCCCGACGGGCGATAAATTGGAGGGGCTTGCCCTGTATGCGGCACCACTGCCAGTGCCCAAGCCGGTCCCGAAGCTACCATCGGAGTAACGAAAATCTGAGGAAGGGTGACGAGTGGCTACCACCAAGAAGACGATTCTGGAGACGAGCCTGGACATGTTCCGCGCGCAGGGGTTGACCACCATCTTCGGCAACCCCGGATCCAACGAGATTCCATTCCTCGCCGGCCTCGATGAGAGTTTCAACTTCGTTCTCGGACTGCACGAGCAGGTCGTCGTGGGCATGGCCGAGGGCTATGCCCGTGCAACGGGCAAGCCTGCCCTGGTGAACATCCATGCCGCCTCCGGGTCGGGCAATGCCATGGGCGCCCTGACCAACGCCTGCTACGGACACATCCCGATGGTCATCCTCGCCGGACAGCAGGTCCGGCGCACCGTCGGCCAAGAGGTGATGCTAGCCAGCGTGGACGCTTCGGTCCTGCCGACCCCGCTGGTCAAGTACTCGCATGAGCCGCTGGCCGCCGCGGACGTGCCGCGTGCCCTCGCCCAAGCTGTCTTCGAAACCTCTACCCAGCCATGCGGTCCGGTCTATATCTCCGTCCCGCTCGATGACTGGGCGGAGCCTGCCCTTGCCGACGACGCCCTGCTCACCGAGCGCTCGGTGGTCGTCGCCGGCAGCCTCACCGACGACATGGCGCAGGAGCTCATCGCCACCGTCGACGGCGCCAAGAAGCTGGCACTCGTCGTGGGCCCCCAAGTGGACGCCGCCGCCGTCGAGGATCCGACGGTCTTCAACGCCGTCGTATCGCTTGCGGAGAAGGCCGAAGCTTCCGTTTACGTAGCGCCATCGCCCTCGCGGGGCCCCTTCCCGACCACCCACCCGAACTTCGAGGGTGTCATCGTCCCGGGCATCAAATCTGTGCGTGACCGCCTCGCCGGACACGACGTCGTCCTCGTCCTCGGCGCTGCCGTCTTCCGGTACCACCGCTGGGAGCCGAGCAACTATCTAGAAGCGGGGAGCCGCGTTGTACAGATCACGCAGGATCCACGCCAGGCGACCCGCGCACCCTTCGGGCGGTCCTTCGTCGCCGATGTGGCCGGCGTCGCGAAGGCCCTCGCCGAGGGCGTACAGGACCGTGGAAAGCGGCGCGGTGAGCCCGGATCCCGCGAACTGCCCCCAGCCAGGACCTCCCCGGACGGTATGACCGGCACCGAAATCCTCGAGGTGCTCAATGCCTACGTGAATGACACGGTCGCCTACGTCAACGAGACCACCACCCTGGATCTGGACTACCTCGAGCGCATCGCCATCGACCGGCCGGGCATGTATAACTTCCCGGCCTCGGGCGGCTTGGGATTCGGCCTCCCGGTGGCGGTCGGAATGTCCCTCGGCGACCCGGAGAAAACGATCGTGGCGACCGTGGGCGACGGCTCCGCGAATTACGGCATCACCGCGCTTTACACCGCGGCAAAGCAGAACACACGGACCGTGTTCGTCATCATTAACAACTCCAGCTACGGCGCCCTCGCCGGCTTCGCCCAGCGGATGGGAACGCCGGACATACCGGGCCTGGAACTTGGCGGCATCGACTTTGTCTCCATCGCCGAGGGCTACGGCGTGCCCGCACAGCGGACGAGCACTCGCGAGGAGTTCGAGGAGGCGTACCAAAAAGCGCTGAAGGCCAGCGGCCCGATCCTCATCGACGCGCAGGTGGTCACGGACTGATCCACCTTGAGGAATTTGTTTCGCCCGACGCAGTTCTCGGATCACGCTCGCCGCCTGCAATCCAGGCCGGGCACTCGATGTCGGCACCCGGGCGGCCACACGCCGATTTCGGTCTGCCGGACCGAAGTCGGCAACGCCTCTGCATACCCAGAGATGGTCAACAATCCGCTTGATCCCGCCGCGGCCGGTGATCCATGCCACGCGCAAAAGACACCTGACGGGCCTAGGGTAGCCACGGCCGCAACAACACTAACCGGGGCTGCGTCCCGGTTGACCCGCATTCTCGATGACAGCTAACGCCGATAACGGCGCCTATGACACCTGAGAACCCGACGAATCACAGTGGATGCGAATTCGACGGATTCTGATAAGTGACGTCATGGCTTGTCCGCCTCCGCTCCGTTTTCCCACAGTTTTGCGGTCGCGGCATCTATCTCGGATAGGGTCGAATGAAGAGGTGAATGCGCAAACGCGCGGTGTGACCGCCCTTTACTGGTTTATCGGCGGTGCCAGGCCGTTCAAGGTCCGGGCTAGCCGGCTTCACGGTTCGATGACTGGCGGGTGGGGCGCCCCCGGTTGAGGACCAAAGTCCGGAGCCAGGCGGTCGAAACGGCTACGACGCTTTCGAGCGGGCCCTTCCCGATGGCGTTGCGCCACAGCACTGCGGCGAGCAGGAACACGATGCATTGGATGGTGATGGACATAACGGGACGGCCCTCGTCCAGGATCTCGGTGGCCAGGACGATCACGTGGGCCGAATAGAGGGTCAGCGTCATCGAGCCCATTGCAGCCAGGGGGTCAGCGGCCCGGCCCAGCAGCGGCACGAGCAGCAGCACGGCGCCCAGGGCGGCCAGTGCGATTCCGAGGGTGTGCAGGATAGTGACAGGCGTGGACGTGTAAGGAGAGAGGATGGCCAGCCACCATCCGGTCGTGGCCGGCAGGGTCTCGGCGGAGGTATCTACATTGCCTCCGAAGATCAAAATGGAATTGATCTCCTCCCTGTTGAGCATGGGCGTGGCGGCCACGATCCGGTTGAGGCCCCCGCCCGGGCCCAGCAGCACCATCGACAGCAGCCACATGGACGCGGCCAGCGCTGATCCGGCTGCCACGAGGGCGGCCGCGATCTTCCGGGAGGTGAGGTCCATGCGTCCGACCGCGATGCCCGCACAGATGTACGCCATCCAAGGCAGGGCGGGATAAAACCCGGTGAGCAGCATGTCGGTGAGGAAGACGCCGGGCTGGGCGGCGGCTAGAGAGAACGAGTATTCGTCCTGGATTTGCGGCATATCCGGCCAGGTGGCGCGCACCAGTTGCATCGCCACGGGCCCGAGGACCGCGAAGACAACGGACAGGCCCAGCAGTGTCCGCCGGCCCAGGCCCAGCAGCGGGACAGCCAGCAGGAAGAGGATCCCGTAGTAGGGCAGGATGATCGCGACGGTGGTATCCGTGGGACCGAGCAGCAGGCCGATCGAGGTGATCAACAGCGCCCGCAGTGCCAGACCGGCCCGGTTCGCAGTCATCTCACGGCCTGCCGGTGTCCGCCTGCCGCCGGTAAGCAGCGCGATGGAGATCCCCGCAATCAACGCGAAGAGAGCTGCGGGGCGGCCCGCGAGGATATTCCACTCCGCCGTGGCTACGCCCCCGGCCGACTGAGGAAAAACATTGACGATGATTATCCCGATCAAGGCCAGGCCCCTGGCGACGTCCACACCGGTTACCCGCCGGGAACCGCCTTGGTCCGTCTTGTCCGGCTCCACTGCTGCGGGCACCGGGTTTCCATCTGGGGGCCGCGTTGGATCCGGGCCAGTCAGCATAATGGCATTCCTTCCTTCATCGTCGCCCCGGGCCGGGCGGAGCCCGCCACTTACCTGTTAGACGGCGCCCCGCATAGCAAATCGTTGTAGGCGTTACCAGCGCGTTACTGGTGCCGATGAGCAGCTGTTCTTTTCGTCGCGCTCCACAACAACAATGCCCTCAGGAGTAGAACGTGGAACATAGCACCCCGGGGCCAAGGCAGCCGGCTCCAGCGCTTCGCCTCTCCCCCAATAAATCCGACGTCTCTCCCTTCGAGACGCCCTGCAGTATTGAGTGGCCGGAGCCCTGAGAGTAGCGTGGGCCCCATCGACAACTCCTATCACCTTGATTTTCGGAGTGACCATGGCACATCTGAGACGTCGGTTCGCTGCCTTTACAGCCGCCCTGGTTATGAGCCTAACCAGCGGCACCGTTGCCAGCCCCGCCTTCGCCCACCCGACCGAGCCCGTTAAGACCGCAACTGCCAGGGGTTACGGCGGTGCAGTAAGCACCGTCGACCCGGAGGCATCCGCGGCAGCACTTAGAGTCCTTCGCAAGGGCGGCAATGCCGTGGACGCCGCCGTAGCCGCAGCGGCAACCCTCGGTGTGACTGAACCGTATAGTGCAGGGATCGGCGGTGGCGGTTACTTCATGTTCTACGACGCGGAAACCGGCGAGGTCAGCTCAATCGACGGCCGCGAGACCGCACCCGCGGCGATGCCGCGCGACGCCTTCATCGACCCGGAGACCGGCGAGCCCTACCCCTTCACACCAGAGCTCGTCACCAGCGGCGTCTCCGTGGGCGTACCCGGCACGCCGGCGACCTGGGAGCGTGCCCTCGATCGCTGGGGAACGGTGAGCCTCCGCGAAGCGCTCAAGCCAGCCATCCAGGTCGCCAGCCGCGGCTTCGAAGTCGATGAAACATTCCGCCAGCAGACCCTTGACAACAAGGTCCGCTTCAAGGCATTCACCTCGACGAGAAGCCTCTTCCTTCCGGACGGCGACGCACCCGCCGTCGGTAGGACCTTCAAGAACCACGACCTGGCCAAAACGTACCGGCTCCTCGCCAAACATGGCACGGACGCCTTTTACGATGGGCCGCTTGCGGAGGAAATTGCGGCCACAGTTCAGGATCCGCCGAAGACTGACACCACAAAGCTGCCCGTCCCGGTTGGCCACATGACGACGGATGACCTGGCCGCATACGAGGCCCTGGACCAGGATCCAGCGCACGTGGAATACCGCGGCCTGGACGTCTACGGCATGGCACCCTCGAGCAGCGGAGGCACCACCGTCGGCGAAGCGCTGAACATCCTGGACACGGTCAACCTCTCCGAGATGACCGTTGCTGGCGCCCTGCACCACTACCTCGAGGCAAGCGCCCTTGCCTTCGCCGACCGCGGCAAGTACGTCGGCGACCCGGCCTTTGTCGACGTCCCCACCGCCGCCCTCACGGATCCTCTGTTCGGCAAGGAACGCGCCTGCCGGATCGACCCGCTGCAGGCAGCCGAGAAACCCGTCGCACCCGGCAACGTATCCGAGTACGACGGCGTGTGCCCGGCTGCCGCCGCGGCCCCGGCAGACGAGAAGGACACCGAGAACATCTCGACGACCAATCTGACGGTCGCTGACAGGTGGGGAAACGTGGTCGAGTACACGCTCACGATCGAGCAGACCGGCGGATCCGGCATCGTGGTGCCCGGCCGCGGGTTCCTGCTCAACAACGAGCTTACCGACTTCTCCACCGTGTACGACCCGGCCGACCCGAACCGCATCGAGCCGGGGAAGCGGCCCCGCTCCTCGATGTCGCCGACCATCCTTCTCGAGGACGGTGAACCTTTCCTCGCGCTCGGTTCGCCGGGCGGCTCCACCATCATCACGACCGTCCTGCAGACGATCCTGAACCGCGTGGATCTGGGCATGGACATACCGGAAGCGATCGCGGCACCGCGGGCGTCGCAGAGAAACACGGCCAGCGTTACCGCCGAACCGGAGTTCATCGACACCTATGAAAGCCAGCTGAAACCCTACGGCCATGTGCTGGAGCCGGCTGGGGACTCGTTCACCTCAGCCGCAGAGATCGGCGCGGCGACCGCAATCGAGTTCATGCCAGACGGAAGCATGGTCGCCGCGGCAGAGCCGGCAAGGCGTGGAGGCGGCTCTGCCTTGGTACTCAAACCGTCGAGGTAGGCTGCGCCTTACCGTTGCTTCTTCCCCAGTTTGAACCAAGGAACGGTGGCTATTGCGGTGGCAAGATCCGGCGCTGATTTGCCCGCTGCACTCCTGTTCGCCAAGGCTACAGAACGAGCGAAAACCGAGTATCGATGAGGATGCCCGACACCACGATCACTGATCGTGATTTCTATCGTTCCAGCAGTCTCATGCTGCCCCTCAAAGGTTGTCACCTGGGCTACTTCCTTGAGACCGCTGGCTTCTTCGAGCTCCGCGATAACAGCCTCTAAATTTTCCATACTGTATTCCTTTGGCCGGCGGTAGTGGAAGGGCCGGGGCCCGTCCGGCTCGTCCGGCTCGTGATGATGGAGACGAACTTTTGGGCGGCCGAGGTCCGAGCGGGTTGTCCGGTCCAGACCATGGTGAAAGGTCGGTGGAGCTGTATGCCCTCGATTTCGACTTCGATCAGAGCGCCACTTTCGAGATGGGGGCGGACCAGTGAGCGGCTCACGACGGCGGGAGCAATACCGCTCGCGACGGCACCGGCGATCGCGCCAGTTCCTGTCATGATAGCGGCCGGGGACGCCAAGCTATCTTCGACTTCAGCGGCCTGCAGTGCCAGTTCGAGAGTGCAGCGACCGGAACCCTTGTCGTCACAGATCAAAGGCGTGCGGGCCAGTTCTGCTGGTAAGATGAGGCGGCCCTGTCCAGCCCATGGGTGATCGGGAGAGACTACGACGGCGAGGGGATCGCTCCGGATCCGCTGGGAGGCGAGGTCAGTTGGCACTTCGGGCGTTTCGATAAATCCCAGGGTCGCCACGTGTCCACGTACTCGCTTGATGACATCTGCGCTGCTGCCGGAAATGAGACGAACTGTGGGAGCATCCGGGGCCTGTCTGAGTGCATCCATCCACCCGGGAAGCAGTTGCTCTGAAATTGATTGGCTGGCAGCCAAGCAAATATCGGCTTTGCTACGGAGCGTCCGCACCGACGATGCAAAGATGTCAGCGGCCTCCAGAAGAGGCATGGCCCACTCGGTCACGAGCTTACCGTCGTCCGTCAGTTCTGAACCGTTGCGCGAACGACGCACAAGTGCCCGCCCAAGCCGTCTTTCTGCAAGCTGGATGCGTGCCGAGACCGCTCGCTGGGTAACCCCGGCATTTTCTGCTGCGCGGCGGAGGCTTCCCGTCCGATTGATACTCTCCAAGAGCCTCAATGTTTCTAAGTCAAGTTCCATCGTCGCCCTCCCTCCATGTGGCCACCGTACCAAGCAGTTACAAGCCTGCGTTGTCACCTGGTAACCAGAACTTCGTAGCCGTTTCGCATACATAACGGAAGCATTGCCGCTATGAGTGGCGAAGCTACCGCGAACCCCGGCGAAGCGGACAAAGTGACGGGTCAGCTCGGTAAAAGGGCACCCAGACAACGGGCGCTGATCGCCGGGGTCCAGGTAATGGCCCTAGCCGTATGGTTCTCGGCTTCGGCCGTGGTTCCCTCACTCCAGTTCGAATGGCAGATCAGCCCTGCAGCCGCAGTATGGGTAACTGCGTCGACTCAGGTGGGCTTTGTACTGGGTGCAACCGCTTCTGCACTGACCAACCTTGCCGACCGACTGCGCCCAGACTGGTTACTCGCATGGTCAGCTTGCGGTGCCGCCGCCGCCACAGTTGCCTTTGCGCTATGGGCCGAGGGACTTGCCATCGCAGTCCTCTTGCGGTTTGCCACCGGGGTTTTTCTGGCAGGGGTGTACCCGGTAGGGATGAAGTTAATGGCATCCTGGTCAACTCCGGCTCAACGGGGGCGGGCCTTCGGGCTGTTGATCGGCGCACTCACGCTGGGATCTACGTTGCCGCACCTGATCGGTGCTTTTGAACTTTCTTGGAAGGCAGTCCTGCTGGTAGCTGCTGGTGCAACCTTGGCCGGAGGAATACTGTGCGCTGCGGCTGTTCGCCCTGGACCTCTTTTTGAAAGCCGTTCAGTGAGCCTCGATCCCGGGTTCCTGCGGCGAATGCTTCGCAATCGTGCCCAGCGGCTGGTCAACATAAGTTATTACGGGCACATGTGGGAACTCTACGCACTGTGGACCTGGCTGCCTTCTTTCATGCTGGCCTCGCAGGATCAGACTTCCCACTCGGGTTGGTCGATTAGTGGCACCGTGTTTTTCTGCGTCGGCGTCGCCGGTGTAGTCGGCTGCGTGATTGGAGGTTGGGCCGCTGATCGCCACGGTCGCGCCGTGACTGCGGGGCTTTCTCTTGCGATCAGCGGTGGTTGTTGCATCCTATCTGCAGCCTTCTTTGATGCCTCTTGGCCGGTGCTCATCACCTTCTGTTCCCTCTGGGGTGCTGCAGTGATCGCTGATTCCGGAGTGTTCTCCACGCTCTTGAGCGAAGTGGCCGAACCAGAGCATGTCGGTACCGCCCTGACAATACAGACCGCCCTCGGATTCCTCGTCACGATCGCTTCCATCCAGATCGTTCCGATCACCGCCGTGTTCGTGGGGTGGCAGTACGCATTCCTCATCCTCTTGATTGGTCCTCTGGCTGGTGTTGCTGCACTGTATCGATTCCGACTCCTGGATATCGTGTCGCCGCATCGCCCGAAGTTGGGGACAATCACGCGCGCCTAACGGAGTAATTCATGCTCGCCACCGCGATCATCACCGTCGTCACCAAAAAGTGGCGCCTGGATTACAGGGGTTTCTCCAAATCCCCAGGAAAGCAACGACAATTCAGCGTGATACTCAACTGCCGGAACGTCACGGAAAATCCCAGCTGATAGCATGAGATGCATGTCAAAGATCCCTCTTCCAGCCGCCCCAGGAGCCGAGCAGCATACGAGTCTCGCCCTGGCTGACAGCACCGTCACGCTTCCTGGCGGGCACAGTGTGGACGAAATAGGCAGCCCGGAGGAAGCCACCGAATGGCTCATCAGCCACCAGCTCGTTCCCGATGAAACGGCTCTGCTGGCGTATTGTCAGACGCAGCTGGCAGCCTTGCGGAGCAACCTGCGTGCGGTCTTCACCACCCAGGTAGACGGCAGCGCTCCTGATCCCCAGGCTCTGGATGGCCTTAATCGAGCCCTCACGACGGTGGCCAGCGCACCGCTGCTGCGGTATGAGCCGCAGAAGGGCCTCCACCGGGCTCCACAGCATCCGGTCACACAGCTCGTCGAACACGCGATGGCCCAAATCGCCGAGGACGCCGCATCATTGCTTACCGGGAATCAAGCAGGACTGCTTGCCCGCTGCGAAGCAAGCCCCTGCGACCGCTTCATATTGCGCACCCACGCGCGCCGATACTGGTGCTCCACCCGATGTGGCGACCGGGTCCGGGCAGCTAGGGCCTACGCCCGGAAGCAGAGCCAAGTTCCGGCCGGCTGATCACGATCGATCCTTCCCCTGCCGGACCGCCACCGCCAGGGATAACCCGTGCACGAAGATCATCCTCTCGACGCATCATCCGCCGGACGGTCTTAACTAGGCTCGTCATTGGTCTTGAGCACCCGTTCCAGACCGACGCCCAGGGACATCGCTCCGCGGTCCACACCATGAGAGGAAAGATTCATGATCGACGCGCTGCAGGACTTCACGGCCTCGCTTCCCACAGTGCTTCAGTGGGTGGGTGTGATACTCGCAGCCGCCATTCCGTTCATTGAGTCCTACTTCGGCTCCGTCATCGGCATACTCGCCGGCATCAATCCGGTTATCGCGATCGCAGCCGCTATCGTCGGCAACGTGATCTCCATGCTGCTGTTCGTGCTCAGCGCCCATGGCGTGCGCTCGAAGGTAGTCAGCGGTAAGGCACCCAAAGAGCCCTCGGCCCGCCGACTGAAGCTGCGGGCACAGTTCGACAAATATGGCGTCGCGGGCGTGAGCCTGCTGGGCCAGACCATCCTGCCGAGTCAGATCACCTCGGCCGCTATGGTCTCATTCGGAGCGTCGAAGAATGCGGTTATTTTGTGGCAGATCGTCTCGATCATCCTGTGGGGCGTCGCCTTCGGCGTCTTCGCCAGCCTTGGGGTCTCACTTATCGGCTAAACGACGACGGTGATCCAATCGCCGTCGATCGCTGCAGCAAATCGGGGCAGCGGCGCGGGAGCCGGCCCACCCGTAACTGCGCCATCTGTCAGCGCGAAGGTCGAGTTGTGGCATGGACAAGCGATCTCACTTTCCGTCGCCGCCACCTTGCAGCCCTGGTGGGTGCATTCGGCGCTGTAGGCGAGGACCGTTTCCTCGTCGGGGCGGTGGATCAGGATCGGTTTTCCTTCAACCTCCATATTGGCGGAGCCGCCGACCGGAACCTCGCTGAGCTTGCCCGCCCGAACCGGCGTTCCCTCGGCGCCGACGGCCGCCGGTTCGCCGCTCTTATCTCCGACAAGATTCTGGAAGGGCGAGCAGCCGGCAAGGACGCCAGCCGTTCCTGCGGCGGCACTTACGGTCAGGAGCGAACGGCGTGAAGGGACACGGGAAGATTCCATAAGTGCCATTCTTGCCGTAAAAACTTGGAAATTTCCAGCGGTGCGCACCGACCAGCTATCGTTTGAGCCAATTTTTGTCTGCTCCGAAGGTTCTGGCGCCGCAGCGCCGATCGCCCAGGTCTGGATCATCCAGGTGTTGGTTTAGGGTCAGCTGTGACTATGATCCGCAGAATTCATCTTTCCGGAAAAGGGAGTAACACATGCAACTCGGCGCCTTCTCGATCAGCCTGGCCGTCAAGGACATCGAGGCTTCTGCAGCGTTCTACGAAAAGCTCGGCTTCAGCAAACACGGTGGCGATCTCACGCAGAACTGGCTGATTCTGAAGAATGGCGAGGCCGTCGTCGGGCTCTTCCAAGGGATGTTTGAGCAGAATGCGCTGACGTTCAACCCCGGCTGGAATCAGGACGCGCAGGAGCTGGACTCCTACACCGACGTGCGCGAACTCCAGCGTCAGCTGAAAGCCCAAGGCACACTATTCGTTGCAGAGGCAGACGAGGAGACGACCGGGCCGGCGAGCTTCATTGTGCTGGACCCGGATGGCAACCCGATCATCGTGGACCAGCACGTCTGACCACCGCTGAGTTGCTCAGCCGGCGACTAGCTCCCGGGCGGCTTTGGAGTGGTCTGTGATCAGTTCCTGGAGATCCAGCCCCTCGATCTGCCCGTCCACCACGCGCCATTGGCCGCCGACCATGACTCGGTCAGCCCGGTCCGCGCCGCACAACAGCAACGCGGAGAGCGGGTCATGGCTGCCCGAAAAGCGCAGTTCGTCCAGCTTGAAGAACGCCAGATCGGCCTGCTTTCCGACGGCGATCTCGCCGATATCGGTACGTCCCAGCGCACGGGCGGACCCTTTGGTGGCCCAGCCGAGTGCGCGCTCCGGCGTCGCAAGCTCGGCGCCGTAGCGCAGCCGCTGCAGATACAAGGCCTGCTTGGCCTCGAGAATCATGTTGGAGCCGTCGTTCGATGCCGATCCGTCCACGCCCAGCCCCACGTTGACGCCGGCGTCCTCCAGTTCGATGGCACGGCAGATGCCGGAAGCCAGCCGCATGTTGGAGCTGGGGCAATGCGCTACGCCGACCCCGGCGGTCCCGAGCTGCGCGACCTCGGCATCGCTGAAGTGGATGCCATGGCCCAGCCAGGTCCGCGGTGCCAGCCAGTCCACGCTTTCGAGATAGTCGAGTGGCCGCAGGCCGAACCGTTCGAGGCAGAAGTCCTCTTCGTCGATGGTTTCCGCCAGATGCGTGTGCAGCCGGACGTCATGCTGCACGGCGAGGGCGGCACTGTCTTTCATGATCTCCGGAGTGACGGAGAACGGCGAACAAGGGGCCAGCGCGATCTGGATCTGCGCGCCGGGCCCGCGTTCGTGGTAGCGCCCGATCAGCCTTTCGCTGTCGGCGAGGATCACGTCGGGAGCCTGGACTGTGCGCTGGGGCGGCAGGCCGCCGTCGTCCTCGCCGAGGGTCATGGAGCCGCGGGTGAGCATGGCACGCATCCCCAGCTCGCGCACCACCTGCACCTGGACGTCGATGGAGTCCTCCATGCCGGCGGGAAAGAGGTAGTGATGGTCCGCCGCCGTGGTGCAGCCGGAGAGCAGCAGTTCGGCCAGCGCCGCCTTGGTGGCGAGCTCCAGGTAGCGCGGAGTCAGGCGGGCCCAGACCGGATACAGGTTGATCAGCCACGGGAACAGCGGCACGTTGACCACCGGCGCCCACGCCCGGGTGAGCGTTTGGTAGAAATGGTGGTGCGTGTTGACCAGGCCCGGCAGCACCACGTGCTGCCGGGCGTCGAACACGGTTGTCCAAGGTCCGCGCGGTGTCTGGCCGGCGGCCACGAGCTCGACGATTTCGCCGCCTTCGACCACCAAACCGCCCGCGGCGTCGTCGTTGTTGGCGGTGAAAATGGCCAGCGGGTTCTTCACCCAGGTACGTGCAGTCATGATGCTCCTTGTCAGGTACAGGTCTTGGCGCCGAGCGTTGGCAAATAACGACGGCGATGCCGCCAGCTCAGTGTTGTCCTGTCTGCTGATCCAGGAGATCGTTTCGAGCCGGTCCCGGTCCGCGGGATGCGGAGCGGGACCGGCCCAGAGGTATGTTGGCTAGTGTTCCTTTGCGGCTTCGCCGTCGCAGATCCTGCGGATGTCCTCGGGGCAGCTGATCTCGCCCTTATCCAGCTTTTCCTTGACGATCTGGTACTGCTGGGCGGTGACCACCGGGATCTCGGTGCCGTCCGCGGCCATAAGCTTGCCGCCCTGGTAGTAGTCGCCGTCCTGCAGCGCCTGCAGCTCGTCCTCGCGGACCATGCGCGGCGGGCTGGCCACCAGCGAGGACTGCTGATCCGAGTTTCCGGCCTTCAGATGGTTGAAGAGCAGGTTCAGCAGCACGGCCATGATGGCGGCGGAGCTGATGCCGGAGTGGAAGATGATGCCGAACCAGGTGGGGAACTCATCGTAGAAGGTCGGCGACACCACGGGGATCATGCCGAAGGCCAGCGACACGGCCACGATGATCATGTTCATGTTGTCTTTGTAGTCCACCTTGGACAGCGTGCGGATGCCGCTGGCGGCCACCGTGCCGAAGAGGACGATGCCGGCGCCGCCGAGGACGGGCGTCGGTACGGCTGCGACAACGCGGCCGAGGATCGGCAGCAGCCCCAGGACCAGCATGATCACGCCGCCGGCGGTCACCACGAAGCGGCTCTTGACGCCGGTGATGGCCACCAGCCCGACGTTCTGGGCGAAAGCGGTCTGCGTGAAGGAGTTGAACACGGGTGCCAGGGCGCTGGAGAGCATGTCGGCCCGCAGACCGTCCGCGATGCGCCGCGAGTTGACCTTGGTCTTGGCGATTTCGCCGACCGCCAGGATGTCCGCCGTCGTTTCCGTCATCGTGACGAGGATGACGATGGTCATCGAGATGATGGCTGCGAGGTCGAACACCGGCCAGCCGAAGGCGAAGGGCTGCGGGAAAGCGAAGATGGCGCCGTTGCCCACGTTGGAGAAGTCCGCGATGCCCAGGAGTGCCGCGACGACCGTGCCGGCGACAATGGCCAGCAGGATGGACAGGCGGGAGATGGCCGCGTTGCCGAGCTTGCTCAGCAGCAGCACCGCGGCAAGCGTTCCGGCGGCGAGCCCGATGTTGGCCAGGCTGCCGTAGTCGTCCGCCTTGGAGTTGCCGCCCATGGCCCAGTTGGCTGCAACCGGCATGAGCGTGAGGCCGATGGTGGTGATGATGACGCCGGTGACTACCGGCGGGAAGAACTTGATGACCTTCGCGAAGAACGGCGCGATGGCCAGACCGATCACAGACGCGACCAGCACGGAGCCGAACACCATCTCGATGCCGCCGCCGCCGCTCAGAATGGCTGTCATGGTCGCAACGCCGGCGAAGGAAACACCCTGCACCAGCGGCAGCTGCGATCCGAAGAACTTGACGCCGTAGCTTTGCAGGATGGTTGCCGCACCGCCAACGAAGAGGCAGGAGGCGATGAGCAGGGCGATTTCGTCCTGGCTCATGCCGGCCGCTGTACCCACAATCAGGGGCACCGCAATGATGCCGCCGTACATGGTCAAAACGTGCTGGAGACCGTAGGCAAAGGACTTGCCGATCGGCAGCCTTTCGTCCTCGGGCCGCTGTCCGGTTATAGTCTTACGTGTAGTTTTTGCTGCATTCACAGCTGACCTCCTTGTCGGCTGCAGAGGCCGGGACGCGCGCGTGCGTCCCGGCCTCTGGCATGTGGACTAGCAGAATCCGGGGATATTGGCCCAGACTTCATGCGTGGCGGGGGAACCCTCACGCTGGATGGTGGCTTCGATCAGTCCGTACGGCCGGTCCGCGGCGTAGAACACTTCGTTGGGGTTGTCCTGGCCGAACGGGCTCAGGTCCACCAGGAAGTGGTGCTTGTTCGGCAGCGACATCTTGATCTCGTCGATTTCCGGGTGCGCCTCGAGGACGAGACGGCCCATTTCGTACATGCTCTGCTGCAGCGCCAGGGAGTGCGTCTCCGCGAATCCCTTGAGCAGCAGAGCGCGGACGCTGGCGTAGACGGCGTCGAAATCGACGTCGAGGGTGTTGTAGCGCCAGCGCGCGGTCACATCGGTGGCGAGGATCCGGTCATTGGTTTCCTGCAGCGTGGTGTACCGATCCCGCGGGAAACCGTGGAATTCCGAACCAGTGGACTTGAGGACGGTCAGGTCCTCGATGCCGGCCACGATGGTCGTCTTGTTGCCGGAAATCTCAAGCACCGCGGTGCGGACTTCGCTCTTGTTCCGGGAGAAGGCGTGGTCGTGGTCGTTGATGCGGTCCCAGAAGAACTGCTCTGCGGACCAGCGTCCGCCGGTGACCCAGTCAAAGCTCTCCGTGAAGTGCTTGCCAAGACGGAGCAGGAACTCCTCCGTGGTGGTGACGCCGTCGCGGGCAAGTGCGTAGACGGTGTTCTTCTGGGTATCGGTGGCGACTACGTGGGCGTTGTCGCCGGCGGTGTGCGCCGCTTCGAAGTCGCCGCGCAGCTGCGAGGTGACGTTGAGGTCCTGGATCTGGTGGCGGTCGGTGTCCCGGGTGATTTTGACCAGGCGGACTTCGGCCTTGCCGTACTGGTTCTGGCCCAGGACGATGCGGGTGCCGGTGGCGGATTCCACGGTGGCGGTCATGATTAGCTCCCTCGGTATGTTGAGTATGCAAACGGGCTGATGAGAAGTGGTACGTGGTAGTGCTCTGCTGTGTCCTTCACTTCGAAGGTCAGCTCCACGAACGGGAAGAAGGTTTCCGTACCCTTCTGCCCAAAGTAGGGGCCGGTTTCAAACGTGATCCGGTAGATCCCTGCTTCGATCGCCTCGGGGCCAAGATTCTTGATACGGCCGTCGTTGTCCGTGTGCTCCGTGGCGATTTCTTGCCAGCCGGTTGCCGTTTTGGCTTCCAGTGTGGCCTTGACACCGGAGGCAGGCCTCCCGGTCCCGGTGTCGAGAATGTGGGTGGTGACATGGCTGACGCTCATGCTTCGATGACTCCTTCAAGTCGGAGGATGGCAATTTCGCGCAACTGGCCGGCGACGACGGCGATTTCCTCGTCGGGCGAATTGCGCAGCCGCTTTTCAAGCTGGCTAAGAATTTCCTCGGCGCTGCGGCCGGCGGCACGGATCAGGAAGACCCTGTCGAACTTTTCCTCGTACGCCTGGTTGCCTGAGCGGAGCCTGTCCCGGACTTCGGCGGACTGTGCGACGCCGGATTGTTCCTTGCGGGACATATCCGCCTCGGTGCTGGTGCCGGCGGCCTTTTCGCCAATGCGCGGATGGTGCGCCAGGGCGGCGTCGATCTCTTCTTCCGTCCAGGGCTGGGCCGCCTGCTGGGCGAACGACAGAAGCTCTTCGCGGCTGCTGAAAGGACGGGCACGGATGATTTCGGTGGCCCAGCGCGTTATGTCCACGCAGGGGCGCAGCACGTCGAGGGCTGCGCTATCCGAGGCAGAATTAAAAGAGGCGAGATTCATTGCGGGTGTCAGCTTTCTAGAGATCTAATCCACCTCAGACGCTGAACACCCTTGACCATCGATAGAAATCGACTTGATTCGATGTTTCTGTATGGTGGAATCTTTATTTCATAAACAGTGTAAGCGGTGTCACAGGGTATGTGTCAAGGGTACCGGATATTTATTTTTGCCGGCCACAGCCGGAGAATAACGAGGGCAAGCCCCCGGTCGAAACGGTGATAGTCCCGGCGGCTTACCCCTGGGCCCGCAAGCATTACGACGGCGACGCCCAATCCAACCTCGCCGCCCGGTCCGATTTACCTCGGAAGCCGCAGCGAAAACCATTGCCCATAGGATTCTGTCGGCCAATCTGGCATCCTTGTCAGAATCAGGAACGGCCGGAGTGACCCCGGAGCCTTCCTGGAAGCGGCGGCAACATTAGCGGGCACCAAAGCGCCTGCATGAGGATTCTTGCCCCAAACTTCTGCGCTCAACCTCTTGACCACCCCTCCGGCTCCCCTTAGCATTTTCATATAGCAATATTATTTTTCCGCTATTCGGAATCAGAGCTTAGGAAGCTAAGGAATTGGAGAACCAGTATGAATACACCCAGCCCCGAAACCCAGACCGGACAGTCAGCCACGGCCCATATCTACGAGGCCGGCGGCTCGGACCCGGATTTCTATATTCCGCCGACGCGCGTCCGGCACGGACAGGGCGGTCTGCTCAATACGCTGCGGAGCCTGCCGAGCCGGTTGGCTCGCGCCACCCGCGGCTAGCAACACCTAAAGCAAGGGCTCGCAGAGCCAAAAGAGTGAGGGCGGATCCTACGGGATCCGCCCTCACTCTTTTAATCGCTCTTCACAGCCTTAGGCGTCGCCTCCGGCACTGCCCGAGGTTCCCGCGTTGACGTCGTCCAGACGGTACCGGCGGAAGGCTTCGGCCGGGGCGTCGGCGGGCACCTTGCCCTGCGCAGCGAGGAGCTGCAGGGCACGGACCACCACGGAGTGGGCGTCGATGCTGAAGAAACGGCGTGCCGCGGCCCGCGTATCCGAGAACCCGAAGCCGTCAGCGCCAAGGGTGGCAAAGTCGTTCGGCACGTACTGGCGGATCTGGTCGGGCACCTGCGACATGTAGTCGGAGACCGCAACGACCGGCCCCTCGGCGCCTTCGAGCTGTTGCGCGACGAACGGTTTGCGCGCTTCGGAACCGGGGTTCAGGAACATCTCCCGTTCCGCAGCCAGGCCATCGCGGCGCAGTTCATTCCAGCTGGTCACGGACCACACGTCGGCGCTGACACCCCAGTCCTCGGCCAGGATGCGCTGTGCCTCCAGAGCCCACGGAACCGCGACGCCGGATGCCAGCAGCTGGGTCTTCGGCCCCTGGGCTTCCGCGGCCTTCAGCTTGTAGATGCCGCCAAGGACGCCGTCGATGTCCAAACCTTCCGGCTCAGCCGGCTGGACGATCGGCTCGTTGTACACGGTGAGGTAGTACATGACGTTCGGATCGGGATGGTTGCCGCCGTACATGCGCTCCAGCCCTGCCCGCATGATGTGGCCGATCTCGTAGCCGAAGGCCGGGTCATAGGTAACGACGGCGGGATTGGTCGCCGCGAGCACCGGCGAATGGCCGTCGGCGTGCTGCAGCCCCTCCCCCGTCAGGGTGGTCCGGCCGGCCGTGGCGCCGATGATGAAGCCGCGGGTCATCTGGTCGGCGGCAGCCCAGAAGGAATCGCCCGTGCGCTGGAAACCGAACATCGAGTAGAACACGTAGATCGGCACCAGCGGTTCGCCATGCGTGGCATAGGCAGTGCCGGCGGCGGTGAAGGCCGCGACCGCGCCGGCCTCGTTGATGCCCGGATGGATCAGCTGCCCGGCCGGTGACTCCTTGTAGGCCAGCACCAGGTCACGGTCCACCGAGAGGTAGTTCTGGCCGCCGGGGTTGTAGATCTTCGCCGTCGGGAAGAACGCGTCCATACCGAAGGTCCGCGACTCATCCGGGACCACCGGAACCACACGGTTGCCGAATTCCTTGTCCCGCATCAGATCCTTCAGCAGCCTCACGAACGCCATGGTAGTGGCCGCCTGCTGCTTGCCGGAACCGCGCTTGGCGACCTCGTACGCCTTCGCCTCCGGGAGCTTGATCTCCGCGTGCTTGCTACGGCGCTCCGGCACGGAACCGCCGAGGGCTGCACGCCGGTCCATCAGGTACTGGATCTCCGGTGCGTCCGCACCCGGGTGGTAGTACGGCGGGCGGTAGGGATCGGCCTCGAGCTGCTCGTCACTGATGGGGATCCGCAGGTAATCGCGGAAGTCCTTCAGGTCCTGCAGGGTCAGCTTCTTCATCTGGTGGGTTGCATTGCGGCCCTCGAAGTGCGGGCCGAGCCCGTAGCCCTTGACCGTCTTGACCAGGACCACCGTGGGCTTGCCCTTGAACTCGGTTGCCTCCTTATAGGCAGCGTAGACCTTGTGGTAGTCGTGGCCGCCGCGCTTGAGGTTCCAGATCTCGCCATCGCTCAGGTCCGCGACCATGGCCTTGGTCTGCGGGGTCTTGCCGAAGAATTGGTCGCGGACGAAGCCGCCCGATTCCGCCTTGTAGGTCTGGTAGTCGCCGTCGGGGGTCTCGTTCATGATGTCCACGAGCGCGCCGTCGGTGTCCTTGGCCAGCAGGTCGTCCCATTCGCGGCCCCAGACCACCTTCACCACGTTCCAGCCGGCACCACGGAAGAAGGCCTCGAGTTCCTGCATGATCTTGCCGTTGCCGCGCACCGGCCCGTCCAGGCGCTGCAGGTTGCAGTTGACCACGAACGTGAGGTTGTCCAGCTTTTCGTTGGCGGCGAGCTGCAGCAGCCCGCGGCTTTCCGGCTCGTCCATTTCGCCGTCGCCAAGGAAGGCCCAGACGTGCTGGTCGGAGGTGTCCTTGATGCCGCGGTTGTGCAGGTAGCGGTTGGACTGCGCCTGGTAGATGGCGTTCATCGGCCCGATGCCCATGGAAACGGTGGGGAACTCCCAGAAATGGGGCATCAGCCGCGGGTGCGGATAAGAGGAGAGCGCATGGCCGGCCTTCGACTTCTCCTGCCGGAAACCGTCCAGGTCCTCCTCGGTGAGCCGGCCTTCCATGAAGGCGCGTGCATACATGCCGGGCGAGGCATGTCCCTGGAAGAAGACCTGGTCGCCGCCACCGGGGTGGTCCTTGCCGCGGAAGAAGTGGTTAAAACCAACCTCGTAGAGCGTGGCCGCGCCGGCATAAGTAGAGATATGTCCGCCGACGCCTATTTCCGGACGCTGTGCACGGTGGACCATGACCGCGGCATTCCAGCGCATCCAGGCCCGGTACTTCCGCTCGATTTCTTCATTGCCAGGGTAGTGCGGCTCCTGGTCTGCGGGGATAGTGTTGACGTAGTCCGTGGTGGTCACCATAGGCACGCCGACGCTCTGGGCTCCTGCCCGCTGCAGGAGCGAGCGCATGATGAACTGGGCCCGGGCGGTACCCTGCGTGCTGATCAGTTGGTCCAGCGATTCGGACCACTCCGCGGTCTCTTCCGGATCGCGGTCCGGGAACTGGTCGGCGAGCGCGCTCAGGATAGCCGGCGTCTCATCAATAACAGTCATGTGCTACCTCTCCATTGAGGACAGAGTTCTCCTGCCGTCTCATTTCTTATTTCCACAAAGCGGAATGTTTATTCCGTTATGTAAGATACAGTGAACGATGTTGTGCGTTCCCTGTCAACGTTATGACGAACACGCCCTGTAAGGAGAGCAGATGACATCCCAAGCTTCGGCACCCCTGGTGGGCACCGCCGTCGTTACCGGCGCCGGATCCGGCATTGGCCGCGCCGTGGCGCGTCAGCTGCTCGCGGCCGGCTGTTCCGTTGCGCTGGCCGGTCGGCGCCCGGAACTGCTCGCGGAGACCGCCGAGGACAACCCGGCGGCACTGGTGGTTCCGACCGACATCACTGATCCAGAAGCCGTGGACCGACTCTTCAATACAGTGCGTGAGCGCTGGGGCCGCCTCGACCTGCTCTTCAACAATGCCGGCACCTTCGGCCCGGCGGCCGGCATCGACGAGATCAGCCTGGCGGACTGGAACGACACGGTGGAGGTGAACCTTACCGGTGCCATGCTATGTGCCGCGGCGGCGTTCCGGCAGATGAAGGCGCAGCAGCCGCAAGGTGGCAGGATCATCAACAATGGCTCCATTTCCGCGCACACGCCGCGGCCGCGCTCGGTGGCGTACGCGGCGACCAAACACGCCTTGACCGGGCTGACGAAGTCCATCGAACTCGACGGCAGGCCGTACGGCATCAGCTGCGGCCAGATCGATATCGGCAACACCTCGACCGGCCTCCTGCACGGCGCGGGCATCAGCGACGGCGCCCTGCAGCCGGACGGCAGCAGACGCGTCGAGCCGACATTCGACGTCGAAGAAGCCGCCCGCGCGGTGGTCCTCATGGCCACGCTGCCGGCCCAGGCGAACATCAACCAGCTCACCATTACCGCTTCCGGAATGCCGTACATCGGCCGGGGCTAGAGGAGACACCATGAGACAGGCAAAGATCATTGCCACGTTCGGCCCTTCCGTTGCCACCTACGAAAGTACGGTGGCGCTCCTGAGGGCGGGAGTCGACGTCGCACGTTTGAACATGAGCCACGGCGAGCACGCGGTGCATGAGGAGACGTACAACAATATCCGCAAGGCCGCGGCCGAGCTGGACCAGCCGATCGCCATCTTCGCCGATCTGCAGGGGCCGAAGATCCGGCTGGGCAGGTTCGCCGCCGGCCCGCACGATCTCCGCGTCGGGGACACGTTCACCATCACTACCGACGACGTGGCCGGCACCGCGGAAATCTGCTCGACGACGCACAAAGGCCTGCCGCAGGACGTCACCGTGGGCGATACGCTGCTGATCGACGACGGGAAGGTTGCCCTGCGCGCCGTCGCCGTTGATGACGCCCGCGTGGTCACGGAGGTCACGGTGCCCGGCGCCGTCTCCAACAACAAGGGCATCAACCTCCCGGGGGTCGCGGTCAACGTCCCGGCCCTGAGCGACAAGGACGAGGCCGACCTGCGCTGGGCGCTGCGGACCGGCGTCGACATGGTTGCGCTGTCCTTTGTACGCAACGCCGCCGACATCCGGCGCGTGCACGAGATCATGGCCGAAGAGGGGCGCCGCACTCCCGTCATCGCGAAGATCGAGAAGCCGCAGGCCGTGGAGGCGCTGGCCGAAATCGTGGCCGCGTTCGACGCGATCATGGTGGCCCGCGGGGACCTGGGCGTGGAGCTGCCGCTCGAAGACGTGCCCGTGGTGCAGAAGAACGCCATCGAGCTGGCGCGCCGTTCGGCGAAACCGGTGATTGTGGCGACGCAGGTGCTGGAATCCATGATCGAAAATCCGCGGCCTACCCGGGCCGAGGCGTCGGACTGCGCGAATGCCGTGCTCGACGGCGCGGATGCAGTGATGCTCTCCGGCGAGACCAGCGTGGGGAAGTATCCGGTGGAGACCGTGCAGACCATGGCGCGCATCATCGAGTCCACCGAGCAGCACGGGCTGGAGCGCGTTCCGCCGCTGGGCAGCAAACCGAAAACCCGTGGCGGTGCCATCACCCGTGCGGCGGTGGAGATTGCGGACCAGCTCGATGCCAGGTGCATCTGTGTTTTCACCCAGTCCGGCGATTCGGCCCGCCGGTTGTCCCGGCTCCGTCCGAACAAGCCCCTGTTTGCCTTCACGCCGGTGCAGTCGACCCTGAACGTGATGGCGCTGATGTGGGGCATCCAGCCGCGGCTGGTCGACTTCGCCGAGCACACCGACCACATGACGGCCCAGGTGGACCGGGTGCTCTACGAGCAGAACCTGGCGGACATCGACGACCTGGTGGTCATCGCCGCCGGCTCGCCCCCGGGGCAGGCCGGGTCCACCAACTCCCTGCGCGTACACCGGGTGGGCGACATTGCCGACGCCGGAGAGCAGTTAGCCGCGCGGCAGCAGGTGTAGGCGCGTCAGCTCTTGCTCGTTGATTTGGCCACGGCCGCCAGCCCCAGCAGCCCGCAGACCAGCCAGATGGCAGCGGCGGGCCCCAGCGGGGCGGCGACCAGGCCGCCGGCCAGCGGGATGACCACCTGGCCGATGCGGTTGCCGAGCAGCCTGATGGCCAGGGCGGCGCCGCGGGACTGCGGGGAAACGGCTTGGGTAATCAGGCTCATGGTCAGCGGCTGGCCCAGGCCCAGCAGGAAGCCGCCGACAAACAGGGCGATTCCCGCTACCCAGAGCGCATCGAGGAAGAACGGCGCGACGGCGATGGCCGCGCCGGAGCCCACCAGGCTGGCGATCAGCAGCTGGTAGCGGGTCCACCTCTGGATGAGCTGGGCCAGGATGACGCGGGAAATGATCGAGGCGCCGGCGCGCACGGCCAGCAGGATGCCCACCCAGACCGGGGCCACGCCATGCTCCTCCGCCACCAGCGGCAGGAAGGCCACCAGAATGTCGATGGCGGAGAGCAGGGCCAGCGAAGCCGCCATGTTCCAGGCGACGCCGGGGGTGCGCAGAATGACCAGGGCGCCTTCCCTCGGCAGCGCCTTTGCCCCCGTTTGCTGTCCCGCCCGGCCGCCGGTGCGTGATTTCACCAGCATGGCCGGGGCGCCTGCCAGCGCGATGCCGGCGGCCAGCAGCAGGGCGGTGTTCACCGAGGCCATCCGGGCATCGCCGGTAGTTTCCAGCCCGCTGCCCAACAGCAGGCCCGCCAGCAGCGGCCCGATCAACTGGCCCAGGGAAAAGGCCGCGGTAAACCAACCGAACCCGCTGTCCAACTGGCTCAACGGGGCATACCGCGCAATGGCCGATTGGCCGGCGATGGTGAAGACCAGATGGCCCATGCCCAGCAGCGCGCTGGCCACGCCGATCCAGAGGAAGTCTCCTGCCGCGGCCAGCAGCAACGCCGCCACGGAAAGCAGGACGGCCCCGAGCACCACCATGCCGCGCAGCGACTGCACCCTATCGCTCACGCGGCCCAGCCAGAGTGCGGCGACCACGGGCAGGATGGCGTAGACGGCGGTAACCACGCCGATCACGGCGGCATCGCCGCCAAGCGCCAGCAGTTTGTAGGAGATCACCGGCCGGGCCAGGTTCAGCGCCGTCTGCGTCAGTATGGCCGCGCCGATCAGGACCCATAACCACAGCCGCGAGCTGGGCTGTTCTGCTGCTGGTTCGCTCATTTCTCCTGGTTCCCTCGAGTATCCGCCCCTATTCTGCCCTGCCGCGCAACCGTTCACCGCAAAAGCATTGCGGCGTTACGCCCGCGGTGGTCGAATAGTGTGCATGGCTACCGCCGGTACAACAGTTCTCGCGATCGGTACGAAAAAAGGCCTGTGGCTGGCAACCAGCACAGACCGGGTCAACTGGTCGCTGTCCGAACCGCACTTTTTGATGAATGAGATACCGAGCATCGGGATCGACCAGCGCGGCGGGCGCACCCGGCTGCTCGTCGGCGCCCGCTCCGAGCACTGGGGTCCCACGGTCTTCCACTCGGACGATCTGGGCGGAACCTGGACCGAGCCCCAAAACGGCGCCATCCGCTTCGCCGAAGAGGACGGCGCCGCGCTGGAGCGGATCTGGCAGCTTTATCCGGACGCCGAGGACCGCCCCGGCGTTGTCTGGGCCGGCTGCGAACCGATCTCGGTCTGGAAATCCATCGACGGCGGCGAGCACTTCGAGCTCAACCGCAGCCTCTGGGCGCATCCGGACAAGGACCAGTGGGGCGCCGGCTACGGCGGGGCCGCTGCGCACTCCGTCCTGCCCAGTCCCGCGGACGAAAACACCGTCCATGTCGCCATGAGCACCGGCGGCGTCTACCGGACCACGGACGGCGGGACCAGCTGGACCGCGCGCAACCACGGCATCAGCGCCTACTTCATGCCCGACCCCAATCCGGAAGTCGGCCAGTGCGTGCACAAAATCGCGCGGGATCCCGAGGTGCCCACCACGCTGTTCGCGCAGAACCACCACGGCGTCTACCGCTCGGACGACAACGCGGACACCTGGGTTTCCATTGCCGACGGCCTGCCCACGGACTTCGGTTTTGCCATGCTCACACACCCGCGGAAGTCCGGCACCGCCTGGGTCATTCCGATCAAGGCCGACGGCGAACGCATTCCGCCGGACGGCCAGCTCGCGGTCCATCGGACCAGCGACGGCGGCAACTCCTGGACCCGGCTGCACACCGGCTTGCCGGACAACGAGTTCAACGTGGTGCTGCGCGACGCAGCCGCCGTGGACGGTTCAGATCCGGCCGGCGTCTACTTCGGTACCCGCGGCGGCTCCGTCTACGCGAGCGCCGATGAGGGCGAGGTCTTCGTCGAAGTGGCCTCGCACCTGCCGGACGTGCTTTGCGTCCGCGCCGCCACAACCAACGACGGCGGCCGGTAGCCAATGAAGGAGACCACCCTGGCGGTCACCGTCGTCGTCCCCAGTCTCCTGGCCAAGGTAGCCGGCGACCAGCGCGAACTGCGCGTGCCCGTGGAGGACGGGGTAACCGTAGCCCAGGTGCTGGACCGGCTCGCCGCGGACTATCCGGTGTTCGACCGGCGGGTGCGGAACGAGCTGGGCGCCGTCCGCCGGTATGTGAACCTCTATGTGGACGGGGAAGACATCCGCGGGCTGGACGGCCCCGCCACCCGCATCGGGCCCGGGCAGGAGCTGCTGATCATCCAGTCCGTCGCCGGCGGGTAGATCGGGCACCGCCCGTCCCTGCCCTCGGCGACCAAGCCGTACGCAACTCAACCAGGAGGTTCAAGATGACTACCGACAATGGCGGCTTGCACGACCCGAAGGAAGCGGACGCAGCCGACGTGCAGTGGCAGAACGAGCCCCTGCAGGATGACTCGGATACCGATGCCGCTCCGCTGGAACGCCCCGCATCCTGGGAAGCCAATGATGCCGACGTGCAGGAGCAGGCACTGTCCATCAACCCGGACGAAGACGACGACTACCCCCACGGCGAGGTGCCCTAACCACAATAGAATTCCGGTATGCAGAATTCGAAGGCGCAGCGGAAGAAGCCGACCTACTCCATCGACGCCGTCGATAATGCCCTGCAGCTGCTCCAGTTGCTGCGCGACCTGGGCAGCGTGCGGCTCAAGGATGCGGCCATCGAACTCAACGTCGCGCCGTCCACCGCGCACCGGCTGCTGGCCATGCTGGTCTACCGCGGTTTTGCCACCCAGGACGAGTCGAAGCGGTACCTGCCCGGGCCCTCGCTGGGAGTGGGACCCGCCGGCATCGGCTGGACGACGCAGCTGCGCAGCATCGCCCAGCCTCATCTGGAACTGCTGGCAGCCCGGCTGAACGAGACCGTCAACCTGATGATCCGCGTCGGCACGCAGGTACGCTTCCTCAGCACCGTTGAGGGCTCGAACATCCTGCGGATCGGCGACCGGCAGGGAACGGTGCTGCCCGCGAATTCCGCCTCGGGAGGCAAGGCCATCCTGGCGGAACTGGACCTGGAAGTGCTGGAGCAGTTGTTCCGCACCAACAATGCGGACATCAGCGGCGCCGCCATCCCCGCCGCCGACTACCCCGCCTTCCTGCAGGAACTCGACGCCATCCGCGCCAATGGGTTCGCCGCCAACTTCGAAGGAACCGAGGAAGGCGTCAGCGCCCTCGGCGCAGCCATCCATGACGCCGCCGGAGTAGTGGTCGGCGCCATAAGCGTGGCCATTCCGACAACGCGCTTCCGCAAGCAGTTCGACGCCGGCCTGGTCCAGGAAGTGTTCAAGACCCGCCAAGCGCTCGAAGCTGACCTGGGATCGGCGTTCGCCGGGTAGGGTCGTGGGTACCGTTGAATCTAAACGCCTCTCGGCAAGGAGCACCCATGGCAGCGAGTCATGACTTGGCCACCGACCCCGCTCTGCAGGAAGCGCTGCTGACCGCGCGCCGCGGGACCGAGTTTTTCGGCCGCAAGCTCAACGAACTGCCCGACGACGCGTTCCAGGCGCCCTCGCTGCTGCCGGACTGGACCCGCGCCCACGTCATTGCACACGTAAGCTACAACGCCCGTGCGATCGCCCGCCTGATGAAGTGGGCCAACACCGGCATCGAAACTCCCATGTATTCCTCCTGGGACGCACGCAACGCGGAAATCGAGCACGGCGCCGCCCTGGCTGCCAAGGAACTGCGGGACCTCTATCAGGACTCCGCCACGCAGCTCGACGCCGCCTGGCGCGACACACCGCCGGACGCCTGGAAACACAAGGTCAAAACCGCCCAGGGCCGGGCCGTCCCCGCCGCGGAAACCGTGTGGATGCGCACCCGCGAAACCTGGATCCACGCCGTCGATCTGGACAATGGTGCTGCCTTCGACCAGCTCCCCGCCAACGTCCTCAAACGCCTGCTCCAAGAGATCACCGGAGCCTGGCAAAGCCGCGGCGACGGCAAAGACCTGCTCCTCAAAGTCTCCGATAACCCAACCGTGCTCGAATTCGGCGACCTCGACTCCGACAATCCCGAAGTCATCACCGGCACCCTCGCCGACGTCACCGCCTTCGCTGCCGGCCGCTCCACCAAAGGCATCACCTCCAGCAAACAGCAAAGCCCGACGGCGCCCCGCTGGCTCTAGTAGCTAGTCGGCATCAGGCATTGGCGCGCAGCGCGTGCTTCTGGATCTTCCCGGTGGCGTTGCGGGGCAGCTCGTCGACGAGCACGATGTCGCGGGGCACCTTATAGGTGGCCAGGCGCTGCTTTAGCTCTTCGCGCATCGCTTCGCTGGTCACGTGGGTATCGGGCACGAGGACAACGAAGGCCCGCCCGGTCTCGCCCCACTTATCGTCCGGCACGCCGATAACGGCTGCCTCCTGCACGCCTGGGACGCTGAGCAGGGCGTTCTCCACCTCGGCGGGGTAGACGTTCTCGCCGCCGGAGATGTACATGTCCTTGACCCGGTCCTTGATGTACATGTAGCCGTCCTCGTCGACTACGGCGATGTCGCCGGAGTGGTACCAGCCGCCGTCGAGGGCCTTTGCGGTCTCCTCGGGTTTGTTCCAGTAGCCGGCCATGACGTTGGGACCCTGGACGATGACCTCACCGGGAACCCCGGGCGGGACGGGCTTGCCGTCGAGGTCCACCACCTGGTTCTCGGTAAAGAAGTGGGCACGGCCCGCAGATCCCGCCTTGGCCAAGCCGTCACGGGGTTCAAGCATGCAGACGCCGGGGCCGGTTTCGGTCATCCCGAAGCCCTGCATGATGGCGACCTTCTTGTCCTGCCAGGTCCGGATGGTCCGCTCCGGCAGCGGCGAGCCGCCCACCATGAACCCGCGCACGGTGGAGAGGTCTGCGGTCGGAAATGCCGGATCGCTGCTCAGGGCGTCGAGCATGGCCGGCACCAGGAACGACGATGTCACCCGGGACTGTTCCATCTCGGCCAGCACGGCCGCGGCCTTGAACGTCCGGTGGATGATGATGCGCCCGCCCAGCGTGAACGTGGGCAGCGTCATCATGTTCAGCCCGGCGATATGGAACAGCGGGGCGGCGGCAAGGTGCACCTCGTCCTGACGGAGATTCTGGCCGATCAGCGCGTTGACGTACTGGTAGAACAGATTGTTGTGCGTCAGCATCGCCCCCTTGGGGCGGCCGGTGGTTCCTGAGGTGTACATGATCAGGGCGAGGGCCTCGAGATCGACGTCGACCTGGACGGGTTCTCCGCTTCCGGCGGCCAGGAAGTCCTCGAAGAGAGCTCCCGGACCACCGCCGTCGACGCTGAGCCACTGCCGAATCTCGAGCTCGGCGGCGAGTTCCTCGGCGTTGCCCCGCTGGTCCTCACCGAAGACCACAACGGTGGCGCCGCAGTCACGCAGGATGTAGTCAATCTCGGGCTTCCGGAGCCGGGGGTTGATCAGTACGCAGACCGCGCCGATGAGGCCGGCGGCGAAGAACGTTTCCAGCAAGGCAGGATGGTTAAACCCTGCGTAGGCCACCCGGTCGCCCTTGGAAACACCGGCACTGGCCAGGGCATTGGCCAGCCGCGTGACGCGCTGATCGAACTCACGATAGGTCCGTTCCCGGCCTTCGAAGACGATGCAGACATCGTCCGGGCGGACCTTGGCGCGGCGGGCGGGCCATGAACCAATGCCGAGATTCACTGCAACTCCTTCGTAGCGGGATCACGTTTTAAACCATTGGAACAGCCTTTTATTGATATTGTCAACGATTTAACCGGAAAGCTACGCAGGGCGAGGTAGCCTCCCTTAACCTTCCACGCGGATGCCGAGCTGTTCGGCAAGAATCGGTGCCAGCAGGTTCAGCTGATAGTCATCCACTGTTGCGCCTTTAAGTCCGCCGACGCCGCGGATCATACTGAATTCGCTGCTGCGCAGGTCGAATTCTTTAAGGACCGCGTCGGTCACGTCCAGTGTCCCGATGCGGCAGTTCCGCAACGCCACGCGCAGACCGCGGGCACCGGCGAGGTCCAGCTCGTCGATAATGCAGTCCGAGATCAGCACGTCCGTGAGCTTGGAGCTGCGCAGATTCACGTAGCCGAGTTTGCCGCCGTCGAAATGGACGGACTGCAGCGCCGAGTCGAAGACTTCGGCAGAGCCGAGCCTGGTCCGGGTCAGTTCAATGTCCCGCCAGCTCGAGCGGGCGGCACTGAAGACCGGCGCGTACAGCTCCTCGAACCGGCAGTCGGTGAACCGGGCGCCGCGCAGCTGGGTTCCGTTCAGGGCGACGGAGAGCATCTCGCACTCCAAAAACGTGATGCCGGTCAGATCCAGCCCGTCCAACTGCACGTTGGTGTAGCGCCGCCCCTCGCAATGGTCCCCGCTGAGCAGATCCGCAGAGTCGAGGTCTTCGAGATTCGCCAGCCGGACCGGATCCAGCCTGGGGGCCGCCGTCGCACTTTTTGCCATGCTGCCATCCCATCACATCCGGAAAGGACAATCGGCAGACCCAACGCCCTCCCCCGGTGCGGCTACGCCTGCCCAGCCACGGCCAGCGCGGTGAGCTCACCGGCCTTGAGCACCCCGAAGGCGAATGCCAAGAGCGCGGGCACCAGCAGCGACGAGAGGCGGAACGCATGCCCCTTCTTCCAGCGCCACAGCGCCAGCACTGCCACCGACAGGCCATAGGCGAGCGCAATCAGCGCCGTCACGGAGCTTCCTTGACCCCAGAAATAAGGAAGGCAGACGACGGCGGCAAGCAGCAGTTCGGCGATGCCCACCCGACGCTGGACGGCGGGACGGGGCTCGTCCGCATACAGAAACCACGGGAACCGGACGATGTTGGTCAAAGCACTGCCCAGCAAGAGCGCGACAAACGCTATATGGGCAAACGCCACGATAATTTCGTAAACCCCGTACCCGTCATTGGCCACCATTATGTCCCGCACACTTTCGTCCGATTGATCGTTCCTCTAGGAGGAACCGGCGGATGCGCAGTCCTGTTCCAAAACAGCTGCCGGTGAGACCGACGCCACTTCGGCCCCAGGGCAGCAGAAAGCCCCGCGCAGTTGGGGGGGAAACGCGGGGCTTTCTTGGGTAACTGCGCGGCAAAACGCAGTTGGTTTTAGGTCAGCTGGGCCTTAGTTGGCCGGCAGCTGCAGTACCTGGTCAACGAAGATCAGGTTCGGGTTGCCGACGGTGTCAGCGTTGGCTGCGTGCAGTGCCTGCCAGCCGCCCTCGATGCCAAGCTCGGTGGCAATGGTGTTGAGGGTATCGCCAGCCTGGACGGAGTAGGTCTCGCCGCTGACGGCAACCTGGGCCTGGGCCGGAGCCTGAGCGGCCGGCGCCTCGGCAACCGGGGCCTGCTGGACCGGGGCCTGCTCGACGGGGGCTTCCTGGACCGGAGCCTCAACGGGGGCCTGTGCCACGTTGTACTCGGCAGGTGCTTCCTGGACCGGTGCCTCGGCAGGTGCCGGTGCCGGCGCTCCGCCGCCGCCGCTCAGGCCGAGCTTGGCCGAGCATGCCGGCCAGGCGCCCCAGCCCTGGGTGGCCTGGACCTTCTCGGCTACGGCGATCTGCTCAGCCTTGCTGGCGTTCTGCGGGCTACCGCTGCCGCCGAATGCTGCCCAGGTGCTGGGGGTGAACTGCAGTCCGCCCGAGAAGCCGTTGCCGTTGTTGATGCTCCAGTCGCCGCCGCTTTCGCATTCGGCCAGGGCGTCCCAGGTGGCGGTGTCGGCAGCGTTGGCCGGCGTTCCGACCATGGCTACACCGGCACCGGTGAGGGCTACTGCCGCAAGGCCTCCGCGCAGGGCACGGCTGAAGTTCTTGTTCTTATTTGAGTTCACGATGCTCCGCAGGGCCACCTTCGCTCCATCCGTCCCCGGACTTCATCACGCCGCCGTCAACCACTCGTTAGATCGAGGTCATTACCGACGTCTGCCATGTTGACGGCATTTGGTGTTGGGCAGCGCCGAGCATATTCGATTTTCAGTAAGTCTGCCGGTTAGGATCCGGCTCCCCTGAGCGGGTTGCATCCCCGCACAAGCCGCCACGTTACCGGACCGTTATCAACGATGCAAAATCGTGATGAATCGTTCCGCGTGTCGCGCCGCGTGTCGTGCGTGTGCCGCTCGCCGTTTTGCTCGCTGCGCCGGGGGCAGCAGGAGGACCATTCCGACCGGCTCACGGCGAGGACATTTTCGGCTAGTTTCCAATGTTGCTGAAAGCGCTTGATGTACCGTCTCACCTGCAGAAACACTCAAAGAGTACGACGTCGGCCCGCCCCGAAATTTTCGACGGCAGCAGTGCACGTGGGAGCCACAGAAACACAAATGGATTCTGTTCGCCGAGGGCGCCCGGAAACCTCTCTGGAAAATTTTTTGGGCAACGGGTGCAGTAGGCCCGACCAACACCCCGCAACGCTTGCTGTGGAGAAACTGGAGGGTGTCGCGGGAATACCCTCGCTCGGGCCCGGGTTGCCGCGAGGGGAACCATAACCGCTATAAGGAGTTGATCGACCGTGGCCAGGAACAGCCTGCTGGCACTGCTGCGCGAGGACCTCAAGGCCGCGCGCGCCCAGGACCCGGCCGCGAACTCGGATCTGGAAGTCGGCTTCGCCTACTCCGGGGTGCACGCCGTCTGGGCCCACCGCATTGCCCACGCCATGTGGAACCGGCCGCTCCTGCGCACGGGTGCGCGGCTCCTGTCCCAGTTCGCCCGCTTCCTCACCGGGATCGAAATCCATCCCGCCGCCACCCTGGGCCGCCGCGTGTTTATCGACCACGGCACCAAGATTGTCATCGGCGAAACCGCGGTCATCGGCGACGACGTGATGATGTACCAGGGGGTCACGCTGGGCGGCCGGGCGTTGGATAAGACCAAGCGGCATCCGACCATCGGCAATCGCGTCATGTTGGGCTCCGGTTGCCGCATCCTGGGCCCCGTGACCATTGGCGACGATTCAGCGATCGGCGCCAACGCCGTCGTCGTTACGGATATCCCCGCCAACTCTGTAGCCATCGGCGTGCCTGCGCAATGGCGGCATAAGGACGGTAATTATCCGCTGGATCCTCGGCTGGACCTGATCGACCCGGCGTTCCTGCTCTGATAAAAGACCGGCAGCCGGGCAGCGGCGCCACTAGGACGCTGCCACCCGGCTGCCGTGAGGCCTTCACTGCTAGCTCAAACGTTAGCTCTGGCGGCGCTTGACCATGAAGGCGCCGGCTGCGCCCGCCGTGACCAGCAGGCCAAGACCTGCTACGCCCCATGCTGCCGGGGATACCGACGTGGTGGCGGCGGAACGGTCCGCCTTCAGTTCCTTGGGTTCCTTGTCGTCCTTGGGTCCGGTGTGACCGTCAGTCGGCGGGCCGGTGACGACAACGGAAGCAGTGCCCATTTCGCCGCTTTCATCGCCCTCCACAGAGATCCAGTGGCGGCCAGGCTTGTCGATCGAAATTTCTTCCGAGAACTCGCCCGCGGCACTGGCCGAGATCCTCATGGCGTCCCCGCGGAAGTTGTTCTTGGACTGGTTCTGGGCCACGCGGAGAGTGGCCTCTTCGTTGGCCTCGAGACCTGCACCGGAAACGGTGAATTCCTCGCCGGCCTGGACGCTGCCGGAGGAGACGACAACAGGAAGTTCGGGGGCGGGGTACTGGGCATCGGTCGCGTAGGCGGCGGTGCCGGCTGACAGGGTAAGCGCAGCGGACAGGACCACTGCTGAGACTATCTTCTTCATATTTGATGCTCGATTCGTGATGGGGAGAGTGCGAATCACTGACAAGGCCTGCGGACAGGCCAAAGGGCGCTGCTAATGCGGCGCCCCCGGAAGCGACTTTATCGTTTCACCCAAGGGAAGCAACCCCACGTTGCTTCAAAAGAGGACATATCATCTAAAGTTAACCTCGGCCTGTCGCTCCAAAACGGCCCGCCACGGTTAGGGCTTTACTTCCCGGAATCCGTGTTTGACGGGTCTTATCCGACTACGCTAGGGCGGAGATTCGCTGATGGTCTGCGGCTGAAAGGTCGGTGAGCAAAGCAGATGCTGCTGAGAGCAGCCACTCCGGATGATCTGGCCGCCTACCTGCACGGTGGCTCTGACGCTCTAGCTTCTATGTTGGGAGTCATCATTCCGGCCGGTTGGCCCGAGTACCCGTGGGTATTTGAGTTCACGCTCGAAGCACTCCAGGAGCAGACCGGCCAGGCCGAGTGGCGGATGTACTACTTTCTGGATCCGGAGCTGGGCGTCCTGGTTGGATCCGGCGGCTACAAGGGCCCGCCCAAGGACGGGACAGTCGAGATCGGCTACGAGATCGCGCCTGGCTTCCGCGGGCAGGGATATGCCACCGCTGCTGTCCGTCAGCTCGTCGATCGAGCCTTCAACACCGTGGAAGTGGCGGCGGTCGAAGCCCGCACGCTTCCGCGCACCAACGCTTCCGGGGCAGTCCTGACGAAAGCCGGCTTCGCATGCCAAGGCACTGTCCCGGACGATCAGACGGGGCAGGCGTGGCTCTGGCGGAAAACCCGCGCGGGAGCATGATACCTAGCCGCTGCGGCCGCCGTCGTTGGTTTCCTGCGGCACTTCGGTAACCCGGACACGCCCGATCCGCAGCCCCTCCATGGAGAGCACGGCCAGCAGGTGTCCGGCCACCTCCACCTGGTCGCCGGTGCGGGGCATGCGGCCCAGGCGGTCAATGATGAAGCCGGCCACCGTTTCATATCGCCCTTCCGGGAGATCGATGCCGGCCAGCGACTTGAACTCCTGCAGAATCAGGCCGCCGTCGACATCAATGGCGCCGCCGGCCTGCCGCACGCGGTCCTCCGGGTCCACCCCGGCGTCGTACTCGTCGTAGATCTCGCCGACCAGTTCCTCCACCAGGTCCTCAAGCGTGACAATCCCGTCCGTGCCGCCGTATTCGTCCACCACGAGGGCGATGTGATGGCCCTCCTTGCGCATCCGTGAGAGCGTGGGCAGCACCCGGTTGGTGCCCGGCAGCGGCAGGATTTCGCGCACCATCTCGCCGACTGTGGTGCCGGCCGCTTCGCCCGGTTCCGGGATGAGGTCGCGGATGTGGATGAATCCGAGCACCTCGTCGGAGGTCTTGCCGATCACCGGGTAGCGCGAGTACGGCAGGTTCCGGGTGTACTCGCGCGCCTCGTCCAACGTCAGCCGGCCCTCGATGAAGCGGACCTCCGGACGCGGGCGCATCACCTCCTGCAGCAGCCTCTCCCCCGCGCCGAAAACGTCGTTCAGGATGCTGCGGCTGTCCTCGCCCAGCGCCTCGTTCTGCGCCACCATGTCCCAGAGCTCCTCAGTGGTGATGGTGTCCGACTTCGCGGACGGATTCCCGCCCAGGAGCCGCACCATCGCGTTGGTGGACACGGACAGCAGCCAGATCACCGGGCGCATGACCTTGCTGAACAGGTTCAGCGGCGGTGCCAGGATCTTGGTGAATCCCACGGCGCGCTGCATCGCGAGGCGTTTGGGCACCAGCTCGCCGAGTACGAGGGACAGGTAGGCCACCACCAGGGTCATGCCGATGAACGCCACGGACTGGGCGGAGCCCGCCGCGAGGCCCAGCCCTTCGAGCAGCGGCGCGATGTCGGGAGCAATGGTGGACGCGCCGTAGGCCGCCGAGAAGAAACCCGAAAGCGTCACACCGATCTGCACGGCGGAGAGGAACCGGTTGGGGTTGCGGGCGAGCTCGGCCGTCTTGGCGCCGGACTTGCCGGAACGCCCGATCTGCCGCACCTGGCTCTCCCGGAGCGACACGAGCGCCATTTCCGTGCCGGCGAACACCCCTCCGAGCAGCACAAAGAAGAGGACCAACGCGAAATTCATCAAAGTGCCGCCATCCATAACCAGACACTATCGAAAGGTCAGCGGTGAGTCAGGGGCCGTGACCGGCGGCGGCCAGCGATAACAGGTACTGACAGCCCTTGTGCCCACGGCAGTACAGGGCCACACTGCTCGCAAAGAGATTTCCGAACGGGGCAACGGAAACGACGCATCGGCCACAGAATTTAGAAGGAGGTGGCCGCCATGAAGCCCGGTCACGTGGTGTTACTGGTCCTTGGGATCCTGCTGTCCCTGGCCGGCCTGGCGCTGGTCTCTACGGCGGCTTTCACCGGCCTGGTCCAGGCTGCGCAGGACGACGACGGCTACCTCACCTCCCAGCCGGTCCGACTGAATACCGACTCCTACGCCCTGACCAGCCAGCCGCTGGACGTGGTCATCGACGAGGAGCTGCCGCCCGGCGTGCAGCTGGGCGACGCGTTCGGCTTCCGGCTCGAGGCGCGGGCCGCCCAACCGGGACAGGACGTTTTCATCGGGATCGCCTCGGTGGACGCCGTCGATAATTATCTGGCCGGTGTGCCCCACTCCCAGCTCGCCGACGTCGAGTTCCGCCCCTTCGACGCGGACTACCGGGAGCTGCCGGGGACCTCCGAGCCGCAGCCTCCCGCCGAGCAGGACTTCTGGGCGGTCTCGGCATCCGGCCCGGGCGAGCAACGGATCAGCTGGGACCTGCAGTCCGGCAGTTGGAGCGTGGTGATCATGAACGCGGATGCCAGCCAGCCCGTCTCGGTGGACGCGCAGGCCGGCGTCAGGCCGGGCTTCCTGGGCCCGCTCACCATGGGCCTGCTCATCACCGGACTGGTCCTGCTGATCATCGGCCTGCCTCTGCTGATCCTCGGCGCAGCGGGAATCGGACGGGTCTTGGCGTCGCGGCCCTCCGCCTTGTCCGGCGACAACCCGGCGGACCGGCGCGCGGCAGGTGACCACACGCCGTCGTACTCAGGTTCTCCGGCGGCTGGACGGCCGGTTTATCCCGCCGCGCTGTTCGGCGCGCTGGACCCGGGGCTCTCGCGCTGGCTGTGGCTGGTGAAGTGGCTGCTGGCCATCCCGCACTATTTCCTGCTCTTTTTCCTGTGGTTCGCGTTTGTGGTCACCACCATCGCCGCCGGTTTCGCCATCCTTTTCACGGGCCGCTATCCGAGGTCCCTGTTCCACTTCAATGTGGGCGTGGCGCGCTGGAACTGGCGCGTGGCCTTCTATGCCTATTCCGCGCTGGGCACCGACCGCTACCCTCCGTTTACCCTGGCACCGGCCAGCTATCCGGCGGATTTCGACGTCGCCTATCCCGAACACCTGACCAACGGCCTCGTGCTGGTCAAGTGGTGGCTGCTGGCCATTCCGCACCTGCTGATCGTGTCCGCGTTCTCGAATGCGGCAATCTGGTGGGGTGCGGGCGGGGACTGGGACGGCAATTACGCCGGCGCCGCAGGCCCCTCGCTGCTGGGCCTGCTGGTCCTGATTGCCGGCGTCATCCTGCTCTTCACCGGCAGGTACCGCCGCTCGCTGTTTGACCTGATCATGGGGATCAACCGGTGGATCTACCGCGTCCTCGCCTATACGGCGCTGATGCGCGACGAGTATCCGCCGTTCCGGCTGGACCAAGGCCCGGCCGAGCCGCCGCTGGAGACCGGTGACGCCGCCCCGCCGGCAGGTCCCGACCAGCGCCAGCCTCTTGGCTGAGGGTGAAATCCTTCATTTGCGCCGTTCCCCCGTGGTGCTGTGGGTACTATTAGGGCAGCTTTCCTCGAACGGCCTATGGAAGGGGTGCTCCCGTGCTCAGAGTCATCAGCTACAACCTCCGAAAGCACCGTGCGAGCAGTGAACTGTTGAAGCTGTCCCAGGATTTCGACGTCAATGTTCTCTGCTTGCAGGAGTGCGACACCACGGATCTGCCGCCCACGCTGGGACCGCTGCATCTGGCCGATTCCACCAAAGGAAACCGGCTGGGCCTGGCGATGTACTACCACAAGGACCGTTTCACGGCCCTGGACACGAATACGTTCGCACTGAAGAAGTCCCTGCATGACTACGTCCTTTCACCTGCCCACGAGCGGCTGCTCGGAGTGAAGCTGGTCGACAACGAGACACAGCATGAACTGGTAGTCGGCTCCTTCCATGCCGCGCCGCTGACAGCGACGAATTCACTGCGGCGCCACCAGATCAAGGCCGGCCACGCAGAACTACTCACCATGGGCGGCGAAGGGATGACGCTGATGGTGGGCGACTTCAACTACCCCTTCTTCACGAAAAACCTCATCTCCCACCTCAAGGAAACCGGCTACGAGCTCACGCTCAGCAACCGCCGGACCTACACGCGCTACAAGGTCTTCCAGGGCCACTTCGATTTCGCCACGTCGCTTGGCCTGAATATCGAGAGCGTGGAAACGCTCCCCCGGGGCGAATCGGACCACCTGCCCATCCTCGTCTCGGCCGAATACCTGAATTAGCCGAGCCCACTGCCCGCATGTCCGCGGCGGACAGCAGAAACACCAACAACGACGACGCCGGGGCCGGCTAGTCGCTTAGGGCGTAGGGCGGCACGTGGCGGGCGTTGTTGAACGGCTCGAACCAATTCTCGAACTTCATCGAGGCCACGCCGGTGCCGATGCTGTCGAGGTAGTCGTCGAACCCATCCAGCGCCTCGTTGTAGAGCAGTTCCGCATCCGTGTCCTCAAGCAGGAACTCTTCCACGGTTTCCCGCCAGTCTTCGTCCAGCTCCAGGCCGGCTTCCTCGGCCAGCACCTGCGCCTCGTTCAGCAGGCAGCGCAGCGCAAGCTCCTGGGCAACGCACGACGGCGGCTGCCAGCGGCCTGCGATCCTGGTGGTCAGGTCGACGGCGACCGTGAGGAACCGTTGGGCGAACAGGGCAGTGTAGCGGTGCGCGAAGCGCGGCGGCAGGCCCGAAATGACGAACGTTTCGTCCACGTCGGCCGCAGTCGGCGTTCCCCGGCTGCGCAGCAACTCAATGTCCGAGAACAGCTCGTCCATCATGACCACGGAGGCGTGCCACAGCAGGCCGGCCACCAGTTTCGCCTGCCGCAGCGAACGACGGCGCTCCCCCTGGTCCTCAAGTTCGTCGTTATAGCCGAGCATGTCCGGGCTCAGCCCCTCCACCTGGGCGGAGAGATCGATGAAGTCCTGTTCGGTGACCGGAGCATCGGGAACGTCGGCAGGCCGGCGGTCGGCAAACTCGCCGTCGATCACGATGGCGGTGTCGGCAGCATGAATCTCGTCATCGTCGGCAGGATTGCCCGTTTCCGCGGAGACCCGGAAGGCACGCGGCTCCACTCCCTCCACCCCGGCGAGGACGTCCGCCGCCTGGATCGGATCCGAGGCGATGATGAGCGCGTTCATCGGGTCGCTGATCGCATACTCGACTTCCTGAGTGTCGGAAGCACGCGAGATCGCGCTGTCCCGGAGGGCGTCGGCGTCGATAATGTTCACCTCGATCGTCACCCGCAGGGATACCGTTTGGCCCTGCCCGCTCTCCTCATTCATGGAGAAAGCATATATCTGCCAGTCCCGCGCCGCGTCCTGTGCTGAGGGACATGGACGATGTCGTGGGATCCAGCAAGTTGGACACTGGTCCTGTACCACTTCGTTCCGCCGAACCTGACCAGACTAACGACCGCCGGCTCACCATATAGTCAATAAGGTGAGTTCAGAAGCATTGTCCCGCCCCGCCGTCGTACGCCGTCCCAATCCTTTCCAGGCGCTGACTGCGGTGATCTGCATCCCGATGGCCATCCTGGTTCCCGTGTGGGTGGTTACCGGGCGGGTGCTGTTCGGGATCTCCGGGCCGATGGTGTCGATCCTGGCGTTCACGCTCGGGCCGGTGCTGCTGCTCCTGCTGCTGTTCGCGGGGGTAAAGACCGTGGCGAACGCCGTCAGGGTGCGGCCCTTCGGCGCGCCGCTGAAGACATCCGCGCTGCTGCTGACCACTTATCTGGTGGCCTTTGGGTTCGGCTTCACCGTGCCTGATTTCGGCGAGAACGGCGGCTCGGTCCTGACGGCTCTGGCCGGCGAATCCGCGTTGGGCCTGTCGATCGCGCTGTGCAATCCGCTGGGCATCATCTCCATTGCCCTGTCCATCACCGTGACCGTGGTCTGCTACCGGGACGCCAAATACGGCCGGCATTAGCTGTTTGGACCCCTGCACGGGCTTTGGCTTGCTAGAGTCCGAAGCAGGAGCAGAACGCCACAAGCCTGGAGGTGATTGCCTTGCCGACGCCAAGGATCCGATGGGCGGTGATGCTCGCCGTCGCTCCCCTGCTGGCCGCCTGCGGGATGTCCATGCGGGCCGACCCGAACGGGACCCTGCAGGAAGTTACCGGCGGGACGATCCAGGTAGGAGTCACCGCCGCTGCTGGGGAGGAAGGCGACTGGGTTCGGCTGCAGCCAGGCGCGGAGCCTGCCGGGATCGAGCCGGATCTGGTGCGTGGTTTCGCCGCCACCCGTGAGGCCACCGTTGAATGGACCGGGGGCACCGAGCACGAACTGGTTGACGACCTTGAACACGGCGAGCTGGACCTGGTCATCGGTGAATTCGGGGCGGACACGCCGTGGACCAAGCACGCGGGCATGACACGGCCGTACATGGAAACCAAAGACGAACGCGGCAAGACGGTCAAGCACGTGATGCTCACGCCGCTGGGCGAAAACGCTTTCCTGCTCGCCCTGGATAAGTACCTGCTGGCCCAGGAGCTGCAGCCATGAGCGCCGGGAACAGCACGCAGGCCGTACACTTCGGCAACACGCGGCTGCCGGAGGAGCAGCGCGAGACCCTGCGCAAGGCCAAGAAACTCGAGTGGATCACCATCGCGTTCCTGGCTGTCACGGTGGCGCTGGTGTACCTGGTGCTCGGCAACTCGCAGGCCATGAAGGCGGCCTGGATTGAGGACATGCTCTCCTTCCTGCCGCCCATCGCGTTCCTCGTGGCCGCCCGCGTCATCCGCAAGCCGCCCACGGAGCAGCATCCCTACGGCTACCACCGCGCCATTGGGATAGCCCACTTGGTGGCCGCCGTCGCACTGCTGGTCATGGGCACCTATCTGCTGGTGGACTCGGCGCTGGGACTGATCACCGCGGAGCACCCGACGATCGGCGGTGTGGAACTGTTCGGCCGGACCATCTGGCTGGGCTGGCTCATGATCGGCGTCATGCTCCTGATCGCGGCGCCGCCGGTCTTTATCGGCCGCGCCAAGATGAAGCTGGCCGAGAAGCTGCACGACAAGGTGCTCTACGCGGACGCCGACATGAACAAGGCCGACTGGATGACCGCCGTCGCCGCCGCCGTAGGTGTGGCGGGGATCGGCATCGGCTGGTGGTGGGCCGACTCCGTGGCCGCCCTGGTCATTTCAGCGAGCATTGCCAACGACGGCGTCAAGAACCTGCGCGGTGCGGTCAGTGACTTGATGGACGCCCGGGCCCGGACTTACGACAACGCCGGCCCGCACCCGCTGCTCGGCCGGATCGACGACTTCCTGGACAACACCGGGTGGGTGGGCGAGGCCAAAAGCCGGATCCGCGACGAAGGCCATGTGTTCCATGTGGAGTCCTTTGTTGTCCCCCGCGAAGGCAGTACGCCGACGGCGGAAGACCTGGAGCAGCTGCGCGAGGACTGCGTGGATCTGGACTGGAAGATCCAGGACCTGGTGATCGTCCTGGTCCCGGAGCTGCCCGAGGAGTTCCTGCCGGGTGTCGAGACCGGCGGCGAGGACTAGCATCCGGACGATCTGCCGGACCATTTGGCCGGGTCAGTCGGCGAGCGCTTTTCGCACCAGTGCACGCCGCTTGCCCCGGCCCTCCACCAGTTCGAAGCCGGCTGCCAGAAACACCTCCAGGGTGCCGTAGTACAGGTCCTGGGCCGGTGTCTTGCCGCCAGCGGTGTCCACCGGGTACCCCTCGACTGCTCTGGCTCCGCGGCTTGCCGCATGCTCGACGGCGGCGTGCAGCAGCCGGTGGGACAGGCCGATTCCGCGGGCGTCCCGCTTGATGTAGAAGCAGGCCACCGTCCACAAGCTTGCCGGGTCCTCGCCCTCTGCCAGCCGGGCGACCGAGGAACGTTCCAGCCTGGTGTGGCACTGCCGCGGCGCCACGGATACCCAGCCCAGCGGTTCGCCGTCGAGCCTTGCTACCAGGCCGAACGGCTCGCCCGCTTCCACCCGCGCGTGCACGAAGTCCCGCCGTTCCGCGCTGCTGGAGCATGAATAGTCGCGCGAGGACAGCCGGAACCAGGAGCACCAGCACCCGCCCTGCACGCCGCCGGGACCGAAGAGTTCTTCGAAAACGGGCCAGGTCGCCGTCGTTATTTCCACCAGTTCGAGCCCCGAAAGGTCCCTTTGGGCGGTGCCCTGCTGTGTCCTGTCCAGCTGCGCCATCCTTCCAGCTTGCCAGCGCCGCAGCAGCTTGCGAAGACCTGGCGGCGGTTTTCTAGGCGCCGATCGCCATCCTGATCCCGAGCGCGAACATGACCACGGCGATCGTCCCGTCCAGGATCCGCCAGGAGGACGGCTTGGCGAAGAACCGCCGGAGCAACCGGGCCCCGAAACCCAGAGCGCTGAACCAAATGATGCTGCCCAGCATCGCCCCGCCGCCGAACCACCAGCGCGCATCGGGCGCCTGGCTGTTGGCCACCGAGCCCAGCAGCAGCACGGTGTCGAGGTACACGTGCGGGTTCAGCCAGGTCAGGGCCAGCACCGTGGCCACGGCGGCCTTGGTGCTGAGCGGACCCTGCTGCTCGCCCGCGGTGAGCGAACCCGGCCGGATGGCGCGCTTCGCCGCAATCAGGCCGTAACCGATCAGGAACGCGGCACCGGCATAACGGATGACATCGACCACCACCGGCGCGGCCTCGATCAGCGCACCGATGCCCAGGATGCCAGCGGCGATGAGCAGCGCGTCGGACAGCGCGCAGATGACAACGACGACGGCGACATGCTCGCCGCGGATGCCCTGCCGCAGCACAAACGCGTTCTGCGCCCCGATGGCGATAATCAGCGCTAGCCCGGTCCCCAACCCGAGGACCGCCGCCTGGATCAAATCAAGTGCATTCACAAGAGTCGAAGGTACTACGCTTCGGTACTGCATCACGGATGTTCGCCGGGCTATTCCCCTTCACGGGCAGGGAACGTACGTTGGATTGGTAACCCGTCCACACTCCCCTGCAGGAGGAAACCGCATGGCAGCCAATCCCAGCCCCATCGACATCCAGAAGGCCCTTGGCGGCGTCGACTATCCCGCCTCGGCCGCCGATCTGGTCAAGCACGCAGAGAACTCCGGCGCCGACAACAGCGTCCTCGAGGCACTGCGCGGCCTCCCGGAGAAGGACTACGAGACTCCCGCCGAGGTCAACAAGGCCATCTCCAACAGTTAAGAAAAACCAACGACGGCGGCCGCCCGCGCCTGGGGAATCGTCGGCGATCAGCCAGAACCGCCGGCATGCCTACGCGACGGCACTGGGCATCCACTCAGGTGCCATGATCTGGGGAATCGCGGCGGCGGTCGGTGCATCCGCTCTGCTGGCCGCCTCCGAGATAGCTTTTACGACCCTCAAACTGCTCGGCGCCGCGTACATGATCTGGCTCGGCGCCTCGCTGCTGTGGAACTCGTTGCGGCGGCCAACTATCCCCGCTCCGGACACCGGCACCGTCCCCGCGCCCCGGGGCGGTTCCCTGCTGGCATCCTGGGCCAAGGGCACCGGTACGAATCTGCTCAACCCCAAGGTCCGGGTTTTCTACATCGCGATGATCCCGCAGTTCATTCCGGACGACGCCGCTCCGCTCCTGATGGGCATAGCCTTGGCCGCGGTTCACAACCTGCTGGGCCTGCTATGGTTCACCGGCATCATTTTCGGTACCCATGTTGCCCGGAAATGGCTGCGGACACCGCAGGTGGCGAAGACAACAGACCGCATCACAGGGACGGTCATGGTCGGATGCGGCACCGCCCTGGCCTTGGAAACCCGGTAGCCCTACCCAGGCTCGTTCACTAGGCGAGGGTGCGTCGGTCCTCGGCGACGGTCCCGCGGTCCTGGGCCAAGGTGCGCTGACATGCCTCCGCCCGGTATTTTGGAAGGGATCCCTTTTCCCCAGTAGAGGACCCTTATGTCTCCGCGCGCCCTGTTCCGCTCTGTCGCCTTCGCCGAGGCGGTGACGTGGACGCTGCTGCTGATCGGCCTGTTCCTCAAGTACGTCACCGAAACCACCGAGGTGGGCGTCCGCATCGGCGGCGGCATCCACGGGTTCGTGTTCCTCTGCTACGCGGCGGTCACATGCTTCATGTGGGTCAACCAGAAGTGGCCGGCCAAGACCGGGCTCCTAGCGCTGGTTTCCGCCGTCATCCCCTATGCCACCATCCCCGTGGAAAAGTCGCTGGATAAGAGGGGCATGCTCAACGGCGGCTGGCGCCTGGCCGCCGGCGGCGAGGAACCGCATGGCCTGCTTGAGAAGCTCCAGGCGTGGGTGCTGCGCAAGCCCATCACGGCAATCGTCGTCGCACTCATCGCCGTGGCCGCCGTCTTCAGTTTCCTGCTGTTCCTCGGCCCGCCCGACACCTGGTTCGCGTAAGGCCGTCCGCGGCTAGCGGCTGGAGAGTTCCTCGACCAGCTTCAGCAGCGCGGTGTTATCCAGTTTTCCGTCGCCCTGTGCCACCAGCGCCGCCATGAGCTGAGCGGCCGCGGTGCCCAAGGGAATGGTGACTCCCGCATCCCGTGCAGCCGCGGTCAGAATACGGAGGTCCTTATCGTGCAGCTCGGCACGGAAGCCGGGCTGGAAATTCCGTTCCACCATGCTGGGCGCGCGCCGCTCCAGCACGGCGCTGCCGGCAAGACCGCCGGAGAGGGCGTTGATGGCAATGGTCGGATCCACCGAGTTGGCCTCAAGGAAAACGATGGCCTCGGCCACGGCCTGGATGTTGACCGCACAGATCAGCTGATTGGCGGCCTTGACCGTCTGTCCCGCTCCGGCCGGACCGACATGGACGATCGTCTTGCCCATGGCTTCGAACACCGGCCGGGCGGTCTCCACGTCGGCTGCTTCCCCGCCCACCATGATGGACAATGTGGCTTCGATGGCGCCGCGTTCCCCGCCACTGATCGGAGCGTCCAGCACGCCGAAGCCCCGTGCTCGGCCTGCCTCGGCGATCGTGCGTGCCGTGGCCGGCTGGATGGTACTCATGTCGATAAAGAGTGCACCCTCGCGGGCGTGGGCAAAAACGCCGTCGTCACCCAGAGCCATCGCCTCGACATCAGGCGAATCAGGCAGGCAGGTAATGATGACATCGCGGTCCCGGACGGCCTCAGCCACGGTGGCGGCCCCCGTACCGCCGGCTTCGACGAAGCGCTCCACCTTGGCCTGCGAGCGGTTGTAGCCAGCCACATCAAACCCTGCCTTGACCAGGTTGGCAGCCATCGGGCCGCCCATAATGCCCAGACCGATGAAACCTATCTTCGTCATGAAAACCTGCCTTCGTCGTTTGAAACGAGATTGTCACACCTGCCGGTCACTGTAGTGGCCATCATGCGGGTCCCGGTAATCGATTGCGGACGGTGACCAGTTCGACGTCGAGCACTTGGCCCGAGTCCACCACGGCCGTCATGTAGGTGCAGACCGGCTGGCGACGCCGGTCCGTGGGCGAGCCGGGGTTGAGCAGCCGCAGGCCGCCGGGCGACGTTGTGTCCCACGGGATGTGGCTGTGCCCGAAGACCAGCACGTCCGTCGCGGGAAACTTCGCATCGGCCCGCTTTTCGCGTCCGGTGGCGGCTCCGGTCTCGTGGATCAGGGCGAAGCGGACGCCCTCGATCGTTACTCTGGCGACCTCCGGCAGCCGCGCCCGCAGCTCTTCGCCGTCGTTGTTTCCATAGACTGCCACCAGCCGCTTGCTCCGCTGTTCAAATTCGTCCAACAGCTCCGGGGCGACCCAATCGCCGGCGTGGAAGACTACGTCCGCCTGCTCGACGGCGTCCCAGACTTGGGCGGGCAGCTGCCGCGCGCGTTTGGGAACATGGGTGTCCGCGACGAGCAGCAGCCGGCTGGCCACTAGGCGCCCTGCGCCTTCCGCTCCGGTGCCGTTTCGGCAAGAAGGGTTTCCAACCGGTTGTCCGTCAGGTAGGTCATGCCTTCGAGGATGCCCGTCAGCTTGCGGCGCTCCCCGGCGGTGAAACGGGTTTCATCCAGGATGTCGCTGACCCACAGCCCGTCCATGGCGAGGCGGACGATGATGCCGATGATGCCCGCGGGGTCCCGCGGATCAAGGTCGCGGCTGTCCAGCCTGCGGTTCAGGTAGATCAGCGCCTCGGCGAGATTCGGCCTGGCTACGGCGGTAGCGAGCAATGCCGCCTGGTTCCGGTCGGCGTTTGACCGGGCGTCGGCAAAAGCCCGGATGTAGGCCCGTTCTTCTGCCCCTGTGGGGACGGGGTCCCTTTCAGCGAGCCTGCCCAGCTGGTGGACCAGCTCGGTAATGATTTCTTCGACGTCCTGTTCGATTTCCTCGATGGGCGCCCCGGGCCTGAACATATCTCCTCCAGCTACTTGTTTGCGGGTTCTCCGCTCCTTCAAGTCTAGCCACGACCTGCTGCAACCCACCCATCGGCATGTGTTGGCTGCGTGTGAAGGCGCTCCGTACTTAGCCGTGCTCGACTGCCATGTTCGAGAAGCGTGAATAGTGGCCTTGGAAGCCGACCACGATGGTCTTAGTCGGGCCGTTACGGTGCTTGGCCACGATAACGTCTGCTTCACCCGCGCGCGGTGACTCTTTGTCATAGATGTCCTCCCGGTGCAGGAGGATGACCATATCCGCATCCTGCTCGATCGAATTATGGACAGCGATGCCGTTCGCGATGAAGTTATGGTTGCCCAAGACTGTGGCATCAAAGACCTCTTCCTCGCCGTCAGGAGTGATGCTCACGACCGAGTCCCATAACAGGTCGTTGACCGCCATTATGTCGAGTTCGGCCGAGTCCAAGATGGCAGCGACCCTTCCGAGGCGTTCTCGAGAGGGCGCGTGCTTAAACAGCGCCGAACCGCAATACTGCGTACCCAATGCCTTCTGGAATTGGCGATGTGTCATATCGCTCTCCTCCAAGACATGCCGGACGTCGTTCCAAACCTGCACAGGAACGGTATCGACGTTAGTGTTACCAGTTTTATCCCGAACGATTTCCAACAGTCGAGAACAGTTGGTAGACCTCTCCCCATGCACTCCAATTTCTTGAAGGAATCGCCGCTGGTCGTCTGCACCCGATATGTCCAACGTGTAGCCCGGGCGATAGTCAGCTTTAGGCGTTGTGTTTTTAACACGGGCACTGATTCCGAATCGAAGCAGCAGGCGCGAAATGTCATCGACCAAGCGGCGTGAGGTCGAAGCGTAATAGATCCTGCCGCCGGTCTCCGCCTTATTCACAGTGACAGAACCATCTGTCGACCACAGGTGGCGTAGAAAGAGGGCGATTTGCTTCTTTGGAAGTGCAAAGACTCCTGAAGGCAGGAACTTTTCATGACTTCTGGCGCCAAACAGACCCAGCTCATCGAGCCAGGAAGCGATGGGATTACGCTTTCCATGGGTTAGACGATATGGGGCGGGCAGCCGAAGTGTTGTGCATCGGGCCACGGGGTAATCGTCCCGCACGGCAGTGATGCCGAAATGAGTTGCGGCGTTGGCCACCGCCACGACATTTGCTTCATCTTTTGTTGCATAACGAATGGGCTGTCGCCGAACAAAAGACCCGTCGCCAATAAGGTGCGCCAACATTATGACCTTGGAATCGTCCCATTCAGACCTTTCGGATGGGCCGTTTACGTGTCGCGGAACTCCAAGCCGGTCCCCGACTGTCAGCTCCCCAAGTGGCTTCCAGCCCTCATAGGTGAAGAAAGGGTGATTTGCCGTTGCCCGGACAGTCTTTCCTGAAGAGAGAGTTAGCCGGTAGACGGGTTTCACTCCGGTGGAGAAAACATGCGTCAGGTGGCGCTCGACATAGCGGAGGCTTTCGTCGAGCGACCAAACGGGCACATCCTTGGCACCGGAAGCGAACAATTCGCCCATGGTTGTCTCAGCACCAGTATCCGAACGCAGCACGCGGGTATCGGCGGTTAGGCAACCCGATTCACGAAGGTCCGAAACCATCGGCTTCTTATCCGTACGCTGTTCAGAACCACGGTTCAGCTGCGACAGCGCAATCACGGGAACCTCGAGCTCCTTAGCCAGCAGCTTGAGCGCACGCGAGAACTCGGAAACTTCCTGCTGGCGCGACTCCACGCGCTTACCGGACGACATCAGCTGGAGGTAGTCCAGGACCACCAGCTTGAGGTCATGGCGCTGCTTCAGACGGCGGCACTTGGCGCGGATTTCCATCAGCGACATGTTGGGGCTGTCGTCGATGAACAGCGGAGCATCGTTCATCCGGCCCATGGTGGTGGCGATCTTGCCCCACTGCTCGTCCTTGATGGTTCCCTTGCGCAGGTCCTGCAGGCCGATGGTTGCCTCGGCGGAGAGCAGACGCATGGCAATCTCGTTCCGGCCCATTTCGAGGGAGAAGAAGACCGTGGTCATGTTGTTCTTGATGGCTGCCGACCGGGCAAAGTCGAGCGCGAAGGTCGAGTTGTGGGTAGGTACAAACGCGTGGCCGGCCAGGTACAGGTGCGACTCGTGGGCCACCTGGATGCACCGGACGGGAACGGAAGGAACTGAGCGGATGCCGACGATCTTCCAGCCTTCGCGGCCGGCAAGCTGCTCGTTCAGCGCACCTGCCTGATTCCGGATGAATGCGCGTCCTCCATCGTCCAGCGATGCAACGATCTCCGCCGTCGTTGCCACGGCTGCGTCGTCGTCGTTGATTTCGGTCAGCCACTGGTGCTCCGCGTCAGCAATCAGGACGCTGCCGTCGTCAAAGGTCACTTCATAGCAGGGGCGGTCCATCATCACGTCGGTCACTGCGACCACTTCAGTCGGCGTTCCATCGGCAGAGAGAACCTGGTCCCCCGCCTCGATCTCGCCCATGGTGGTCCAGCCCGTTGGCGTGGGAAGCGGAGTGTCGAGCGCCAGCGCCTTACCAACGGCCGGCCTGGCCGCGATGACGATCATCTGTCCGCCGTGCAGGCCCTGGGTCAGCTCGTCGAGTTCGTAGAAGCCGGTGGGAACACCCGTCATGCCTTCCCCGCGGTGGCCGGCAGACTCGATCTCGTCGACCGTACCTTCAATAATGTCCTTCAACGCGACATAGTCTTCAGCCGTGCGGCGCTCGGCCACGGTGTAGATCTCTGCCTGCGCCTGGTTGACGATGTCGTCGACTTCGCCGTCCTGCGAGTATCCGAGTTGGACGATCTTGGTTCCGGCATCCACCAGCCGGCGGAGCACAGCACGTTCACGCACGATCTCCGCGTAGAAGCCGGCGTTGGCAGCCGTGGGGACGGACTGAATGAGGGTGTGCAGGTATGCGGGTCCGCCGATGCGCGAGATTTCGCCGCGCTTGGTCAGCAGGTCCGAGACGGTGACGGCGTCGGCAGGTTCGCCGCGGCCGTAGAGGTCGATGATGGCCTCATAGATCGCTTCATGCGAGGGGCGATAGAAGTCGACGCCTCGCAGCACCTCGACGCAGTCGGCGATGGCGTCCTTGGACAGCATCATGCCGCCGAGTACCGACTGTTCGGCTACCAGATCCTGAGGCGGGGTACGTGCGAAGTCCGGTTCCCGGCCAGCCTGGGCGGAGTCGGCATGTACTAAAGTCACCGCTGCCTGCTTTCTCTACTAAAACGACAAACCGGGCAATCGCATCCCGCCTCGCCCGTTGAAACGGGTATATCAGCCGCCTCCGACGCTTTCCGCTGCTCCCGGTTGAGGGCACGAAAAACTAGAGACCGGATCGCGGTCTGTTGAGGGATACTCCGCAACGTTAGCCCTCTATCCACACAGAACCAAGCGAGTTATCCACCGGACCTGTGGATTAATTGTGGATTAGGCGGCGTGTCTTGTGCACAGCCTGTGTGCACAACTGTGGATAACGAAGTTAACTAGCGAGTAACAAGGCTCTGACCTGCGGAAACTTTTACTCCTCTCTGTGGATTAAAGAAATTTCTGTGGAACATTCATCCACACTCCTCGTGTTGACAGATGCCTCACATAGCCCTACACGCTGCTTATCCACGCCGTTATCCACAGCGTTTTCCACCCGCGAGCCCTGACGATGGGCCCACCCTGTGCCACTGACGTGGGTCGTTACCCGTTCGGCTCGAAAACGGAAAATCCGGCCCCTCGGGTGCCAGTTTTAGTTGAGGGCAGTCTCGGGTGGAGGGCTGCTGCCCATCTGGTTGTGCCCGTAGGATTGATCACATGGAGCTTTTCCTGATCCCCCTGCTGATTCTGGTTGTCGTCGTTGCGCTCGGCCTGCTCCTGTTGAAAACGGCCAAACGCAGATCCATACCCACCGACGACGGCGGCGAAACCAGCCGCCGGCCTGCCCGGACTGCGGCGCCCGCTACTTCCAAGGAGCATTCCGAAGTGGCCAGCAGCCGGCTGAACCAGCAACAGCACACGGCTGTCTACTCCGCTATCGCAAGGGGCGATGCGCTGCGGGCGATCAAGGACTACCGGGCTGCGACCGGAGCCGGCCTGCGCGAAGCCGCTGCCGCCGTCGCAAATATGTCCGCACATCCCCAGCCGTACACTCCCCCGCGAGCGCTCAAGCCGCAGGATAGTCCCGACACTGCCCAGCCAGACTCCGACGGCACTCCGGAGAGGAGCACCGCTTCGGAACCGGTTACCACTCCTGAACCGCTCGCCGCTCCGGAGTCAAGTACCACTGCCGACACCTCGGCTGCCCGTGCAAGCGTCACTCCGGCCACGGGCTACCGTTACCGGGCCATCGTCTCCAAGGGCGATGAGATCAGGGAGATCGCGAGTACCCGGCTCAATGACGAGGTCTTTGCCAGGATCAGGGCGAGGGCGCTGGACGGCGACAAGGAAGCCGCGGTGCAGCTGCTGATGGAACACTCGGACGCGTCCCAGCAGGAAGCGTCCGGTTTTGTGGAGCTCATCCACGACGAGCCCCCGGCCGGGGCCCCGGAAGGCCCCTGAACCTTCTCGCGGAAGCCATCCATCTGCCAGACTGCCTTCATGGCTGAAAACAAGACTGCCCCCACCGCTGCGTCCGCCCAGGCCTTTGTGGACGCCGTGGAGCATCCCGTCCGGCGGGCAGACGGACGGGTGCTGCTGGACCTCTTCGAGCAACTGACGGGCCAGCCGCCGGTCATGTGGGGGCCGTCCATCATCGGCTTCGGCAGTTACCACTACAAATACGCCAGCGGTCGCGAAGGTGATGGTGCCGCCGTCGGTTTCTCCCCGCGCAAGGGCAACCTCGCGCTCTACGGACTGACCTACGCGCCCGAGTCGGCGCCGCTGCTGGAGAGGCTGGGCAAGCACAAGACCGGGGCAGCCTGCCTCTATGTCAACAAGCTGGCAGACGTGGACCTCGCGGTCCTCAGGGAGCTCATCACCCTCGGCTACAAACACATGACGACGGCGGTCCACGAGTCGCTGCAGAGCCAGTCCTAGCCGGAGCGCAGGGCGCAGTCAGGGGCTAATGGGCGCAGGCAGGGCTTAGCGGCAGTGCGAGGGCTTAGCGGGGGCCACAGGGCCTAACCGGCGAGCAGCCAGACCCACAGCCACACCGGCGGCACGGCGCAGGCAATCCCGAGGATAAGGCCGGTTGCGGCCAGCCGGCGGGCGTGGGTGCGCCGGGCGGGGGCGGAAACCGCCAGGGCCACGCCACCCAGCGCGAACATGAGCACGGGCAATGCCACGAGCGGAGCCAGGATCAGTCCGGCTCCGCCGGTCGCCGCGGCGTAGATCAGGACCAGGATGAGCAGGAGCGCGGCGAGCCCCGACGAGACGAGCGCCCAAAGCGCGGTGCGGGAACGGTTCCGGGAAGTTTGCGCAGTAGCCACCCGTCTATTGTCCGGTGCCGGACCGCAGCAGGGCCAATCCGCCCCGGCCGCCGCGGGTCTCGCCTACAGCTCCACCGTGCCGCGGACGACGGTCTGCACGTCGCCACCGACCCACACATCACCGTCTTCGGCCCGGACGTACAGCCGCGCATCCCGGCCCAGCCTCGACCCCTGCCGGACGGTATAGCTCGCCGGGGCGGCGCCCTCGCCGATCAGCCACTGCCCCAAGGCGGCATTCAGGCTCCCGGTTGCCGGGTCTTCGGCGGGAACCGCCTCGAAGCCCATCAGCCCGCGGACTTCGAAACCGACTTCGCCGCCCTCCGGATAGGCGCCAATAAGTCCGACGCCGAAGGGCGCGAGAGCGGCGTAGTCCGGCTCCACCTCGAGCACTGTCCGGGCATCGGCGAGCTGGAGCGCCTGCCAGCGGGGGCCGTTGTCCGCCCACTGGTGGCGGACGACGGCGGAGCGCTCCAGCCCCAGCGCGGCACAGATCCGCTCAACGTTTTCCTCCGGCAGCTCGCCCGTACGCACCCGTGGCGGGGCAGCGAAAGCGAGCCGCCCGCCGTCGTTCTTGAGGTTGATCAGCCCGGCTTCGCATTCCTGCACCAAACCGGAGTCGTTTTGCGGGCTGCCGCCGTCCTGCAGCCAGACCGCGGCGCTGCCCAGGGTCGGGTGCCCGGCGAAGGGCAGCTCTTCGCTCGGTGTGAAGATCCGCACACGGTAGTCGGCCCCGGGCTGCGTCGGCGGCAGCAGGAAGGTGGTCTCGGAGAGGTTGGTCCAGTTCGCGAAGCGTTGCATCTGCTCCGTGGAGAGGTCCTCCGCGCCGCCGACCACCGCCAGCGGATTGCCGGTTCCGGGACCGGTGGTGAAGACATCAACCTGGGAAAACGCGTGGGTACTCACGTCCGTAGCCTACTCGGTGCGGCCGTCCGTCGGCCGTGCACGCAGATCAGCGTTCCGACCGCTCAGCCTTCGGGCCGGTCAGCGCTCGGGCAGCAGGGTCTTGCTCCACAGGACGGCACCCCGGGCATTGCGCAGGCTCACCGTGAAGGCGTCGTCGCCGTCGAGCTCCACGTGGCCGAAGAACTGGGCCTCTCCGGTCCGCGGCGACTGGTTGGTGTGGCCGGCCTGCGAAAACACGACCTCGGGGCCGAAGGTCAGGTCCATCTCGTTGGGCCCGAAGCCGCCGGCGTTGATGGGTCCCGCGACAAACTCCCAGAACGGATCGAAGTCCTTGAACGCTGCCCGTTCCGGCGCGTAGTGGTGCGCCGCGCAGTAGTGGACATCCGCTGTCACCCAGACGACGTTCTTGATGCGGTTGTCCTTGAAGGCCTTGAGCAGCCTGGCCAGTTCCAGTTCGCGGCCCAGCGGGGCGCCGTCGTTGTTGTTGGCGATGCTCTCCTGCGCCTTGCCGTCCGGCACGATGATACCCAGCGGCAGGTCGGCCGAGATGACTTTCCACGTGGCCTTGGACTTTTTCACCTCGTGGATCAGCCACTGCAGCTGCTCTTCGCCGAGGATGCTGGTGGCTTTTTGTTCCAGTCCGGCGGTGTTTTCGCCCTTGTAGGTGCGCATGTCCAGCGCGAAAATATCCAGCTGCGGTCCGCGCTCGATCTTGCGGTAGATCCGCGCCGGCTCGAAGCCTGTGGTGCCCTTCCGTGTGGCGCGGCTGTCTGTGATCGGCATGTACTCCTGCCAGGCCTGCCGGCCGCGGGCGGCAAGCGTATCGATGTCGCGGACGGTGTAGCGCGGGTCGTCGATGACCTCGCCGTGCCACCAGTTGTTGTGCGTCTCGTGGTCATCCCACTGGGCGATCACCGGCACCTCCGCGTACATGGCGCGCAGGTTGGCGTCCATCATGTTGTAGCGGTGGCGCCCGCGGTATTCGTTCAGGGTTTCGGCGACCTTGGAGACCTCTTCGGTCACGAGGTTCTTCCAGATCCGGCCGTCCGGCTCCGTGACTTCGGCCGAGATGGGGCCGTCGGCGTAAATGGTGTCGCCGCAGTGGATAAAGAAGTCGGGGCGGGTCTCGTGCATGGCCCGGTACCCGAGCATGCCGCCTATCTCTTCGTTGATGCCCCAGCCCTGGCCGGCCGTGTCACCCGTCCAGACGAAGCTTTGGCCACGTTGGTGCTGGGGGCCGAGAGCCTGGCCGCGGCCGAACGCGCCCGGGCCGTCCGGCGTCGCGAAGGAACCGTGGACAACCTCGCCAGGCACACCGCGTTCATCCTCGAACCGCAGCGACAACTGGAACCGGCTGCCGGAGGGCAGGTTGCGCGCGTCGATCTTCGCCGTGAAGTCCGATTCCTCGGTGGCCCAGCCGCCGCGCAGCACCCGCTCGAAGGCACCCTTGCCGCGCAGGACGCGGCCGTCGTCGTCGGTTGACCGCAGGGTGGCGATCAGGCGGCCTGGGCCGGAGGCGCGGGACCAGAGCACGGCGGACCTGCTGGTGACATCGCCGGTAGCAATGCCGCTGGGCAGCGTCAGACGCTTGCGGACCAGCGGGACGCCAACGGCCGATGGCCGGGAAAATGCCGACGCTGGCGCGGCACCTGCGGCGACGGTTCCGGCTGCTGCGAAGGCACCAAGGACAAGGGAACGGCGGGAAATCTCAGGCATGGCCCTACTGTGGCCGAACGGCCTGACGCGTTGGTGGCCTGGGTGTGAACGCACGGTGAGCGTCGAGTGACGGGAGCGTAGGCAGGAGCGAACCCGGGCAAGGCAAAGGACCCCCACCCGCGAGGGCAGAGGTCCTTCAGCAAATGTCCGGCATCACCGCACGCGGATCAACCAATCATCGGGCTATTAGCCTGCAACGACCTGAAGGTCGATGACAGCGGCTACGTCCTCGTGCAGACGGACGTTGGCCTGGTACTTGCCAACCGACTTGATGTGCTCAGGCAGTTCAACCTTGCGCTTGTCGATGGCGCCCAGACCTGCAGCCTCAACAGCTGCTGCAACGTCGGCGGGCTTGACGGTACCGAACAGGCGTCCGGACTCGCCGGCCTTGACGGTCAGCTTGACCGGCTTGGCGGACAGGGACTGGGCCTGAGCCTGAGCGTCTTCCAGGGAAGCGTGCTCGCGGGCTGCGCGGGCAGCCTTGATGGACTCAACCTGCTTCTCGCCGCCCTTGGACCAGGCCAGAGCGAAGCCGCGGGGCAGAAGGTAGTTACGGGCGTAACCGTTCTTTACCTCGACGACGTCACCTGCGGTACCGAGACCGGTTACTTCGTGGGTCAAAATGAGCTTTGCCATGTTTGTACTCTCCTCTTCGCTTCGCTTAGCCGCGGCCAGCGCCGGAGTAAGGCAGCAGAGCAACTTCGCGGGCGTTCTTGATTGCCAGTGCGATCTTGCGCTGCTCCTGCACGGTTACACCAGTAACGCGGCGGGCGCGGATCTTTCCGCGGTCGGAGATGAACTTGCGCAGCAATGCTACGTCCTTGTAGTCGATGACGGTGACGTCAGCGGCCTTCAAGGGGTTGGACTTTGGTTTGGGCTTACGGAGTTCAGCCTTAGCCATCGTGGAGCTCCTTTATCTAGTGGAGCCCGCAGAACGTTTCTGCGGGATGGGGTGTTTTGTTTAGAAGGGCGGTTCGTTCGAGTCAGGACCGTTGCCCCAGCTGCCGGCGTTGCCGCCGCCTGCCGGTGCGCCCCAGGGGTCATCCTGAGGTGCGGACTGCGGAGCGGATTGCGGTGCTCCCCAGCCCTGGTTCTGGTTTCCGCCGAAGCTACCGCTGTTGCCGCCGCCGAAGCCGCCCTGGCCACCGCCGGAGCGCTGGGTGCGGGTGACCTTTGCGGATGCATAACGCAGCGAGGGGCCGATTTCGTCGACCTCAAGCTCCATCACGGTGCGCTTTTCGCCTTCTTTGGTCTCATAGGAACGCGACTTCAGTCGCCCCTGAACGAGCACGCGGGTGCCCTTGGTCAGGGTCTCGGCGACGTTCTCTGCAGCCTCACGCCATACCGACGCGCGGAGGAACAGGGTTTCCCCGTCCTTCCATTCGTTGGACTGGCGGTCAAAGGTCCGCGGCGTGGAAGCAACGGTAAAGTTTGCTACTGCCGAGCCTGACGGAGTGAACCGGAGTTCCGGATCGTTGGTGAGGTTACCAACGACGGTGATTACGGTTTCGCCTGCCATACTGCCTCCTGATGTCCTGATCCGCGGATTGTTAATGCCCGCGGTTCTGCGTTCTGAAGAGTGGAGCCGGTGGGGCTCCGAAGATCAAAGCTGAAATTACTCAGCGGAGATCTTCTGCTCCTCCGGGCGGATGATCTTGGTGCGCAGGATGGTCTCGTTCAGACCAAGCTGACGGTCAAGCTCAGCTGCGGTTGCGGGGGTAGCGGTGAAGTTAACCACTGCGTAGATGCCTTCGGACTTCTTCTTGATCTCGTAGGCAAGACGGCGGCGTCCCCAGATGTCGACCTTGTCGACGGTGCCACCGTCGGTGCGGATGACGTTGAGGAACTTTTCGAGCTGAGGCTCAACGGTACGCTCTTCGACCTCGGGGTCGATGATTACCATCAGTTCATAAGCACGCATTGTGAACCCACCTCCTTCGGGCTAGACGGTCACGGTATTTCCGTAACAGGAGGTTCTATTGCGTTGTCCGGCCGCAGAACCACCGCAGACTCTTTCGGGTGTTTTGGTTATTCTCACAGAAAAAAGCCGGTGGCAGCGCCAGCACAGACTCATCAAGCTTACCGGACAGGTGGGCCGGGGAGTTAATCCGCGGATTGGCGCGGGTTCTGGCCCGGCTTCAGTACGGCCGTCTTGTCCTCCACAGCCCGGCGTTTAGCGGCCGGGCAGGCCGGAAACGTCGACTACTTCGCATCGCTGGACCCACCACTTCTCGCAGCCGACCGTGACGACGGCGGTTCCGGCGTCACCATAGCCGGTGTCGAAGTCCGTGGTGACCTCCACGACGGAGAGCTGGTCCAGCTTCTCGATCCGGGCGGCCTGCTTGATCTCGTAACTGCTCAGCAGCTGGCTGTCCAGATAAGCGGTGGCACTGATCTTGGACTGTTCGGTGGCGGAGTTCAGGTAGGCCAGGTGGTTCATCACCACCACGGCGAGCACCGCGACGACGGCGAGGGCCACGATCGTGAAACCCAGGGCGGCCGCAAGGTTGCGTCCGACCGAGCGGGTCTTGCCCGCGGCAGATTCACCGTCTTCCTCGTGGACCCGCTCATCCAGCTCTTCCAGATTCATGTCCCCCAACACCTTCCGTAGAAGGCCACCTTATCCCGGCGCGGACGGAAAGTGGATGGGAAAAGGTTGGGGAACACCGAGCGCAGGGCCGCGCCCGGTCAGTAATCCAGTCCCTGGCTCGGGACCACCAGGCCTGTCTCGTACGCGTAGACCACGGCCTGCACCCGGTCACGCAGGTGCAGCTTGCTCAAAATCCGCCGGACATGCGTCTTCACGGTGGCCTCGGAGAGGAAGAACTTGTGCGCGATCTCGGCGTTGGACAGCCCCTCGGAGATCGCGGACAACACCTCGAGCTCCCGCGGCGTGAGGTCATCGAGCAGTGGGTCCCGCTGCGGCGCCACGGCGGGGCTGGCGTCGGCCGGCAGCGCCCGGACGTAGGTTTCCAGCAGCCGCTGCGTTACCCGCGGGGCCACCACGGCGTCCCCGCTGGCCACCAGCCGCACGGCGTGGACCAGCTCGTCCGGCGCCACATCCTTGAGCAGGAACGCACTCGCCCCGGCCTGCAGCCCGGCAAAGGCGTACTCGTCCAGATCGAACGTGGTCAGGATGATGATCCGGGCGCACAGTCCGGCTGCGGTGATCTGCCGGGTGGCCTCGATGCCGTCCAGCACGGGCATGCGCACATCCATCAGCACCACGTCCGGCGCCAGCTGCCGGACCAGCTCCAGCGCTTCGGCACCGTTGGACGCCTCGCCCACGATCTCGACGTCGTCCTCGCCTTCGAGGATCAGACGGAATCCCATGCGCAGCAGCGGCTGGTCATCGACCAGCAGCACCCGGATGGGTCCGGACGGTGCCGGCGGCTCCGTTGCTTCAGTTGGTGCAGTTGATTCAGTGCTTTCCTCAGCCATATGCAGGCTCCTCCCCCGGCCAGTACAACGTTGCTTCAACCATCCAACCACCATTGGGACGCGGACCGCAGTCCACCGTGCCGTGGTAAATCGCCGCGCGTTCGCGCATGCCGGTGATGCCCTGCCCGGCGCCCAGGGACTTCACCGACGCCGGGGCGTGCCCGTCGTCGGTCACCCGGATGTTCACCACCGAGCCGGCCCGGGTGATGTCCACCTTGACCTCGCTCAGGCCGCGGGCATAGCGCAGCACGTTGGTCAGCGATTCCTGCACGATCCGGAACACGGTCAGCTTGAAGTTCCGGTCTTCGGGCAGCACCGGCCCGCTGGTCACTACCCGCAGCGGCAGCCCGGCGGCGCGGAAGCCTTCGATCAGTTCCATCAGCTCGCTCCCGGCCGGCTCCAGCGGTGCGGCCGGCTGGGCGTCGTCGCGCAGCACGCCGAGCACGCGGCGCATATCGGCGAGCGCGGTGCGGCCCGTGACGGAGAGCTGGTCGAGCACGTCCGCGGCCCGCCCCGGATCCTTCTTAACAACGACGGCGGCGCCATCCGAGAGCGCGATCATCACCGACAAGGAATGGGCCACCACGTCGTGCATTTCGCGCGCAATCCGGGTGCGTTCGTTGGCCGAGGCCAGCAGGGCATTGTCGGCTGCCCAGCGGCGCAGCTCCTCTTCGTGGTGCCGGTCGCGCCGCACGGTGATCCCGATACCGGCGGCAATGACGTTGAACAACAGAATGACGACGCCGGAGATCAGCCCGATGTAGGGCGGCAGTTCCCCGGAGGCGATGCTTTCGGCGATTTCGGCCGGCATTTTGAAGGCCATGGCGACCAGCAGCGGGGCCCCGGCGAGGACGGCCGCCACCAGCGCGTGCAGCGCCCGGACCGTGGTGGCTACGGTGTAAATGGCCAGCCACATCCCGATGGAGCTGCTGCCGGTACTGGTTAACAGCACGGTCAGCACGTCCCCGACGACTATGGCCGCCAGGACCAGCCAGGGGAAATGCCGGCGGAACACCAGCGCCGCGGAAGCCCCCGCCAGCAGGATCAGCGGCAGCCATTCGCCGATGCCGATGCTGTAGATCGCGTTGCCCAGGCCGAACAGGAAGTTGGCCACCACCAGCAGCCAGTCCATCGCCACCGGGTGGGCATGGAAATAGCGGCGGAAAGGTCCCCGCCGCTTGGAAGATATCTCAGCGAAGGAGACGGCGGCCGTTCGCTCCGCCGCCTCCCTCGCTGAAGTCTGTGTGCTCATGCTGGTGAGCTTATCCCCGGGCCTAGACGTCCCGGGACTTGGTGGTCACCGCGGCAGCGGCGAGCAGCACCGCGGTCCACGCTGCCATCACCAGACCGCCCTGCAGCTGGGTCAAGTCGCCGTCGGCAATTTCCAGCGCCAGCAACTGGCGGCCGGCGTTGGAGGGGAGGTACGGAACCACGCCGTCCTGGATCCAGTCGAACTGGAGGATGCTCGCCACTATCGGCAACACCAGCAGCAGGGCCACCAGCGTGACGATCCCGCCGGCGCTGTTGCGCAGCAGCGACCCCAGGGCCAGGCCCATCAGGGCCACCAGCGCCAGGTAGACACCGGAGAGCAGCAGCGACTGCACGAAGTTCTCCACGTCCAGCCCGTAGTCCAGTCCATAGCTGGCCAGGATGGGCTGGCTGAGGAAGTACGTGGCGAAGCTGGAGACAATACCGACGACGGCGGCTACCGCGGCAACGACGACGGCCTTGGCCACCAGCGGGGACAGGCGCCCCGGTACGGCGGTCATGGTGGAGCGGATCATGCCGGTGGAGTATTCGGAGGCGATCAGCAGCACGCCCAGGGCGCCGATGATTAGCTGACCGAAATCGATGCCGCCGGTGGCCATCATGTAGAGCATGGATTCGTCCATGCCCATGGCGGCCGGGTCCTGCCCGCTTTCGCGGATGGACTCCATGCCGGAGCCCATGCCCCAGGCGCCGAGCAGGCCGATGCCGATCATCACCACGACCGTGGTGGCCAGCAGGATCCAGGTGGAGCGCAGCGTGGTGAACTTGATCCACTCCGAGTGCAGAGACCGGACGAAACTCACGCCGCTGCCGGTGGCGTGGGCCGGCTTGTTCATGGTTGCAGTGCTCATGGCCTTACTTTCCTTCCCTGCTGGTGCCCGCGGGGGCCAGTTCGGCCGGCGGTGCCGGCTGTCCCGGCAGTGCCGTCTGTCCTGGAAGTGCTTGCTGAGGGGTTTGGGTGTCGATGTTCTGCGAGTGGTATTCCACTTCGTCCTTGGTCAGGTCCATGTAGACCTCTTCCAGCGAGGCCTGCAGCGGGGTGAGTTCGTAAACCAGCACCTGCTGTTCCAACGCGGCCCGGGCGATGTCGCGGGGGTCAACGCCGGTGATCTCCAGCAGCGCCGTGTCGCGGGTGTCCACACTGACGCCGGGAGCTGCGAGCGCGCGGATCAGGGCCTCCGGGTTGTCCGTACGGACGCGCGAACGCACCTGGTTCTGGCTGTTCAGGAAGTCCTGCATGCTGGCATCGGCAATGATCTTGCCGCGGCCGATGACCAGCAGGTGGTCCGCGGTCTGCGCCATTTCGCTCATCAAGTGCGAGGAGAGGAACACGGTGCGGCCTTCGGCGGCGAGCGAGCGGACCAGGTTGCGGACCCAGAGCACGCCTTCGGGGTCGAGTCCGTTGACGGGCTCGTCCAAAATGATGGTCTGCGGATCACCCAGCAGCGCGGCGGCTATCCCCAGCCGCTGGCCCATGCCGAGCGAGAAGCCGCCCACGCGCTTCTTTGCGACGGCGCCGAGGCCGGTCAGGTCGATGACCTCCTGCACCCGCTTCGTCGGGATCCCGTGTGTGGCGGCCATGGCACGCAGGTGGTTGTAGGCACTGCGGGAGCTGTGGACCGCCTTGGCGTCCAGGAGCGCGCCGACTTCGCGCAGCGGCGCCTTGTGCGCGGCATAGTGCCTGCCGTTCACCTTGACGTCGCCGTTGGTGGGCCGGTCCAGCCCCATGATCATGCGCATGGTGGTGGACTTGCCCGCGCCGTTCGGGCCGAGGAAGCCGGTGACTTTGCCCGGCTGCACGGTGAAGGAGATGCCCTGCACGGCGGGTTTCTTGCCGTACACCTTGACCAGGCCGTGTGCCTCGATCATGTCTGCCGTCCTTAAAGTTCGGGGTTGCGGGCGGAGAAGATTCCCGCACCAACTACGCTACGGGCCGGGGACGTCAGCGTAACCGCACTGCAGGATGATCTTGGCGGCCGTCGGCGTAGTCCTTGAGGACTACAGGGCGGTCCGCGGGAGGCCGGCCAACGGGCAGGACAGTACCCGCCCTACCGCCGGACGGGCTCTTGTTCGCGGGCGGCGGGGGCGGTCAGCAGTGAGGCGACCATGAGCACGGCCACCGCGAGCAGGGCGTTGCGGATGCCCACATGCTCGCCCAGGAAGCCGAGGAACGGCGGTCCGGCTAGGAACGCCACATAGCCCAGGGTGGAGACCACCGAAACGCGTTCTGCGGCGAAGGCCCGGTCATCGGCCGCGGCGGACATGCCCATCGGGAAGCCCAGCGCGGCGCCCGCGCCCCAGAGGACCGCGCCGAAAACGGCAAGCGGCACGTCGGGGGCGAGGACGAACACCAGCAGGCCCACCAGCGCCGTGCTCATGCTCACCCGCAGCACCAGGACGCGGCCCCAGCGGTCGATGAACCGGCCTCCGACCAGCCGCAGCAGCGTCATCGAGGCTACGAAGATGCCGAACAGCACGGCGCCGATGGCCTCCGATGCGCCCAGCCCCACCACCGTGGCCTGGGCGATCCAGTCATTGGCGGCGCCCTCGGTCAGTGCCGCACCGAGCACCAGCACACCGATCAGCACGGTGCGCTGTTCGCGCCAGGCGGCGAACTTGCCGCGGCGGGGTGCGCCGTCGTCGTCGTTAGGTTGTTCCGGCGCATGCGGCAGGAAGTATCTGGGCACGGTGAGGACGGCGACGGCCACCAGCACGGCCATGAACAGCAGATGCACCGCGAGCTGGATCTGGAGGACGGACAGCGCCGCGCCGATCATCGCGCCGATGAAGGCCCCCAGACTGAAGGCGGCATGGAACTGCGGCATGATGGTGCGCAGCAGTCGGCGCTCGACGTCGGCGCCCTCGATGTTCTGCGCCACATCCCACCAGGCGACGCCGACCCCGTAGACAAACAAGGCCGCCGCGGCCCCCGGGACGGAGCCCGCGAAGAGCGCCATGGCCAGCCCGACGGCGGCGAGCGCCGCCACAGTGCCGCCCGCGCGCACGGTGTTAGCCGTGCCGATGCGCGCCGAAATCGGACCGGCCAGGGGCAGCGAGATCACCGAGCCCAGCCCGAGTGCCAGCAGCAGGGCGCCGATCTGCCCCGCGGAAATCTCCAGTGCGGAAGCAGCTGCGGGAATCCGGGCCGCCCAGCTGGCAAAGACCAGTCCGTTCAGCCCAAAGATGATGAAGGTGGCGTACTTGGCGCCGGTGACGGAACCGGGCTGCCTCATCGCTGGCGGACCACGCGCTCTTCGTCCCAGACCGGTGCGTCGCTCTCGTAAACCTTGCCGTCGGACCCGAAGACCAGGAAGCGGTCGAAACTGCGGGCAAACCAGCGGTCGTGGGTGACCGCGAGGACCGTACCCTCGAACGCATCGATGGCGCGCTCGAGTGCCTCGGCCGAATGCAGGTCCAGGTTGTCGGTGGGCTCGTCGAGCAGCAGCAGGGTGGCGCCGGAGAGTTCCAGCAGCAGGATCTGCAGCCGGGCCTGCTGGCCGCCGGAGAGCGAGTCATACTTTTGCTCCGCCTGCTGCGCCAGCCCGTAACGATCCAGCACTGCGGCCGCCGCCTCCCGGCCCAGGCCGGAGCGGTGTTCGTCGCCGCGGTGCAGGATGTCCACCAGGGTGCGGCCGAGCAGGTCGGGGCGGACGTGGGTCTGCGCGAAGAAACCCGGGCGGATCCGCGCGCCGAGCTTAACCGTGCCGGTGTGCGGAACCTCGGCGATCTCGACCTCGGAGACCGGGAGGTGCTCCTTCTCCGGGTCGGTGCCGCCGCTGGCCAGCAGCCGCAGGAAGTGCGACTTGCCTGAGCCGTTGGAGCCGAGCACGCCCACGCGGTCGCCGAACCAGATCTCGGTGCTGAACGGCTTCATCAGGCCGGTCAGCTCCAGCTTGCTGGCGACGATAGCGCGCTTGGCCGTGCGGCCGCCCTTGAGCCGCATGTGCACGTTCTGCTCGATCGGCACGGCCTCCGGCGGGCCGGCCTCAAGGAACTTCGCCAGCCGGGTCTGTGCCGCATGGTAGCGGTTGGCCATGTCGGAGCGGAAGGCCGCCTTGTTCTTGTACATGTTGACGAGTTCCTTGAGCTTCACGTGCTCCTCGTCCCAGCGCTTGCGCAGCTCCTCGAAGCGGGCATTGCGGTCCGCGCGCGCCTGCAGGTAGCTTTCGAAACCGCCGCCGTGCACCCAGGCGGTGGCGCCGAGCGCACCCGGTTCCAGCGTGACGATCCGGTTGGCGGCGTTGGCCAGCAGCTCCCGGTCGTGGCTGACGAAGAGCACGGACTTTTTGGAGTCGTTCAGTTTCCCTTCCAGCCAGCGCTTGCCCGGGACGTCCAGATAGTTGTCCGGCTCGTCGAGCAGCAGGAGCTCGTCCGGGCCGGAGAACAGGGCTTCGAGGACCAGGCGCTTCTGCTCGCCGCCGGAGAGGGTCGACGCCGCGCGGTGCTGGGCGCGGTCAAAGGGAATCCCGAGCGCGGCCATGGTGACTTCGTCCCAGACGGTTTCCAGCTCGTAACCGCCGGCGTCGCCCCAGTCCGCGATCGCCTGGGCGTAGCGCATCTGGGTGGGCTCGTCGTCGTGCTCCATCATGGCCAGTTCGGCCGAATCCACCGCCTTGGCGGCGGCCGCGAGGGCAGGGGGCGCGGCGCTCACCAGCAGGTCCCGCACCGTGGTGTCGTCCCGGACCTGGCCGACGAACTGGCGCATGATGCCCATGTTGCCGGAGCGGGAGACGGCGCCCTCGTCCGGGGTCAGGTCGCCGGCGATGATGCGCAGCAGGGTGGTCTTGCCGGTGCCGTTCGGCCCGATGAGAGCGGTTTTGGCGCCGTCGCCGACCTTGAAGCCGACGCCGTTGAGCAGCTGGCGTCCGTCGGAGAGGAAGAAATCAATATTGGTCACGTCAAGATGGGCCACCGTTACAGTGTGTCACTTCCGGCGGGTGAGGTAGACATTGCCCGGTTTCGGCCGAAGAGACCCGCGGCCCGCGGCGAAACCGGCCCCGGACAGACGAAATGGCTCAAAGTCAGGCCTCCCCAAGAGCCAACTCACTTCGAGCCATTTCGTATCTGCAGCCGCGAATATCCGGTGCTATGCACCACAGCCGGGTCTCCCCAGCCGCCCCCAACGGACTAAGCTGCTGCCGGATCCGGTCCGGTTTCCCGTTCCGTTTCCAACAAAATCAATTCTGCTCGGCCATAGAGCGTTTGACCAGCGTTAACCACCCCAGTTAGGAAAAGCTAGGGTGGCTGTGGTCCGGCACGGTCCTGTGGTCTGCAGGAAGCGCGGTGGCCGGAAGCGCCGCGGCTGCCGGTAGCAGCAGGTATGCCCGTACCCTGCGCGGCAGTTTATCGTTACATTTAAGACAGCCGCTTCGCTCCAGCCCAGCGAGCGCCACCCATCCCAGGAGGAGCCATGGAACCGATCGCCATCGAAGGAGACAAAGCCACCCTGGAGCTCACGGGGGACGGGATCCTGAACCTGCGGTGGACGGAAGGGGTGCGGATCGAAGCCGAGGACGCCCACGCCGCGATGCGGGAGGTCAACAACCTCTCCGGCACCGATGAGCATCCGATGCTGGTCGACATGGCGACCACGCAGTCCGTGAGCCGCGGTGCCCGCGCGGTCTTCTCGATTCCCTGCGCCGCGAACCGGATAGCGCTGCTGGGCAAATCCGCCGTGGACCGGGTCATCGCGAACTTTTTCCTCGGCGTGCACACCCCGCCGTGCCCCACGCGGTTCTTCAATTCGCGGTCCGAAGCCATGGCGTGGCTCAAGCAGGGGCAGGACGCGAATCACGACGGCGCCGCAGCCGGCTGAATCCGCTGCCCCACCGGCTGAACGTGTGCCCCATCCGCGCTTAATCGCGGGCGTCGACGACGCCGGCGAGTGCCTTGCGCGAAGAGATGCCCAGCTTGGAGAAGGACCGGGACAGATGCCACTCCACAGCCTTGATGGTGATGAACAGTTCCGCGGCGATCTGCCGGTTGGTCATGCCCTTGGCCGCCAGCGAGCAGACGCGGTTCTCCGCGGCCGTCAGCCGGTCCGCCTTGTTCTCCGCGATCAGCGGCAGCCGCGCATCATGCGCGGCCAGCAGCTCGGTCATGCGCCGCGCCACAGAGGCCGCGCCGATGCGGTTGCCCAGCACCAATGCCTTGCGGCCTGCCGCCAAAGCCTCCTGCCGGTGCGCTGACAGCGTGTCCGCATCCTCTCCACCGAGGCAGATCTCGGCCAGATCCGCCAAGGCGAGGGCCTGGTCGTAGCGCCCCTCGTTCGCTTCCAGCAGGCCGATGGACTCGCGGAGCATCAGCACCGCGGTTTCCGGTGGCTGCGCGAGCGCCGCCACCCGCAGCGTCATGCCGGTCAGCCGGGGTGCGCCGAAGGCACGGACCTTGTCCAACGCCTCCTCGGCCACCGCCGCGGCGTACTCCTTCTGGCCCAGACGCACCGCGCTTTCCACCGCACTCCGGGTCCAGGCACTCAAGGTCGGGCCAAGCCCCACGGCCAGATCCATCGCGGCCGTAAAGTGCTCCAGCGCGGACTTGTGGTCGCCGTGCGCGGCCAGCACGGTCCCGTGCAGCTGCAGCGCCATCGCCTGGACCAGCGGAACCCGTTTTTCCTCCAGCGGGACCTTGGCCAGCAGGGCATCCGCCGCCTCCAGATCATCGCGCGCGACGTAAACACTGGCGAGCACAAACGCGGCCACCTCGATGTAGGTGCGCCAGCCGGCATCAGCCGCGCGCATACTGGCCTCCAGGTCCACCTGCGCCAACCGCAGCCGGCCGCGGTTCAGGTGGATGGCGCCGCGGCAGTAGGCCAGGGTGGCGTGTGCCATCAGCGAGGACTTGGCCCGCGCTTCGGCAATGGCCGCGTCCAGCAACTCCAGGGCTTCCGCGTCCCGTTCGGCACCGTTGAGGGCGCCGGTCAAGAAGTTGATGATGCTGGACTCGGCCCCGTTTTCTTCCAGAATGAGGCCGCCGGCGTAGCCCCGGACCGCCAGCTTCCCACTGAGCGCGGCGTCCGTGCCGCTGATGGTCAGGCGCAGCGCCTCTTGCGCCAGCAGCAACCGGTCCCCCGGACCGTCCTCGGACGGGTCCTGGTTGAGGATTCCGGCGAGCTCAGTCGAATATTGCGAGGCGATCTGCAGTTGCTGGAAGCCAGCACCCGACGCCAGCGCAATCACCCGCCGTCGTAAATCGCCATGGTCGCCCGGGTCGTTTTCCAATTCCTTCAGCGCCTTGCCGAAGCAGTCCGAGGCTCGTTCCACCTCGTTCATGTCGTAGAGCACTTCCGCGTGGCCGACCAGCAGCTCCACCCGTCGGACCGTTCCTTCGGTCAGTTCCAACGCGTCCTCGGCGAGCCGCGCTGCGGTTTGCGAATCGCCTGCGCCCTGATGCGCGTACGTGGCCTCGATCAGCAGCTCCTGCCGCAGGCGGTCCGGGAGGGTGGACTCCTGCAGGGCCCGGTCGGTCAGCTGGGCGGCGAGAGCGTAGGCGCCCTGGCGTCTTGCCTGCGCCCCAGCGGCCAGCAGGATCCGGGCGCCGTCCTCGTCACCGTCCGGCAACGTCTCCAGCAGATAGTTGGCAATCAGGGCAGGCTGTGCGCCTTCGGCCATCAGGACGCCGGCCGCACTGCGGTGCAGGGATGAAACCTCTTCCTCGCCCAGATCCGCCAGCAAGGCCTCCGCCACGAGTGCATGCTGGATGGCAGGCCGCGGCTTCACCGAGGCCAGAAACCGTTCTTCCTCCAGCCTGGCCAGCGACTCATTCAACTCCGCCGTCCGCAGGTCCAGCATGGCCTTCAGCCGCGCCGCGCTGGCGTCCATTCCAAGAACAACGACGGCGCCAAGCACCTTCCGGTCAAGCGCCCCGAGCCGGTGCAACCGGCCGCGCAGCACAGCTGCCTCATTGGGCGAGGCTTCGGCAGGCCTGGCCAGCGGCTGGTCCCGCTCCAGCAGTTCGTGGATGAAGAACGGCACTCCGCCGCTTGCGGCCTGGACGCGGGCCGCGTTGACCTGGACGTTACTTTCCTGCCGCTCCAGAATCCAGCTCTCGATGGCCTTCTGGCTCAGCGGCTCCAGCTGCCAGTGCAGAGGGACACTGGAGGGAACGTAAGGATCGCGGTCCGAAATCCGGTCCCCTTCCAGCAGCGCGCTTGTGTCGATGCCTTCGGGATGTTCGGCGCCGGGTCCGGTGCGGACGCCGCGCAGCAGGAGCACGGGAACGTCGATCAGCAGGCTGCCGATATCCAGAAGGGCGCCCAGGGAGAGCTCGTCGAGCCACTGGGCATCATCAACCACGGCGATCACGGGCTGGTCCTGGCTCCGCGAGCGCAGCACCCACGAGGCCGAATAGCTCAGGGCGTCGCTCTGGGCCGGAACGCCGGTGGTGGTCAGGAATGTGTGCAGCAGCGCGCCCTGGCCGTCAAAGGGCGGCGCGTCCGCGGGCAGCCGCTGGGCCAGCGGAGCGAACCACTGCCACAGCATGGCGCCGGGCAGCTGCCGCCGGGCGTCGCCGCGGGCCCGCAGGATCTTCCAATCACGGGCCTGGGCATCGCGGCAGATTTCGTCCAGCAGCGAGGTCTTGCCGATACCCGCAGGGCCGCTGACCGTCAGCTCCGTGTTGCGTCCGGACGCGACGGTGTCCGCGAGGGTCCGCCACTGAGCGAGTTCGCGGTCCCGACCGAATAACCGTGTCTGCCCCATCTTTCGATCCTACGGCCGCACCAGAACATTTACGACGGGGCGACCGAAAGTGACATTCCGGGCGCGGGATTAACCCGCCGCCGGCTCCGCAACGCACTTGTTGCGCAGCTCGCCGATTCCCTCGATCCGGGTCACCAATTCGGCGCCCACCGGAATCCACTCACGGGGCTTGCGGGCCAGGCCGACGCCCGCCGGAGTGCCGGTGGCGATGATGTCGCCCGGTTCCAAGGTCATGAACTCGCTGATGTAGGAGACCAGCTTGGCGCAGGAGAAGATCAGGTCCGACGTCGTGCCGGACTGCTTGACGACGCCGTCCAGCTCGCATTCCACGGCCAGGCCGTCCTCGGGGTCGATTTCGTCCGCTGTAACGACGACGGGGCCCACCGGCGTCATCCGGTCCCAGTTCTTGCCCTGGAACCACTCGGACGTCCGGCCCTGCCAGTCGCGCACGGAGACATCGTTCATCACCGTGTAGCCAAGAATGGCGTCCTTGGCTGCGGCCTCGTCCACCTTGCGGATGGTCTTGCCGATCACGATGGTCAGCTCGGCCTCCCAGTCGATCTTGCGGCTGGCTTCGGGCATTTGCACGTCATCGGTGGGGCCCACCAGGGCGTTGTGCATCTTGGTGAAGATCGTAGGTTGCTTCGGCACGTCCTGCCCGACTTCTTCGGCGTGGGCGTAATAGTTCAGTCCGGCGCAAAGGATCTTGCCGGGGCGCAGGATGGGCGTGTCCAGGTCGGCGGCGGCCGGTTCCTGCCCTGCTTCGCCGGCAAGGGTGCGCCAGTCCTCGCGCAGCAGGAGCTCGCCGACATCCTTTGCCGGAAGGAAGGTGGTTACGCCGTTCTCCTGCCGGAACGCCTGCGTTGTCCCGTTCCGCCGTACTGTACCCAGTCGCATCCAAACCTCCTGCGGGCAGCTGCACACCGCCGTCGTCCATTTGTTTTTGCGGTGATGCCCGCTCCTCCGCACAATATATCGCTTTCGCAATATCGCTTTCGCACGGAAGCCCTGCAGCGAAGCGGCCGGGCCCGAACGATAACGGGTCGACACAATTTTGCGCCCGCAGGGGTCCAAAACGGGCCGGGAGGGTTCATAATAGTCCAACTCGGTGACAGGAGGGCCGTTATGTTATTCCTTTCGACCTCAGAAGCCCTGCTCTGGCCGCAGTTGAGGAAACTCGAACCGGGACAACGTATGCGTCTTCGCCGTGGCGTCCTGATCGGGCGGACCAAGGACGGCAGGGCCTACCTCGACGGGGCCTTCCGAATGCTGGTTACCGGTCCGTCTGCCGAACCCTGCGGTCCCTGGTGCCGGCTCGGCGCGGTGGCCGAAGCCGGCACCCAGGAAGATGATGCGCAGGACGCGAGGGCGTCCTAGGTCGTGGCTCTGAGAACGGCTGATGGCGGTTCATAAATGCGAAATCTAGTCGAGGGAAGATGATCATTCCGGCTAGAGTTGTGCCCACTGCCTCAGCGACGAGGCGGGAATTCAATCAAGGAAATCAACGACGCATGAACTTTGAATCGCACTCCGTGACGCTCAAGATCTGGGACCGCTCGACCACGAACGAATCGCTAGATGCCGCAGTCGCCGACGTTGCCCTGAGGGCAAACGTCTCGAAGGATCTGGTCAGAGTTACACGGAGCGGGCCCAAAGTCTTCACGATCGGTGTCGCCAGCGACCTGTCATAGGACGCCTTAACCGACTGAGGCTCTTGTCGGACCAAATGCCTCAAAATATTGGCCGAACTTCCGGCATTTATTGAACTCGGGAGGGCCTCGAAGAGGCAAGGCGCGACATTCCTGGGCGCGCTCGGCTGACCCCGCGAGCATCAGGCCGGGCGGATGATGCGGCGCTTGGTGGCTTCGGCGATGGCGGCCGTGCGGTTGTCCACGCCGAGCTTGGCGTAAATGTGCACCAGGTGGGTCTTGACGGTGGCCTCGGAGATGAAGAGCTTGCGGGCGATTTCCTTGTTTGGCATGCCGGTTGCCAGCAGTTCCACCAGCTGGACCTCGCGGGCGCTGAGCGCCGGTTCGGGGTTGCGGATCCGGCCCATCAGGCGGGCCGCAACTTCCGGGGCCAGCGCAGTTCGGCCGGCCGCGGCGGCCAAGACGGCTTCGCGGATCTGCTCCGGCGGGGCGTCCTTGAGCATGTAGCCGGCGGCTCCGGCCTCCACGGCGGCGAGGATGTCCGCGTCCGTGTCATAGGTGGTCAGGATGAGCACCGGCGGCGCGGCGTTGCCGGCGTCGCCGTTGGCCTTGATCCGCGCCGTCGCGGTTACCCCGTCCATCCCGGCGCCCATCTGCAGGTCCATCAGCACCACATCCGCGGGCTCGCCGAGGGCTGCCAGACGGTCCAGCTCCTTCAGCGCGGCAGCCCCGTCCGCGGCTTCGGCCGCCACGGTCATGCCTTCGAAGTCGGAGAGCATGGCGCGCAGCCCAGTGCGCACCACGGGATGGTCATCGACCAGCAGAATCCTGATCCCGCTCACTCCCGCTCCTCCCCCGCACCGGTGCGCAACGGCAGCCGGATGGCCACCACGGTTCCCTCACCCGGCGCGGATTCCAGGTCCAGCCGGCCGTTCAGCGCGGCAACCCGTTCCCGAAGCGCCAGCAGGCCGAAGCCACCGCCGTCACTGTCCCTCTCCCCGCGCCCCGCCGCCGCCGGGAGACCAAGGTTAGCGCCGCCGTCGTACTTTGAAGGATCAAAGCCCACGCCGTCGTCGTAAATATCCAGTGTCACGTCCTCGTCCAGAAAACCCAGGGTCACGACGGCGGTGCGCGCCTTCGCGTGCGCCAGGACGTTCGCCAGGCTCGCCTGCGCAGCCCGGAGCAGCGTGACCTCGTACGGCGCGGGCAGCCGGACGCTGTTGCCGTCGAGGTTGAAACGGCAGCGCAGCTGGTCCCCGCGCCCCGCGGCCTGCCGCTCGGTGGCCGCACACAGCCGGGCCAGGCTGTCGGCCAGGGCGCTGGCGCCGTCCTCCCGCGGCTCGAGTTGCGGGGAGGACAGACCGCGGATGAAGCTGCGCGCCTCGGCCAGGTTCTCCGAGGCCGTGGACTGGGCCAGGCGGATGCGCTCGGCCGCCGTCGCGGTGTCGCCGGCATCCAGCGCCGTGGCCGCGCCGCGGGAGACCAGCACGATGCTGGACAGGCCTTTGGCGAGGGTGTCGTGGATTTCCCGGGCGAGCCGGCCGCGTTCGGCAAGTACCCCGGCGTCGTGCTGGGATTGGGCCAGTTCGGCCCGGGTCCGGCGCAGCTCGGCGAGCGCGCGCCGCTGGTTCTCGCCGTCGAGATACAGCGCCCGGTAGGCCATCGCCATGAACACGGCGAACACCGCCCCTACCATCGGGCCGATCAGCATCGCCGGCTCCAGCCGGCCGTTGTGCCACCACTGGGACAGAATCACGACGCCGGTCAGCATGGCGACGGCGAACACGGCGTGGGCGGTTTTGAGCACATGCAGGTGGAGGAAGAACAGCGGGAAGGCCAGCCAGACGAAGTTGCCGCTGACCGCCGCGAGCGCCACCCAGAGCACCGTCACCACCGCCAGCCAGGCCGCCCCGTAGCGGCGAGGATCCGGGCCTGTTCCGGTGGTGGTGTGCCGCTTCTCGACGATCGTGCCGGCGAGGTAGACACCGGCCAGCAGGATCCCGAGCAGCAAGGCCAGCCAGCTCCGCGGCGCATGCGGGGCGTTGACCAGTGTCAGAACGACGGCGAAGGCGAGCAGGCCGGCGAAGCCAGTGTGCAGTCCGATCCGCAGCACGCGCAGCACCAAGGCGCCCGCCGACGGCTGGACGGGCCCGGATTCCGGCCGCGTCCGGCCGGGCCGTCCCGCTTCGGCGAAGCCAGGCTCGGGCTCGGGCTCGGGCCAGGCCTCGGTCTCGGCGGGGTCGGTCGGGACAGACATGCTCCCAGCGTAGCCACCACTCACGCAGCGGGCATCAACCATTCGGTTGACTGGGGAATCAACCTTCTGTCCGCCGCGGATCAACCGCTTCCGCGATGTGTCCGCGCGGCTTTCGGGAAAGGCTGGATACAGCGGCCGAACGGCGGCCAAGCACTCCACCGAAAGAAGGAAACATCGTGTTTTTGGCACTGCGGGACATCCGGTTCGCGAAGGGCCGATTCGCCCTGATGGGAACCGTGGTGGCCCTGATTACCCTGCTGCTGGTCATGCTCTCCGGCCTCACGGCAGGCCTGGGCAACCAGTCCATTTCCGCCATCGCCGGGCTGGCTCCGGCGGTCAACACCGTGGCATTCGTCGCGCCCGTGCGCAACGAGGCGAAGGCTTCCTACACAGAGTCGCAGATCTCGCGCGACCAGCTGGACGCGTGGCAGCAGGCGGACGGAGTGAAGCATGCCGAGGCCTTCGGCATCGCCCAGACCCGTTTCTCCGCGGGCGGCACCACCAACGTGGCCGTCTTCGGCGTCGAGCCCGGCGGCCGGCTGGCCCCCGCCCCCGTGCCGGACGGGACGGTGGTCCTCAGCCGGACCATTGCGGACGACTTGGGCGTTGCCGCCGGTGATCCGGTGGAAGTTGGCGGCCGGCAACTGCTGGTCTCCGCCGTCGTCGACGACCAGTGGTACTCCCACACGCCGGTGGTCTGGACCTCGCTAGCGCAGTGGCAGCAGGTCGCCCATATTAACGACGGCGGGGCCGCCGAGGGCCCGATCGCCACCGCCGTTGCGGTGGAGTTGGCGGACGGGGATCCTGCAGGACCCGCCGCTACGGCGGCCAATGGAGCCGCCGGCACTGTGACCACTTCCGTGACCGGTTCATTCCAGGCACTGGGTTCGTACAAGAGCGAGAACGGCTCGCTGCTGATGATGCAGGCCTTCCTCTACGGGATCTCGGCGCTGGTGATTGTCGCCTTCCTGACCGTCTGGACCATCCAGCGCACGCGCGATATTGCGGTGCTCAAGGCGATGGGCGGCTCGGACGGCTACCTGCTGCGCGACGCGCTGACCCAGGCCGCGATCGTCCTGGTCGCCGGGGCCGCCGCCGGTGGTGGCGTGGGCATTGTGGGCGGCTACTTCGCCGCCCAGGCCGCCCCGTTCCTGCTCACCGCGGCCAGCACCGTGCTGCCGATCGCGGGCATCGTGCTCCTGGGCATGGCCGGCGCCGTCGTCGCGGTCCGCCGCGTGACGAAGGTAGATCCGCTAACCGCCCTCGGTGGCAACTAAGCCGGGCGACCTCCCGATACCTCCACCCTCTAACTAAGGACAACACCCATGACTGCAGTACTGAACCTCGTCAACACCACCCTCGAGTACCCGGACGGCGACACCACGGTCACCGCCCTGGACAGCGTCAACCTGTCCGCCCGGGCCGGCACCATCACCTCGCTGGTCGGCCCGTCGGGCTCCGGCAAGTCCTCCTTGCTCGCCGTCGCCGCCACGCTGATCCGGCCGACGTCGGGACTCGTCCTCCTCGACGGCGTGGACGCGACGGCCCTTTCCGCGCGGGAAACGGCCACCCAGAGGCGTGAAACCATCGGCATCATCTTCCAGCAGGCCAACCTGTTCGCCTCGCTGACCGCCGTCGAGCAGCTGCAGATCGCCGAGCACCTGCGCGGCGGATCGCCGAAGAAGTCGAAGGCCCGGGCCCTGGAACTGCTGGATGTGGTGGGCCTCACCGATTCCGCACGGCGCCGCCCGCACCAGCTCTCCGGCGGGCAGCGCCAGCGGGTCAACATCGCCCGCGCGCTGATGGGTGAGCCGAAGCTGCTGCTGGTGGACGAACCGACGGCGGCGCTGGACCACGAACGCTCCGAGGCCATTGTCCGGCTGCTGGTCCGCGTGACCCGGGAGTTCAAGGTGGCCACCGTAATGGTCACCCACGACACCGAGTACATCCCGCTGACCGACGCCGTCGCCACCATGCGCGACGGCAGACTGACGGCGCTGGAACAAGTCGCCGTTTAGCACCTGACGCTCTACTGTCGAGGTGAGTCAGTCCGTTCCGATGTGCCGATCCGGGAGAACAGTGAGGCCCATGCGCACCGTCATCCATTCCGCCCGCCGCATCGCCGATGGGGAGATCGTTGTGGGTTCCTGGGTGCTCCTTGAGGACGGCCGAATTACCGACGCCGGCACCGGCAGCTGGTCCGGAACCGTTGCCGGTCGGGAGGTTGCAGGGATCCGGGAGGTCGACGCCGCCGGTGCCTATCTAGTGCCGGGGTTCGTGGATATACATTGCCATGGCGGCGGCGGTGGTTCGTTTGACGACGGCGACACCTCCCGCGGCCCGCTCACTCATCTGGCGTACGGGACCACCAGTCTCCTCGGCTCGCTGGTTACCAATCCGCTCGAAACCCTGGAAGCCGCGCTGCGCCGGCTCGTTTCAGACGCTCCGGCCAATGCGACGGTGAAGGGCTTCCACCTCGAGGGTCCTTTCCTGGCGGCCAGCCACTGCGGCGCCCACAATCCAAGCTTCCTCGCGGCGCCTACGGTTGAAGCCGTGGACCGGCTCGTCGACGCCGGCGGCGGCCTTTTGCGCCAGGTGACCATCGCCCCGGAACTGGACCCCGGCTTTGCCGCCATCCGCCGACTGGCCGACCATAAGGTGGCGGTCGCCGTCGGACATACGGACGCGGACTATGACACTGCCCGCGCTGCTTTCGACGCCGGCGCCAGCATCCTCACCCATGCCTTCAACGCCATGAACGGCCTGCACCACCGCGCGCCCGGTCCGGTCGCCGCGGCATTCGACTCACCCCACGTCACGCTGGAAGTGATCGCCGACGGGCACCACATCCATGACGCGCTGCTCCGGTTGGCGTTTCAAGCCGCCCCGGGCCGAGTTGCCCTCATTACCGACGCCATGGCGGCGGCAGGCTGCGGGGACGGCAGCTACCACCTTGGTTCGCTCCCGGTTGAAGTGAACGACGGCGTTGCCCGGCTGCCCCGTGGAGGGCCCATAGCCGGCAGCACGCTCACCATGGATGCAGCGCTGCGGCGTGCCGTTGCGGCCGGAATCCCGCTGCCGGAGGCCGTGGCCGCAGCCACCTCGGTGCCCGCCCGGGCCGCCGGGCTGGACCTCGGTGGTGTAGGTACTATCGCCGTCGGTTCACAGGCAGACTTGATACTCTTGGACCAGGACCTTCGGCCGCACCGGATCTGGCGGGCGGGAGAAGAGATGCCAGGAACAAAGGGGCGCGATCAGCAGGACTAACCATCCGGCTCTGATGGGCCAGCCGGGCAAACCAATCCGGATCCCGGTCTCTACAGCAGGAAGCTACGGCCCCAGTGTGGGCATCGGCAGCCCGAAGTCTTCCTTCAACGCCAGCCGGGCGGCGTGGTAGCCGGCCATTCCGTGCACACCGGGACCTGGCGGCGTTGCGGCCGAGCACAGATACACCCCGTCCAGCGGCGTCTGCCACGGTTTGGTGCTCAGCACGGGCCGGGCCAGCAGCTGCGCGACGTCCACCGCGCCGGTGCCGAAGTCCCCGCCGACATAGTTCGGGTTGTACTGCTCATATTCCGCGGCGGACATACTGTGCGAGGCAACAACGGCGTCGGAAAAGCCCGGCGCGGCCGCCTCCAGCTGCGCGGTGATCACGTCCGTCATATCGCGGGTCGAACCCTGCGGCACGTGGCAGTAAGTCCACAGGATATGCCGTCCCGCCGGCGCCCGCGTGGCATCGAAGACGCTTGGCTGGGAGACCAGGACAAAGGGCTTCTCAGAGTGCCGCCCGCGGGCAATGCCCCTCTCCGATGCCGCGACCTGCTCCCGGGTTCCGCCCAGATGGACGGTTCCGGCCCTGGCCAGCTCGGCGTTGGCCCACGGAACGGGTTCGGACAGAATGAAGTCCACCTTGCCGGCGCCGGGGCCGTACCGGTAGGAGATCAAGGACTTGGCATAGCCGCGCGGCAGCCGTCCGCCGGCGAGCCGGACCAGCTCCTGCGGCGAGGTGTCCAGCAGCACGGTCCGGGCATCGGTCAGTTCGGCCAGGGAATTCACCTTGTGCCCGGTGACCAGCTTGCCGCCGTGGTTCTTCAGGTCGCGGACCAGTTCGTCGATGATGGCCTGCGAACCGCCCACCGGCAGCGGGTACCCCACCGCGTGCGCCAGCGACCCGAGCATCAGTCCAGCTCCGGCAGCCACCGGCCGCTGCAGGCCGCCCGGCGTATGGGCCATCACACCGGATAACAATGCCGGAGCAAAATATTCCTTAAAGCGCATATTCCAGGCTGGGCTCCCCTGCTCCAGCGAACGCAGTCCGTACCGCAGCGCCGAAACCGGATGGCGCGGCAATCGCAGCAGCTGGTTCATGGTCAGGTCCAGCACGTCGCGGGAATGCGTGACCAGGGGCTCCATCAGCGACCGGAAGGCCGCCCCGTCCGCACCCAGCGAAGCAGCGGTGCGGTCCAGGTCCCGGTAGGCAAAGGCGGCTTTCGCGCCGTCGATAACGTGCGAATAGGAGATGTCCGGGGTAATGAGCTCGATCCGCTCGGCCAGCCCGAAGTCCCGGAAGAACGGAGCCGCCACCGCCATTGGGTGGACCGCGGAGCAAACATCATGCCAGTGCCCGGGCTCCATCAGCTCCGTCGTGCGGGCACCGCCGCCGGGTGTTTCACCGCCCTCGTAGACGGTGACCTTCAGCCCGGCCCGGGCGAAGATGACCGCCGCTGCCAGGCCGTTCGGCCCGGATCCCACCACGGCCGCATCGGGAAGTGACATGTACGTTCCGCCTTCCTGCCGGACTACCGGCTGCCGATCCGTGAACGCCATCTGTGAACAGCGTAGCTGTCCAGCACCAGCACATCGCCGGAACGGTCGAAGGGGCCGCCCTGCGGATCGTCGGTCTCCAGCCGGCGGACCGGATCGTGCTCGGGGTGCAGGATGGAGCGGACAACCTTGTAGGCGATGTATGCCGTCGCTGCTATATGCGCGAGCACGGCCAGCACGTAATAGGCGCCGTCGATATTGTGCTCGGGCGCGCCGCCGCTGGTGAATTGCCCCAGATACATCCAGACGGCCCACCAGTGCAGCAGTTCGACGAACTGCCAGATGAGAAAGTCCCGCCAGCGAGGATAGGCGAGCGCCGCCAGCGGAATCAGCCACACCACGAACTGCGGTGAGTACACCTTGTTGGTCAGCACCAGGGCCGCCACGATCAGGAACACGATGGACGCCAGTCGCGGCCGCCGCGGGGCGGACAGCACCAGCAGCGCAATCCCGATACAGGCCAGCAGGAACAGCACCAGCGACGCCCTGTTGATGAACTCCGGCCCCAGCTGCGGCAGCCCTTGCCCCTGCACCGTGGTGTTGTAGGCGTACCAGATCGAGGAATAGCCGGCCTCTCGGTCGCGGCTGAACCCCAGGAAGAAGGCCCAGCCGGCAAAGTCGGCCACGATGAAGGGCAGGTTAACGGCCAGCCAGGTTCCCGCCCCGGCAGCAGTAGTGACCACCAGCGGGCGGTACTTTCCGGTCCGGATGGCCAGCAGCAGCACGGCGCCCAGGATCAGCAGCGGATAGATCTTCATGGCGGTGCCCAGCCCGATGAACACCCCGGCCAGCACCAGCCGTCCGCGCGCGAAGGACAGCATGGCCAGCGCCGCCAGCATGGCCGCCCAGAGATCCCAGTTAATGGTCCCGGCCACCACGATCCCGGGCGCCAGCGCCACCATCGCGGCATCCCAGGGCCGGCGGTGGCTCATTCTCGCCGTCGCAATCACGGTGATGATCCAGACCACGGCCACCAGCGTCGCATTCACGTCGAAGTAGGCCAGCGAGCGTTCCGCCGACACCCCGGAGCCGGGAACCAACAGCGCCGTGAATCCGGCCAGCAGTCCCATCAGCACCGGGTACTCGAAAACACCGCCCGGCGTGAGGAACGGGAACATGCCCTCCGCGAGGCCACGGGTTTCGAACAGGACGGGCCAGTCCGAGTAGCAGCCCATGTAGAAGTAGTCCGGCAGCACCCAGCCGGCCACGCGGCAGGGCGTCTTGACCAGCACGGAGAGCAACGCCGCCAGCGTGGTGAGCACAATCAGCACGCGTTCCACGGTAAAGAAGCCCGGCTCCACAATCCCGGGAGCGGTCCGGTGTCCCAGCGGTCCGCCGATCAGTTCGGTGAACCGGCGCAGCAGCGGATCGTTGCGGCTGGGCACCACAATGCGCAGCGGCAATCTGCGGCGCGATGGGCGGAACCGGGACATGGCACCAACAGTACTGGCCGGTCCTGGTTAACAAAACGTCGGCTATCCATAACCTTCCCTTAACCTTAGGCACCCCGTCCGGCCACCCGGGCTCCCTACGGTGGCTTCAATGAGCACCACCGATCCCCAAGAAGTTCTGGTTGTGATCCCTGCCCGCGGCGGCTCAAAAGGGATTCCGTTCAAGAACCTGAAGCCAGTTTCCGGCCGTTCCCTCGTGGCCCGCGCCGTGGAAGCCGCCCGCAACACACCCCTGGTCACCGACGTCGTCGTCAGCACGGATTCCGCCGACATCCGGTTCGAGGCAGAGCGTTTCGGCGCCCGCGTTGTTGAACGCCCGGCCGAGCTCTCCGGCGACACGGCCACCAGCGAATCCGCCGTCCTGCACGCCCTGGACGCTCTCGACCAGGAGTTCGGCACCCGGCCGGTCGTCACCGTGCTGCTGCAGTGCACCTCCCCCTTCATCGATCCCGCGGACCTCAACGAAGCGGTCCGCAAGGTTCTCGACGGCGAGGCGGACGTGGCGTTTTCGGTCGCCGAGAACCATAACTTCCTCTGGACCAAGAACGACGACGGCGCCGTCACCGCCGTGGGCCACAGCGCGGACTTCCGGCCCCGCCGCCAGGACCGCGAACCGCAGTACCGCGAGACCGGCGCGTTCTACGCCATGCTCACCGAGGGCCTCACCGAACGCCGGCACCGCTTCTTCGGCCGGCTGGACCTGCAGGTTGTGCCCGAAGATCACGCCATCGAGATCGACTCGCTCGAAGATCTGGCGCTGGTCCAGGCAATGGCTGCGCCCGCCGAAACCACCGCCGTCGACGTCGACGCCCTGGTGATGGATTTCGACGGCGTCCACACCGACGACCACGCCTTCGTCAACTCCGAAGGCGAAGAGTTCGTCCGCGTCAGCCGCGGCGACGGCATGGGCATTGCCCGCCTGCGCAGGGCCGGAGTGCCCCAACTGATCCTCTCCACCGAGACAAACCAGGTGGTGACCGCCCGGGCCAACAAGCTCGGCGTCGACGTCGTCCAGGACGTCAAAGACAAGGCCGAAGCAGTGTCCGAATGGATGGCTGTGCGCGGACTTGATCCGGAACGCGTTGCCTTTGTCGGCAACGACGTCAACGACCTGCCCGCCATGGGCAAGGTCGGTTGGCCCGTGGCCGTGGCGGATGCCCGGTCTGAGGTCAAGGCGGCAGCGCGCATCGTGCTGTCGCACAACGGGGGTGAAGGGGCGGTCCGCGAAATCTGCGAACTCGTCCTCGCCGCCCACACGGCCGCCGCGACCGGCAGCCGGAACGCAATTGCAGAAATGACAGAAAGAGCCTCCTGATGACTACCGAAGCAACCCAGAACTACCTTCCCACCGGCGCTCCGGCACCCGTCGCTATCGGTGACGTTCAGGTCGGCGCAGGCCAGCCCGTCTACGTAATCGGCGAAATCGGCATCAACCACAACGGCGACATCGAGATCGCCAAGCAGCTGATCGACGTCGCTGCCGCCGCGGGCGCCAACGCCGTGAAGTTCCAGAAGCGCACCCCGGAAATCTCCACCCCGGCCGACATGCGCGACAAGATGCGTTCCACCCCGTGGGGCGAAATGACCTACTTGGACTACCGCTACCGCGTCGAGTTCGACATGCCGATCTACCAGAAGCTGATCCAGCACGCCGCCGACAAGGGCCTGCACTGCTTCGCTTCGCCGTGGGATGTTCCCTCCGTGGCCTTCATGGAAGAGGCCGGCGCGCTGACCCACAAGGTTGCCTCCGCTTCGGTCACCGACATCGAACTGCTCACCGCCCTGCGCGAAACCGGCAAGCCGATCATCCTCTCCACCGGCATGTCCACCATCGAGCAGATCGACAAGGCCGTGGAAACCCTGGGGACCGATAACCTGATCCTGATGCACGCCACTTCCACCTACCCGCTGCCCCCTGAGGAGGCCAACCTGCGCATGATCACCACGTTGCAGGAGCGCTACCAGGTGCCGGTGGGCTACTCGGGCCACGAGCGCGGCCTGCAGATCTCCCTGGCCGCTGTCGCTCTCGGCGCGGTCACCGTGGAGCGCCACATCACCCTGGACCGCACCATGTGGGGCTCGGACCAGGCGTCCTCGCTGGAGCCGAAGGGTCTCGAAGCCCTGGTCCGCGACATCCGCATCCTCGAAGATGCCATGGGCGACGGCGTCAAGCAGGTCTTCCCGGGCGAGCTGGCCCCGCTGTCCCGCCTGCGCCGAGTGGATGCATAAGTACCTATGAACAAGCCATTACTGAGTGTCATCGTTCCTGCGAAAGATCAGGCCCCTTTCATCCGCGATTCGATGACCAGCCTGATGCGCCAGTTCGATGACCCCTCGGTAATGGAGATCATCGTCATCGATGATGGTTCCACCGACGGGACCGGGGAGCTGGCAGCAGCCTTCACCAGCCAGCTCCCCGGCCTGAAGATCCTCCGGAACGAGACCGCCCACGGCGTGGCCACCGCCCGGAACCACGGTCTGGACGAGGCAACCGGCCGCTACATCACCTTCCTGGATCCGGATGACTGGTACGCACCGGGCCACCTGCCCAGGATCACCACGGAGATCCAACAGCTGGGCGTGGACTTCCTCCGCGTGGACCACATCCGCCACACCAACGGGATCCGCACCATCCACAAGGCCCCGCAGGCCCGCCGCGGGGTCCGGCTGAACCCGCGCGACGACATTGCCCCGTACAACCTCTCCACGATGGTGGACTACCCCTTCCCGCCCTTCGGGATTTTCGACGGCGGACTCAAGGACGCGGGCATGCTCCACTTCCTCGACGGCCGGCAAACCGCCGAAGACCGGCCCTGGGTCTGGCGGCTGCATCTGAAGGCCGAGTCCTATGCCGTGAGCACCCAGCTGGGCGCCTTCTACCGCCGCGGCGTGTCCAGTTCGCTGACCCAGGTCTTCGACCGCCGCCAACTGGACTTCCTGCCGTGCTTCCAGGAGGTCTTCCGCCTGGTCGCCGAAGACCCGGAGCCGGAGCGCTTCTGGCCCAAGGCGGCCCGCCAGTTCCTGGCCATCGCCTGCCACCAGCTCAAACGCGCCGAACAGATGGACAAGCACTATCTGGGCGAGCTGAACACCGGCATCCGGGCTACGCTGGACACCCTGCCGGAACATGTGTCCGAGGAGAGCCTGGCGCTGCTCGACCACAAGCGCCGCCAGCTGATCAAACCTGCACTTCGGAGCGCCGCATGAAAGAGCTTTTTGTTGTCTCAACGCTGTACCAGTGCATCTCGCTGGCAGCGGCCATCGATAGCGGCCGCATCCCGGAGCGCGGCGCCGAACGTATCCTCGTCCTGACCAACAGTGCCCTGATACCGGAAGTTTCCGTGCCGTTCCACGAATCCGCCGGCTTTACCGAAGCGGCCTCCCGCTTCGACCGGACGGTGGATCTGAGCGAGCTGCTCTGGCCCCGCCGGCCCGGCCAGTTCAACCCGCGCGGCGAGGAACTCGATATCTGGGAGCGCCTGCTCCGCGGGAAGTGGGGGCTCGGCGACGGCCCGCTGCACCTCTATGTGGAGTCCATCCAGGTCAATCCCGCCGTCGCGCTTTGCCGTATTTTTGCCAGCGCCACGATCTCCGTCCACTCCGACGGCCTGATGAGCTACGGTCCCACCCGGAACCGGCTGCCGCGGGACCTGGCCCAACGACTGGACTCGCTGCTGTACGTGGATCTGGTGCCCGGCCTGGTCCCCCAGTTGCTGCGCGAGCACAACCCGCAACTGGTTCCGATCGACGCCGCCGCCCTGCGCCGCGGCATGGAAGAACTCGCCGCCGCCCTGCCCGAGGAAACCGAAGGGCCGGCCGCACTGGCAGGAACCCCGGAAGCCAGCACGCACGACGGCGAACCCGCTGCCGGCGGCACGGCGCTGATCCTGGGCCAGTACCTCTCCGAGCTCGGCATCCTCTCCACCGAAGAGGAAATCGAGCTGCACCGGGACATGCTGCAGAAGGCAACCGACCGCGGCATCCGGCACTGCATTTTCAAACCCCACCCGAGCGCAGGCCCCGGCGCGGTGACCTCCATCCAGGCCGCCGCCGTCGAGCTGGGCCTGGACCTGAAGGTCATGACCTCCACCAGCCCGGCGGAAGTGGTCATGCAACGGCTGCGGCCCGAGCTCGTGGTCAGCTGCTTCTCCACCGCCCTGATGACGGCCAAATACCTGTTCAAGATCGACGCCGCGGCTGTGGGAACCGACATCCTGCTGGAGCGGCTCACCCCGTACCAGAACAGCAACCGCATCCCCGTGACGATCATCGACGCGCTCCTCGAGCGGGGCTATACCGCCCCGGCCGAAGAGGCGCCGAACGAGCACGCAACGGGCCAGAGCACCTCGCCCAGCGCCGTTGAGGCCGAGACTAATACGACGGCCACGGTTCCCGCCGCGCCGCTGCAGCAACTGGTGGAAGCCGTGTCCTACTGCATGCAGGCCGAGACCCTGGAGGTGGCCCGCGACAGCGCCGTGGCCTTCCTGCACCAGGCCCAGCACACGTCCGACATGCGCTACTTCAAGCGCCGCCGGCTCACCAAGCTGGCCCTGCCCGGTGCCCTGCCGGGGCGCCAGGTCCTGCTGCCGCTGGGCCGGGTCCGCCGCGTGGGACGGCGGGCCGCCAAGCGCGTCCTGACCGTACTGGGCAAATGACGCAGGCAATGCTTCCCTCGCAACAAGTGGCCCGGCCGCGCTTTGGCCGGGCAGCGGTCTGGGCGGAGTCCCCGCTGCAGCTGCTCAGCGCCGTCGAAGCCCACGGCGCCGGGCTGCTGGGCCGCGAAACGACCATCCATCCGCGCGGCGACGCCATCGGCATGAACGCCACCCTGGCTTCCCTGATGGAACAGGTTCCCGGCGGAGTACACTTCGCCGCGCCGACCTCGACCATCCCGCCGCTGCGGGAGCCGGGGCTGGACCGCTGGGTGATCGGCGACGCCTACTCGGGCAAGGTCCAGGCCGAACTGCTGCGCGGCGCCGGCGGCAAAGAGGTTGTCATTCTCGACGATGGACTGGCCACCTTGAAACTGCTGGGTACCTTGGTCCGGGACCGGCCGAGTCCGTTGATCCGGCCGCGCGCCGCCGCCCGTGCCTCGCGGAAGGCGCTTGGCCTGGCGAGCTGGTGGGCGCTGCGCCGGCTCACCGGACAGGGCAGGCTCCTCGTCTTTACCGCGCTGCCGGTTCCCACAGCGCTGGAAGCAAAGTTCCGGGCTTTGGGCGGCCACTTGGAGCGGCACAAGTTTGAGTGGCTCGGCACCCAGCCGGTCACCGAGACCATCTACGAACCCACGGTGGTGGTCGGTTCGGCAATGCCGGCAGACGGGCTGATCCGGGCCGAGCCCTACGTGGACTGGGTCCGGTCCCTGACCGAAGACGGCCCCGTGGGTTACTTCCCGCACCGCCGGGAAACTCCCGAGGTGCTGGACGCCCTCGCGCACCACCCGCTGATCACCGTGAACGAGCACACCATCCCGGTGGAAATGCGCCTGCGTGGACTGCGCTCCAACCAGACCGTGCGCGCCCTGCCATCCACGGTGCTCGCGTCGCTGCGGCTCATTTTGGCTCCTAACGCTGTTCCGCTCAAGGGCCAACCAGTGCCGGGCGACTGGTGGATGCCGGGCACCACGCAGGAACTGCGCCGGCACCTGAGCAGCTCCCTCGACGACGGTCTGGGTGCGGCATGAGCGGCATCCAGCCAGCCGGCACCAACGGCGTCCAGCCGGGCGGCATGTCCTACGCCGCGGCCGGCGCCGTGCCCGGGCAGCCACCTCGGGTCCGACACAAAATCGTCGCCGTGGCGGACAGCGATTCCTACCTGAAATTCGCCTGCGCCACGCTCGATGCCCTCGGCCCGGAATGGGACCGGGAGGTCCTGCTGGTCCGCTCGCCCATCGCCCCAACGCGGGAGCAGACCACCGCGGCCGTGGCCGGCACCTTCTGCGCCGGAATTACGACGCCGGTGATTCCCGCCTCAGGCTTGCGCACCGCCTTGGCGGATGCCGACGTCGTACTTGCTGCTGCCACCGGCCCCGTGGCCGAGGAGGTCTACCTGCACGCCAGCCGGCTCACCCCGCGCCCGGCCCTGGTGTCGGGTCTGCCCGGCGTGGCCTTCCCCGCCACCGAGAAGGCGCTGGCGTTCCGCTCGCTGGGCGACGCGTTCATCACGCACAGCCATGCCGAGTGCCGCGCGTTCAGTGACCTGGCCGATCAGCTGGGCCTCGAACAGCGCGTCCTGGTCTCCCGGCTCCCCTTCCTGAAATCGCCCGCGCGGCCGGAACCGGTGGAGGTACCGCTGACCCAGGTGGTCTTTGCCCCGCAGGCAAAAGTCCCCGTGCTGAAGGACGAGCGCGTCGCCATCCTGCAGGCGCTGGCGGCACTGTCGCGCCGCAGCGGCTACCGCGTCCGGGTGAAGCTGCGAGCTTGGGCCGGCGAACCGCAGACGCATCTGGAGCAGTACCCGTTCGATACATTGTGGGGCGAGCTGGTCGCCTCCCGTGCCGTGGCAGGCCACGAACTGGAATTCTGCACCGGGTCCATGGCCGAGCAACTGGTTCCCGGCACTGCCATGGTCACGGTCAGTTCCACCGCCGCCCTGGAAGCGATCGACGCCGGCCTGCCGGTGTTGATCCTGTCCGATTTCGGCGTCAATGAAGACATGCTGAACCGGGTGTTCGTGGGTTCGGGACTGCTGGGTACACTGGCCGATCTGAAAGGCGGGCACTTCTTCCATCCGGAGGCCAACTGGCTGCGGGACAATTACTTCCACCGCCAGACCGTTCCGCTGGCGGATCTACTGGCGACCTACGCGGGCCGGGCTCGCGCGGGGAAACTGACCATAGACGCGGACCGGCTCGCCGCCGCCAAAAAACGCCGCTGGCGGCTGCGGATCCGCACCGCGCTCCCGATGCCGGCGCTCAAGCTGATCCGCAAACTGCGCAACGTCCAGGCGGAACAGACTGCGGGAAACTCGGCCCGGACCTCGGGCCAACAACCCGCCTGACCCGCGGCTGCGGACTCGGGGTGGCTGGAGGGGTACTTGATGTTCTACGTCAATCCCCTGTTGTAGCTACCGCCTGAATTTCAACGGCCGCACTGTAGTGGAGGTTGTTTGCTCCGGCGACCGCTCGGGCCGGTCGGTGTTCGCCGATCCACTGCGCATACACGGTGTCGAAATGCGGCCAGTCCTCCATGTCCGTTACGTAGACCGTTACGGACAGGAGGTGCTCGCGGGTGGTGCCCGCTGCCTGGAGGCACTGGTCCAGGTTGTCCAGCGCCTGCTGCGCCTGTACGGGGAATGGCTTTCCGGAGAGCATCTCGCCCTCGGCAGTAATCGGGAGCTGGCCGGAGACGTAGACAACGCCGCGATGCGTGGCCGTGTGGCTGTAGTGGCCGCGGGGACTAATCAGGGTCGGGGCGTTGCGCAGGTTCATCGTGTCGGGGCTTCCCATGGGTGTTCCGCTCTTCTTGATTGTTCGGGGCATTCAGCCGGAGGATTCCGCTAATATCGCAGCCATCTTCTCCGCCGACTTCAGCCCGGAACCAGTGAGCACCACTACCGTGGTCTCACCGGTACGGATGGTTCCATCGGCCAGGAAGTGGTCCAGTGCTGCGACGGCAACCGCGCTCGTCGGTTCCGCGTAGAGCCCTCGGGCGGCCAGCCGGCGAACGGCGGCGGCGATTTCCTGCTCGCTCACGGCATAGGCGGCGCCACCGGAACGGCGAATTGCCTGAACGGTTTCGGGCAGACGGACCGGGTGGGCGATGGATGCGCCCTCGGCAATCGTCTGCAGACGTCCGTTCTCGGGTCTTGGATCCAGGCCGTTGACGGTGTCGGCGATGGTTGCCCAGTGCTCGGGCTGCCCCACGAGCAGCCGCGGCAGACGGTCGATGTGTCCGGCGGTGAGGAGTTCCCCGAATGCGAGCTCGCACCCGAGGATGTTGCTGCCGGCCCCGGCTACGAGCACGACATTGTCCGGGGCGCGGAAGCCGAGCATCTCCCACATCTCGTAGGCGACGGTCTTAATGCCTTGTAGAAACATCGGATGCCAGTTGTGGCTGGCATAGGGGATCTCCTCGGACTGACGTACCGCCTCGGCGGCTACCTCGTCCCGCGTCCCGCTCACCTTCTCGATCTCGGCACCGAAGGCACGGGCCTGAAGGATCTTCGCCTCCGACGTCGACGCGGGAACAATGATTTTCGCCGGGATTTCCGCGGCGGCTGCATAGGCGGCCACGGCCGCTCCTCCATTGCCGGAGCTGTCCTCCAGAACCTGCGTAGCGCCGATCCCGCGCAGATGGGAGATCATGACACTGACTCCGCGGTCCTTGAAGCTTGAGGTCGGATTAAACCACTCCAGCTTGAAGTGCACCGGCTGGCCTGACCAGGCGAGCTCGACCATCGGCGTCCAGCCCTCGCCCAGACTCACCCGATGCTCCGCGTTCACCGGGAGAGCCTGGCGGTAGCGCCAGAGCGAACGCTCCGACGTGTCGATCTGATCCGGGGAGAGGCCCGGCAGCGGCGTAACCGTTAACGGAGAACCGTCGTCGCCCCGCCATCGAGAATCGGTGAGCCCGTAAAACCGGCCCGAGCGGTCAACAAGGTGCGCGTTGTGCGGCTCTGCCAAGGACGATGAGGATGGTGCGGTGGGTGACATGCGGTTCACTTTCGGAAAGCCCGGCGCTGTGTGGTGGCGCTGGCATCATCAGAGCGAATACCGTCCTGATGATGCCTGAAGATACCCGTTTCCCGGTCTTTGCCGACCTGCCCGGATGGGAAGATCCGGCCGTTCATGGCAATGAAGACGCCCGGGGCCAGGATTTGTGCCGCCGTCAGGGCCGAGCCCAGGTTGAAGAGGGCATCGCTATCTCTCATCACCGCTGGCTGCATCGCACCCGTCAAAACGACGGTCGTCCCCGAAGGGAGCACGTCCCCCTGGGCCAGGTAGTCGGCTGTCTCGGCCATGGTGTCAGTGCCGTGGGTGATAACGACGCCGCTACCAGGCAGGCCGCCCACGGCCTCCGCGACCCGGAACCGGTCATCATCTGTCATGGCCAGGGAATCCTTGCCGACGACGGCGAAGACTCCCTGCACGATGTCTACACGGGCCTGTGCCAGTAGCCAGTCCGCGGCGGGCTTCCCGATCTCAAGCTCCCCCGCCAGATTGTAAACCTTATCGATCGTCCCGCCGGTCGCAATGATGTGCAGAGGTCTATACGAGTTCATCGTCGGCCTTCAGATCCTGGTAGATGACGGCACGCGAAACTCCAAGCCGGGAAGCGATGCTGCGAACAGCACCGCGCGCCTGGAGCAGTCCTCGTTCATCGATCCGGCGCAGGACCTCGCTGCGTTCCAGCTTCGTCAACTGCTGCACTTCCTTACCCCGCGTGCGGGCCTCGAACAAGAGGATCTCGTCTAATGCGGCATCAAAGTTAGACGGAAACTCCGTTGTCGGGACGTTGTCTCCCGGGTCTTCGCCCAGCATCGAGTCGATTTGGTCCCGAAGCGCCCGCACGGGCGTCGTGTCAATGTTGATGCACAGGCAACCGATCACATGTCCGGCGCTGTCCCGCAGGGGTATTGTCGAGCTGCGCAGCAGCCTCCCGTCCGGGGTCCGGTTCTGGTAATTGATGTCCGCCGCCGCATCGTCCCCGGCAGCGCGCATCCTCTTGCCGATCTCACTCATGGGATCGCCGACGCGGCGGCCTGTGACCTCACCGGCCACTGCGATGACGGAGTATCCCGGGTTCCGGTAGTCGTGCACCAGGACTTCAGCGTGCGGGCCCAAGGTGGTCGCTATTCCATCGATGCTTGCCGCCACGGCCAACAGAATCGCGTCAGCTTCGGCTTCCTTCTCCAAGTCACCGCCTCCTATCCGATTGATAACCCAACGGGACGGCAGCATCCATTTCGGTCGAGGCGTGAGCTGGTGTGCCGTGCTAACAAATTGTCAACTTTAAACCGACAGCATGTCAACACGTACATTACTGCCTTTACGCGCGCACAAAAGTGGCTGACCGCCCTGATCCAAAAGGAACCAAGGCGATCAGCCCAACGTGCTTCTGACTAAGCGGAGGCCGTGAAGCGCTCCCAGACCCGATGCTTCGCGAGGAGCTCGGCAATGCCTTCCAGCACCGCTGGACCATCCCCAATCACGACGCCGGGTGCTTCCTCGGGAATGCCGGCTGCGGCAAGCGCGTGGGCAACGTGGTCCCAGCCGCCGATCGCCTTGGCATGGCGGTAGGCCTCGGCCAGCATCATGCTGACCCGTGGATCCACCGCCGGATGGCCGGTCGGAGCGCCAGCCTTCGCATCCCGTCCGGCAGCCGCATCCGCGCCGGGTGCCGCCGAGCCAGCAACGAGAATGGCGTCGAACTCCACCGACCGTGCCGTCAGGTAGGTCCGCTGCACAGTCAGTCCCCCGGACAGCTTGCCGCCCTTGGGCGCGATGATCAACGGGACCATACCGCCGGCGTGGATCGCTTCGCTGGCCGTTGCCAAGGCGTTTTGGTCGCTTTTGTCGTCGGCGATGATGCCCACCACCCGGCCGGCCAGCGGCCAGGACTTGCCCAGCTGGGACAGCGCGGGGCTCGGCTGCACGTCGTCTTCCGGCGTGCTGGTAGACGCGGGCGCCGGCAAGCCCAGGCCCTCGGCCACCTTGGCGGAGAGTTCGCCGTCGATATTTGCCAGTGCCTGCAGCTGGCGGATCCGGATGTTCTCCTCGTAGCACTTGCCGAGCTCAAAAGTGTAAGCCTGGACAACATGCTCCTGCTCCACTGGCGTCAGTGACTTGAAGAACAGCCGGGCCTGGCTGAAGTGGTCCTCGAACGACGCCGGAGATTCCCGCAGTTTCATCGACGCCGGCAGTTCCTGCGGTACCTCGATGTAGGCGCTCATGTCCTCGCCGGCCAGGAAGGGGCAGCCGCCGTCGAGCGAATTCGGCCGGTAGGGGGCCACGCCGCCATGCACGGCGGTCTGGTGCATGCCGTCGCGGAACATGTCGTTGACCGGAGCATGCGGGCGGTTGATCGGAATCTGCGCGAAGTTCGGCCCGCCGAGCCGGCTCAGCTGGGTGTCCAGGTAGGAGAACAGCCTCGCCTGCAGCAGCGGGTCGTTGGTGACGTCGATGCCGGGGACCAGGTGGCCCGGGTGGAAGGCGACCTGCTCGGTTTCGGCGAAGAAGTTGGTGGGGTTGGCGTTCAGGGTCAGCGTGCCGATGGTCTGCACCGGGGCCAGCTCCTCGGGCACAATCTTGGTCGGATCCAGCAGATCAATGCCCTGGAACATCTCGTCCGGGGTGTCCGGGAAGGTCTGGATGCCCAGTTCCCACTCCGGGAAGGCACCGGCCTCGATGGCATCGGCGAGGTCGCGCCGGTGGAAGTCCGGGTCGGCGCCGTTGATCATCTGCGCTTCTTCCCACACCAGCGAGTGGACGCCCTGCTTCGGCTTCCAGTGGAACTTCACCAACGTGGTCTCGCCGGCCGCGTTCTGCAGCCGGAAGGTGTGGATTCCGAAGCCCTCCATGGTCCGGAACGAACGCGGGATGCCGCGGTCCGACATTTGCCACATGACGTGCGCCTGGGCCTCGGTGTGCAGGGAGACGAAGTCCCAGAACGTGTCGTGCGCGCTTTGCGCCTGCGGGATTTCGCGGTCCGGGTGGGGCTTGGCGGCGTGGACGATGTCCGGAAACTTGATGCCGTCCTGGATGAAGAAGACCGGGATGTTGTTGCCTACCAGGTCGAAGGTGCCCTCGTCCGTGTAGAACTTGGTGGCGAACCCACGCGTATCGCGCACCGCGTCCGCTGAACCACGGGAGCCGACAACGGTGGAGAAGCGGGTGAAGACCGGGGTCTCGACGCCGGCGGCCAGGAAGCCGGCCTTGGTCACCCCGGCGGCCGCGCCGTTGGCCACGAAGACGCCGTGCGCTCCAGCACCACGGGCGTGCACCACCCGCTCCGGGATCCGCTCATGGTCGAAGTGCATGATCTTTTCGCGCAGGTGGTGGTCCTGCAGCAGGCTGGGACCGCGCGGTCCGGCCTTCAGCGAATGGTCCGTCTCGTACAGCCGGACGCCCTGGGCCGTGGTGAGGTAGGCGCCGCTCTGGCTGTTGGCGCTCTTCTGCGCTCCCGTGGGCGTTCCGGTCGGGGACACCATTTCCGGCGCGTCCTGGTCCGGCTTCGGCGGCAACGGGCTCTGCGGCTCGGTGCGTTCCTCCACTGCCGGCGGCTCCACCGCGGGGGCTCCGGGGATGGGCACGTTGTTGGCGGGCGTAGTGCTTTCGGGCGTGCTCTTCTCAGCCATGCTGGTACTCCAATTCGTTGAAGTTGCAGCCCTGCCGTTCCAGGGCTCTTTCACCCACCCTACTCAAAATAGTAAGCAAGCTGAATAATATGGTGGAGAAGCGGCTTCAGGCCGCCTCAGTGCCGACCAGAAAGGAGCCGCAGTGACGCTTCAGCAGGAGAAACCTGCCCGCAGGCCCCGGCTGCGGCGCATCAACTGCAACGGTCCGGGAATCAGCCGCCGCCGTTACGGCAAGGGGTACAGCTACCGGGCGGCGGACGGCAGCAAGATCACGGATCCGGAAACGGTGCAGCGGATCAACCAGCTGGCCATCCCGCCCGCCTGGCGCGACGTCTGGATCAGCCCGGCCCCCAACGGCCACATCCAGGCAACAGGGATTGACGACGCCGGCCGGCGCCAATACATCTACCATCCCCGCTGGCGCGAGCTGAAGGACCGCGAGAAGTTCGACCGCGCACTGGACTTCGGGGACGCCCTGCCCAAGGCGCGCCCCGCCATCACCCGTATCCTGCGCTCGGAAGGACCCTCGGAACAGCGTGCCTACGCTGCCGCTTTCCGCCTGATCGAGGATGCGGGCCTGCGCATCGGCAACGAGGAGTATGCGCAGACCAACGGCTCCTTCGGCGTGACGACTATCCAGATCCGGCACTTGCGGGTCCGTGGCTCCACCGTCGAACTGGACTTTCCCGCCAAGAGCGGCCAGCAGTGGACCGGCAGCATCGAGGATCCGGACCTCGCCGCGGCCCTGAAGCCCCTGCTCAAAAACCGCGGACCGGACGAGCAGGTCCTGGGCTACTTCGACGACGACGGCGAATTCACGCCCATCAGCAGCGCGGGCCTGAACGACTTCATCCGCGAACAATGCGGGGAGGACTTCACCGCCAAGGACTTCCGGACCTGGCAGGGCACCGTGGCTGCCGCCATTGCACTGGCGGCCCATCCTCCGGAGCACAGCAGCCCCACCGCCCGGAAGAAAGCCGTCGCCGCCGCCATGCGCGAGGTCGCCGAGCACTTGGGCAACACTGCCACCATCGCCCGAAAGTCCTACGTAGACCCGCGGGTCATCGACCGGTTCATGAACGGAGAAACGATCGACGCCAACACCTACCGCGCCGCCGAACGGTCCGTGCGCGACCTGGTGACCTGACGAAGGAGCGAGCATGGAATTCCAGCAGATCATGGAGACCGTGGGAAAGGCGGTGGACGCCGCGGGTGTGGTCGCCATCGTTCTGGGAGCCGCGGTTTCCACGGGGCTGGCAGCGGCGGACTGGTTCCGTGGCGAGCGGCACACAGTTTATGAAACCTACCGGCGCCGACTGGGACGCTCTATTCTGCTGGGTCTCGAACTGCTGGTAGCTGCAGACATCATCCGCACCGTAGCCGTCAGCCCTACCTTTCAATCCGTCGGAGTGCTCGCCATCATTGTCCTGATCCGGACCTTCCTCAGTTTCTCGCTGGAACTGGAAATTACGGGGCGTTGGCCGTGGCAGAAACGGTCCTCCGAAGACATTAACCGTCCGGAGGGGCGGACCGCTTTGCCTCGTCAGTCCTAAGTCTTGGTACGGTGAGCACAGAAACCGTAAGGAGGCTTAGGAGATGGTCCGCCGCAGATCCTGCACACGCGCACCCGTGGTGGGTGCCGCCGTCGTTCTTGGAGTTTTGGCCCTGACCGGCTGCACGAGCCTGAACCCGGGCACCGAAGAGGCAACGACGACGGCGCAGGAGTTCCATGCGGCCGTTGCCGCCGGTGATGGCGAAACGGCCTGCAACCTCCTCGCCCCGTCGGCCGTGGAGGAACTCGAAGACGGCGCGCCGGGCGCCTGCGCGGATGAACTGCTGCAGCTGGTCATCCCGGGTGCGTCCGAGGTGACCGAGAGCAAGGCCTACGGCACCAATGCGCAGGTGCTGATGGACCAGGACACTGTTTTCCTGACCCGCTCCGGCGACACCTGGAAAGTCACCGCGGCCGGCTGCACGCGGCAAGGCGAACGGCCGTACGACTGCGAAGTGGAGGGGAACTGACATGCGTTGGGCATTCTGGCTCTGCCTCGGCGTGATCGCCGCGGGCCTGCTCTACATGTTCGTGATCGGCGTGATGGCCCGATGAAACACAACCCCTTCATCACCAACGGGCTGAGCATCGGCTTCGGCCTGCTGTTCCTGGTTTCGCTGGTCGGGCAGGCATTCTCCGGGCTGGCCTACTACAACGAGCAGCAGGTGGCCTCGAAGCTGGACGAGATCGGCCTCCTGCAGTACGTCACATCCTCCAGTTTTGTGGTTGATGTCGCGGAGAACTGGCAGTCCGAGTACCTGCAGTTCACGCTGCTTATTGTGCTGGCGGTCTGGCTGGTGCAGAAGGGCTCACCGGAATCCAAGGAGATTGAAAAGCGCGGACGGGAGTCGGACAAAGAGCAGCTGGTGGGCCAGTTCGCCAAGCCCGACTCGCCCAAGTGGGCCAAAGCGGGAGGCTGGCGGACGGCGGTGTTCTCCAACTCGCTGGGGTTGGTGATGGGCGCGATCTTCGTTGCCTCCTGGCTGGTCCAGTCCGTTGCCGGCTTCAGCGCTTTCGCGGAGAGCCAGCTGGCCAACCTCCAGGACCCGGGCACGTGGACGGAGTATTTGGGCTCGCCAGAGTTTTGGAACCGCACCCTGCAGAACTGGCAGTCCGAATTCCTGGCGGTGTGGTCCATGGTGATCCTCGCCGTCTACCTGCGCCAGCGCGCCTCACCGGAGTCCAAGGCCGTGGGCATGCCGCACGATAAAACCGGAGCGAGCAACTGACACCGCGTCGACCCACCGGGCGGCTGATCCCGCCCCAGCTGATCCCGCATCGGGTCGATCACCCACCAGCCTGAAACCGCCGCCCGTCACAGGAATGTTACGTCGCGGCCGATGGTTGACTAACAAAGTAGAATAGGCAAGTTGCCCACCCTCGGCGTGGCGGCTAACAAATTTGTATTTTTTGAAGGAGAACCGTGGCAGAGAACCCCATCAGGGTCGCGATCGTTGGCGTTGGTAACTGTGCTGCCTCGCTGGTGCAGGGCGTCCAGTACTACCGGGACGCGGATCCGGATTCGACCATTCCCGGCCTGATGCATGTGCAGTTCGGCAAGTACCACGTGAACGACGTCGAGTTCGTTGCCGCGTTTGATGTGGACAGCAAGAAGGTCGGGCTGGACCTCGCGGACGCCATCGGCGCCAGCGAGAACAACACGATCAAGATCGCCGATGTCCCGGCCACCGGCGTGACCGTGCAGCGCGGCCACACTCTGGACGGCCTGGGCAAGTACTACCGCGAAACCATCGTCGAGGCGCCGGACGAGCCCGTCGACATCGTGGCCGAGCTGCGCGCCGCGCAGGTCGACGTCATGGTCTGCTACCTGCCGGTCGGTTCCGAGGCCGCGGCGAAGTTCTACGCCCAGTGCGCGATCGACGCCGGCGTGGCCTTCGTCAACGCGCTGCCGGTGTTCATTGCGGGCACCAAGGAGTGGGCGGATAAGTTCACCGCCGCCGGTGTCCCGATTGTCGGCGATGACATCAAGAGCCAGATCGGCGCCACGATCACGCACCGGGTGATGGCGAAGCTGTTCGAGGACCGCGGCGTGACCCTGGACCGGACGTACCAGCTGAACGTCGGCGGCAACATGGACTTCAAGAACATGCTTGAGCGGGACCGGCTGGAGTCGAAGAAGATCTCCAAGACCCAGGCCGTGACCTCCAACGTCGAAGCGAAGCTGCACGCCGACGACGTGCACATCGGCCCGTCCGACTACGTGGCCTGGCTCGATGACCGCAAGTGGGCCTTCGTCCGGCTGGAAGGCCGAAACTTCGGCGACGCCCCGGTCTCGCTGGAATACAAGCTCGAGGTCTGGGACTCCCCGAACTCCGCCGGCGTGATCATCGACGCCGTGCGCGCGGCGAAGATCGCCCTGGACCGCGGAGTCGGCGGCCCGATCCTGTCTGCGTCGAGCTACTTCATGAAGTCCCCGCCCGAGCAGTACAACGACGACGTCGCCCGCGACAAGGTCGAAGCCTTCATCCGCGGCGACATCGAACGCTAAAAGCCGCTGGCGTCTGAGGGCACTTCCAGTCCCTCACCTCCAGCCTTAAGGCATGTCGAAGGTCCGGACCCGCTACGGCGGTCCGGACCTTCGCCGTTTCCTGCCCTCACTTGCCGGATTACCCGCTTGTCTGCGCCTACCTGCTTACTGCCTCCTGCCTGCCTACCGCGAGGGTCAGGAAAACGTCGTAACGGGACGCTCGAGCCGTTCGCCGTCGACGACCAGATCCACGCGCTCGTTGTAGAAACTGAGCAGCCCGCGGATCTTCGGATTCTCGCGGATCGGTTCGGCGTAACTCCACACGATGTCCTGCTCAAGCTGGCCGCCCGCACGGACCGACCAGTAGCGGGCTCGGCCCTTGTAGGGGCAGGTCGTGGTCTTGGTACTCGGCTCCAAGAGCTCGGTGCGCACATCCTCGAACGGCAGGTAATAGCGGATCGGCAGATGCGTCTCGAAGAGCAGGAGCGGCCGGATGCTGTTCGCGATCTCTTCGCCGCCGATGAACACCTGTACACGCCGCGAACTGTGCAAGGTATCAACGCGCGTGTACGGATCGCGGGCGTGCACGAACACCTGTTCGTCCTCCTCGTACCAGTCCAACTGTCGCCAGGAAAAAGTCACGTGGCCTGTGAGCGCGGCGAAGTCCCCGGTTGGTTCCTCGTAGGACCATGCGGCCCCCTCGGCCCGCTTCCTCCCGGCCTGAACGGTCCACCGGCTGCCTGCGCCGGCGCCAGCCCCGGCGCCCGGCACTTCGTCTGTCAACGCGCCCGGGACTACGTCTTCCCGCGGCAAGTAGTAGGTAGGCAAGCTGCCTGGACCGTACTGCACCAGCAACTGCGCGCGAGTGCTTTTGGCGACCAGTTCATTGCCCAGCCGGACCCGGATCAGGCGCTGGGTGGGTTCTACAAACGGCTCTGGAATCTCCATGCTTCATCTCACTGCTTACGCGCCCAACCGGTCTCGAAAACCCCGGATCGGCATTGAGCTCAGCTTGTCTCTTGCCCGGCCGGAGCAGGACCGCGATCAGCGGCGTCCTCGCAAAGTTTGAATGCGATTTGAGCCGACTTTGAAATAGCTCCTTCGGGCGGCGCCTTGACACCGGTGCTTGTCGCGCCCGCCTCGTACCCAGCCGCGTAGCCCACCAGGAATGTGGTGACAGGTGCGGTCGCATGAATCACTGACTCCGCAGACTTTCTTGCTAGGTCCAGGAGCACTTCCAGGTCCACATTCAGATTTCCAATCTTCAATTCCTGCGTCAGCCGCTGACTCCATTCGGCTACGATCCGCATCTCTTCATCTTCCACGGCCATGGTTGCTCTCCTCGGTACGTCGCCCGGAGTGGGACGAACGGGTTTGCTTAGACAATACAATTCTCGGTCCTTCGATGGGCGTTATTGCCATTACTTGTGCTGTGGATTGGAACCGACCGCTAAGAGGTGGCGTCACCAGTGCCAGTGACCGCCGAATGAGCGAGGGTGGCGAGTTGGACAGGGAGCACAATTCTCGATTGCGGTGTCTAATCGCCCCTTGTGCGTGGCACTCCTTGCCAGACAGGGTGCTTTCTGCCGGGGTTTCATGCTGACCCGACTGCAAGCCATTAAGGCACATCCTGCCGCTATGAGGCACCACCACATCAAGGGCTAAGGAGCCGATTAGTTCTAACGATTCTGTCCCTTGACAGGCGTCACGCTATAGGTCACGCTGTTGCAATACGCGAAGCAGGTTGCACAATGGGCACCGCACATGGCTCGGTCACTGGAATATTGGATCCGTCGAGCGGCCTATGTCTGGGTTCTAAAGTGCTGCCTCGGGGGACAATTGCTGATCGTCTTGCAGTCGTCCTTCAGGGCGGACTTCCGCAGCCCGCAAGAGTGCGCCGAGGCGCACAGCGCTAGTGGCGGCACCTCGCGGCAACGTTCAATACATTCGGAAGAAATCCAGGGCAAGCAGGAGAACATGATCAATCCCATCAAGCGGAAAGCCCCCGTCAAGGATATCGACGAGAACGAGCTTGAAGTCCATGATCCAAAAACTGCAGCAGCAGGGGTCAAGGCTGTCATGGTGTCCATGGATCGCGGCATTTCGCAGGCCGGTCTCGTGCGAACTGCCCGTTCTATGTTGCGAGTCAACCAACGGGGCGGCTTCGACTGTCCCGGCTGCGCTTGGCCCGAGTCCATATCGGGAGCCCGCAAGCCAGCCGAATTCTGTGAGAATGGCGCGAAGGCCATTGCAGAAGAAAACACGCTCCGGACCGTTACTCCAGAGTTTTGGGCAACGCATTCTGTCGTAGAATTAGCAGGAAAGAGTGAATATTGGCTGGGCAACCAAGGCAGGATTACGGAACCGGTAGTCATCCGTGAGGGTGAGACGCACTACTCACCCATCTCCTGGATAGATGCATTCAACCTCATTGGTGAACACATTCGTGCAACCACTCCAGACCGTTGCGTTTTCTATACTTCCGGACGGACAGCCAACGAGACCGCGTTCATGTACCAACTGTTCGCGCGCTCTATCGGGACCAACAACCTGCCGGACTGCTCGAACATGTGCCACGAATCTTCCGGATCCGCACTCAACCCCACTATTGGCATTGGCAAGGGGACGGTGTCGCTGGATGACATGCATAATGCGGAACTGATCATGGTCGTCGGCCAGAATCCAGGCACCAATCACCCGCGGATGCTCTCCGCCTTAACGGAATGCCGCCAGAACGGCGGCAAGGTCGTTGCCGTAAACCCACTGCCCGAGGCGGGCCTCCTGAAATTCAAGGACCCGCAGAGCCCCGGTAATTTGGTGCGCGGCGGGGACCAGGTCGCTGACGAGTTCCTGCAGATCAAAGTAGGCGGCGACCTAGCCCTGTTCCAAGCCTTGGGCCATCTGCTGCTGGAAGAAGAAAAACGGGCACCCGGAACGATAGTCGACCACGACTTCATCGATGCGCAGACGGATGGATTCCGGGATTACCGCGAAGCTCGGAGCCAGCTCGACTGGATTGAGACCGAAAAAGCCACTGGGCTCTCAAGAATGGAGATAACCCGAGTTGCCGACATGCTCTCCAAGTCGAAGGCGACCATCATTTGCTGGGCACTGGGTGTGACACAGCAGCCGCATTCCGTGAACACGCTGCGCGAAATCATCAATATCCTTCTCCTGCAGGGGAACTTCGGAAAACCCGGCGCCGGAGCCTGCCCGGTCCGCGGCCACTCCAATGTGCAGGGCGATCGCACAATGGGCATTTGGGAAAAGCCCAAGGAATGGCTGTTGGCGGCCCTGGACGAAGAGTTCGGCATCAATTCCCCTCGCGAGCACGGCGTTGATGCGACAGAAACCCTCGAAGCCTTCATGGACGACAAAGTGGATGTCTTTGTGTCCATGGGCGGCAACTTCGCTCTCGCCTGTTCAGATACCGAGTCGCTGGAAGCAGGCATGAAGCGGGCGGGTTTAACCGTGCATGTGTCGACCAAGCCCAACCGCTCCCACATTGTCCACGGGCGAACGTCGCTGATTCTTCCGACTTTGGGCCGCACCGACAAGGACGATAAGCATCCGAAGGGTGCACAGTTCCTGTCCGTCGAGGATTCGATGTCAGTAGTCCATTCGACACAGGGCCGGCTGGCACCCGTTAGCGAGCATCTGCTTGCCGAACCCGTCATCATTGCGCGGATGGCTCAGGCCACCCTCGGCGAAAATCACACCGTGGACTGGCGGGCCATGGCTGAGGATTACGATGTTATCCGCGACCACATATCCCGCGTGCTTCCCGGTTTTGAAAACTTCAACCAGCGAATCCGGACCAAGAATGGGTTCGTGCTGCCGAACCCGCCGCGCGACACGCGTTCCTTTGCCACCGACATCGGGAAGGCCAGATTCAGCGTCAGCCCGCTGGAGTATCTGGAGGCCCCGGACGGTCACCTGATCCTACAAACCATGCGAAGCCACGACCAATACAACACAACGTTCTACGGACTCGATGACAGGTACCGCGGAATCTCCAACGGCCGCCGGGTTATCCTGGTCCATCCCGAAGACCTGAATGAACTTGGCTTCTCCGACCGGGACCTGGTGGATGTGGTCAGCACATTCAAGGGGACCGAACGCAGGGCGGACAAATTCCGCTTGGTCTCTTATCCAACTGCTCGAGGTTGTGCCGCAGCGTACTTCCCGGAAGCAAACGTCCTCGTGCATCGTGAACTCGTGGCCCGCGAATCCAACACCCCAGGCTACAAGGCGATGACGGTGCGATTCATAACCCACGAGGAGCCGCAGCTTAGCTAGGATTCCCTAGGCAGCCACTCGCCGCAAAGCCCAAGTGTTTCAAACGGACGAGTCAGGTAACCACGCCCGACCATAAGCCCGGCATAAATTTACGGTGCAGGTGCCCACGTCGGCTACGTCAAACAGGGGCTGGTACTGCCGTACCTGCGGGCAGTACCAGCAAGCGCCCGCTGCTGACTTTGCAAGGGCGGGAGCGCAATATCGCACTCCCTGCCTTTGACCAGATCAACGACTTCCCAGGAACCGAGGGGTATCGGCTCGTTCCTTCAGCAGGATGAAATGAAAGGCCTTGGCGGCTCACTGATCTGCCGTGCCAGAATCCGAGGCAACAAAACGAAGTTGACGAATTAGAGGGTGTCCGCCCGGAGAAGCGGCAGACTGCCCTCCCTTTTACAAGCCTCGGTGTCAGTGAACCTTCGATTGGCAGCGAGCAAGCACTACCCCGGCAGCTTTTTGATCCCGTGACCCCAAAATGCTTGGCATGATCTCAGTCCGGTCAATCCTGTCCAAGCGAGTCCTGAAGCTGCCCGGCATCGTTCAAGGTTCGGCTAAACGGGGTTGACATCGCATGTGAGGTGCGACACCCTGAATGTGTTGCGTAAGACGAAGCATGTTGCGCAATAAGCACAAACCAACGGTGATTTGGAGATGGCGATGCGTACATTGGCGATCGTAGGCGCGTCCTTGGCAGGTCTTTCGGCTGCCCGGGCTGCCCGGGCACTAGGGTTCGACGGAAGGTTTGTCATTATCGGCGAGGAAGCGGAGCGGCCCTATGACCGCCCTCCTCTGTCCAAGGACTTCCTGCTCGGCCGGATCACAACCGATGACCTGGCGTTGGAAGCCTCGGATGAGGATCTGCAGGCTGAGTGGTTGCTTGGTAGCCGTGCGGTCAAGCTGGACAGCGCCACCAAGACCATTACCCTCGCAAACGGTCAGTCGGTGAAAGCTGACGGCATCGTACTTGCGACCGGCGCTTCCGCCCGAAACCTCCCCCAGCTTGCTGGTCTGTCCAACGTCTTTACCTTGCGCACCCTTGCTGACAGCCAGGCGCTGGCAGCCGAATTACGGCCGGGCCGCAGGTTAGTAGTTATTGGTGCCGGTTTCATCGGGGCAGAGGTAGCCTCGACGGCCAGCGACCTGGGCCTGGACGTCACAATTATCGAGGCCCAGCCAATTCCGCTGAGCGGACCGCTGGGGCCAGAAATGGGTGCCATTGTTTCGCGGCTGCATGAGCAGAACGGCGTCGAGCTGGTCTGCGGCACCGGCGTGGAGTCCTTTTGCGCTGACGAAGGAATCGTCACCGGTGTAAAACTTAACGATGGCCGCGTCGTCCCTGCCGATGTCCTGCTCGTCGGGATCGGCGCGTCTCCGAACGTAGCATGGCTCGAAGGTTCGGGCCTCGAGGTCGCCGAGTCGGCCCCAGGTGGCGTTCTGTGTGATGCTCGCGGCCAGACTAATGCGCCGGGTATCGCAGCCGTCGGCGATTGTGCCGCCTGGTTGGATGAGCGTTCCGGCCAGCATCATCGTGTAGAGCACTGGACCGGGGCACAGGAACGTCCGGCACTAGCCGTCGCCGGGCTCCTGAATTCAGGCGCTCCTAAGCAGCCGGTCAATCTCCCCTATTTCTGGTCGGACCAGTACGGTGTGAAAATCCAATTTGCAGGCAACGCCCGCGACGCCGACAGAGTTCAATTCGAGACGGGAACCGCCGAGGAGCACAGTTTCCTGGCCGTATATTACCGAGGAGAGGACCCGGTCGCGGTTCTCGGCACCAACCAGCCCCGGCTTTTTACAAGATGGAGGCGCCAGCTGAACGCCGCCAGCGCGGCACAAGTAAGCAAGCTAACCCCAGCATTGTCCTGAAGCCTCCTGTTACCTTCCCGCATCTTTCCAGGAGGGTCAATGACTGGCGAAGTTACGCTTCCAGAGGCTACGTAGACTGCTCCCGGTCTTCCAAGTCGAGAAGGAGCGAATTGACGAAGCACTTCTGGGAATTACCTCGGACAGGCATCACTGGAGCAACGCGCTCAGGTCTGCCACTAGCCCTCCTGCCGCCTAATTTCCGGGCCAGCATGCTTGAAGTTCATGCAGGCCTACCCGCGCCTGCCCGAGAACTTACATGACCAAAACTTTGCCTTCCCAATGAGGGTGCAAGTTCCGTTCTTCATCAACACACAGAAAAGAGAGGAAGACCGCTTATGTCAGGAAACAGAGCCGTTGCCTATAAAGGACCAGGGAAAGTCGAGATCATCGACACCGACTACCCCACCTTCGATCTTAAGGACGCCCCGGGGATCAACCCGGCCAACATCGGCCGCAAGGTCCCCCACGGCGTCATTCTGCGAACAGTCACCACCAACATCTGCGGCTCGGACCAGCACATGGTCCGCGGCCGCACCACCGCCCCGACCGACCTGGTACTCGGACACGAAATCACCGGCGAAGTCATCGAATGCGGACCCGACGTCGAATTCATCAAGACCGGCGACATCGTCTCGGTCCCGTTCAACATTTCCTGCGGCCGCTGCCGCAACTGCAAGGAACGCAAAACCGGAATCTGCCTCAACGTAAACCCCGACCGCCCCGGCAGCGCCTACGGCTACGTGGACATGGGCGGCTGGGTCGGCGGCCAGGCCGAATACGTCATGGTGCCCTACGCGGACTGGAACCTGCTGAAGTTCCCGGACCGCGACCAGGCCCTGGAGAAAATCATGGACCTGACCATGCTCTCCGACATCCTGCCCACCGGCTTCCACGGCGCCGTCACCGCCGGCGTCGAAGTCGGCTCCACCGTCTACGTGGCCGGTGCCGGCCCGGTCGGCCTCGCTGCCGCAGCCGGCGCACAGCTACTCGGCGCCGCCGTCGTAATCGTGGGCGACCTCAACGAACAACGCCTCGCACAGGCACGCAGCTTCGGCTGCGAAACCGTGGACGTGTCCCAGGGCGACCCGAAGGACCAGATCGAGCAGCTCCTGGGCGTGCCCGAAGTGGACTGCGGTATCGACGCCGTTGGTTTCGAAGCCCGCGGCCACGGCAAGGACGCCTCGCACGAGGCGCCGGCCACCGTGCTGAACTCGCTGATGGACATCACCGCCGCCGGCGGCGCGCTGGGCATCCCCGGACTCTACGTCACCGGCGATCCCGGGGCGGCGGATGAAGCCGCGCAGCACGGTTCGCTCTCCATCAGCCTCGGCACCGGCTGGGCCAAATCGCTGTCCTTCACCACCGGCCAGTGCCCGGTCATGAAATACAACCGCCAGCTGATGATGGCGATCCTGCACGACAAGGTCCAGATCGCCAAGGCCGTCAATGCCAAGGCCATCCCGCTCGAAGACGCGCCCAAGGGCTACGCCGAATTCGACGCCGGCGCCGCGACCAAGTACGTCCTGAACCCGAACGGCTACATCAAAAACTAGGAAGGACCGATTTAAGGAGTTGCGCTGGCGCTAGGGGAACGAACGAGGTACCTCAAGCCCGGTTGGTACTCAACTCCTCTCATAAGAGCCTCCCATTCGTTCAACAAACCTGTCGAAAGGAGAATTAACATGACCTCAGTAACTCTTACGGAAGCCCGTGCGATAATCGACGCTGCCGAAAAACGCGCTGGCGAAATCGGCCAGCCCATGAATATCGCAGTAGTCGACAGTGGCGGCAATCTTGTCTCCCACGCACGCATGGACGGTGCTTGGATCGGCAGCATCGACATCTCCATCAACAAGGCGTTCACCGCTCGTGCCTTTGACATCCAAACCAAGGATTTGGGGGACAACTCCCAGCCGAATCAGCAGTTTTACGGCATCCACGCAAGCAACGGGGGCCGGATCATGATCTTCGCCGGAGGTCTGCCGCTGAGCAGGGATGGCCAGGTCGTGGGTGCGGTCGGGGTTAGCGGAGGCTCAGGCGAGCAGGATCAAACCGTAGCGGAAGCAGGCGCCGCAGCTCTATAGATGGGCGGCAAGCCCCAGCGGCCAGGTGGACGGTGAATAAATCACCGGCCACGTGGCCTTGCCTGCGGATTGCGGACGAGGGTGGGACTGGTCGACGGTCCCACCCTTTCTGTTGTGATGACGCCATTGGAGCTGCCGTTGCACGCTTTGGCGGCTCCCCACCGTTCGAATCTCGACAAGAGCAGCTGTCACCGTGGTCAAGCGCCCGTTGCCCGGCGCGCCCGTTGCCCGGCGATATACACACGCCGTACGAGCCGGTTACAGGTACCGTCGCTACCAAGCGCGTCCGACCGAGTTTGATCAGTCGCGAGTAACCCCCTAAAGGGGTGCGCACTAATTTCCATCCACGGCACCGTCCGTCTCGGAGAGTGATATCTCAAAGGCCGGCAGCTGCCGGTCAAACGTCCTGCCCATAATGCCGCTTGCAATAGCCACGGCACTGGTTGCACAAATCATCCGTGGCGGGAAAACTCTCTTAACGGATGGATGCTGAACCGGACAGCATGGGACCGGTGCCGGAAGGATCATCCATTAGATGTGCCCCTCGGCGGTTCGAAGATGGAACTTCATGCGTGCAGCGGGCATTCGACTTCACCGCCTTCCACCCAGCCGGCCGCCAACGAGGCATTCTTTTATGGCGACGTCTGATATATCTTGTGTCGGGCCGATACGGCCTCGCTAAACCAACGGAGAGGCCTGGAGCGGTGGAGGGAACGATTTCTATCGGTCGGACCCGGGCGGAGCATGCCTATCTGGAGCTCCGCCAGCGCATCATTGACATGCGGTTGCCGCCGGGCGCGGCTCTGGATGAAGAAGCGCTGATGACCGAGCTTGGGGTTGGGAGGACACCCATGCGTGAGGCGGTCAAGCGGCTGGAATCGGATCGGATGCTTACCGTCTATCCGCGTCGGGGCACAATCATCGCCGATGTGAACATCCGTGACCTGAAGGAAATCTCCGATGCCCGCCGCGTGCTGGAAGCATTCGCGGCGCGCCGGGCTGCGGAGCTAGCCACCGACGAAGATCGGCAGAGGCTGCAGACGTGTCTGGACTCTCTGGCTGACGCCCCCTCGGAGTCCAACAAGGCCTCAATTGGTTTGGACGAGCAGATCCACCGTGCTGTGTACACGACGATGCGTAACAGCTACGTTGAAGCGACGTTGATTCAATACTTCAGTCTCTCCCAGCGGATGTGGAACTTCGTGTTGTCGGGGATGGCGCCGATTACCCGCAATGTTCAGGAGCACGTTGCTCTGCTGCACGCCATCATCGATGGGGATGCCGACAAGGCGGCGGCGCTTGCCGAGGAGCATGTGACTCACTTCGAAGAGCTTGTTCGCAGCACCCTATAAGTCAGGGCGCCGGTTAGGCATGCGATCATGAGCCGGTGCCCGGAACCGGCGTGGTTCCGGGCACCGGCTGCAAAGTCAGGCGCGGATCTTCTTCATCTCGGGGTCAACGAGCGGTTCGGAGGCCACTGTTGCGCTGATCCGTTGACCGAAGTATTCAATCTCCACCTGGTCCCCTTCGCCCACGGTCCCGGGGAGCCAGGCGTAGGCGACGGGTTTGCGCACGGTGTGGCCGTAGGCGGCGCTGGTGACATAGCCGGCGCGCTTCCCGTTGGCGAAGACCGGTTCCTTGCCCAGGACCATGGAGGCGCCGTCGTCGATGGTCAGGCAGCGCAGCCGGGTGGCCGGAGGCTGGGCGGTGCGTTGTTCCAGGGCGGCTTTGCCAATGAAGTCGTCCTTGTTGCCGCGGACCGCGAACGCGAGTCCGGCCTGAACGGGGTCGTGTTCGGTGTCCATGTCGGTTCCCCAGGAGCGGTAGCCCTTCTCGAGCCGCAGGCTGTTGAAGGCGCTGCGGCCGGCGGCGACTACGTTGAGGGGTTCGCCGGCTGCCCACAGTGCGTCCCAGAGCCGCAGCCCGTATTCGGCGCTGGTGTAGATTTCCCAGCCCAACTCGCCGACATAGGACAGGCGCATAAGCCGGACCGGGATGCCGGCAATGGTGGTGCTGGCCGCCCGGAAGTATTTCAGCCCATCGTTGGACAGATCCTGCGGTGTCAGTGGCTGGACCAGATCGCGGGCGCGGGGGCCCCAGACGCCGATGCAGCAGGTGCCGCCGGTGGTGTCCTGGACGTGGACCCACTGGTGCGGGTCGGTTTCGGTTTGCGCCGCTGCCTGCCGGGAGATGTAGTCCAAATCCAGTCCGCCGTTGGCGCCGATCTGGAACAGGGTCTCCTCGATCCCGGCCACGGTCAGGTCGCTCTTGATACCGCCGGCCTGATCCAGCATGAGGGTGTAGGTGACCGAGCCGATGCTCTTGTCCAACTGGCCGGTGGTCAGTCGTTGCAGCAGCTGCAGTGCTCCGGGGCCGGAGACTTCCAGGCGTTTGAGCGCCGTCATGTCGTACATCGCCACGTTGGTGCGCGTGGCGTGTGCTTCGGCCGCGGCGACCGGGGAATCGAACTTCGCGGACCAGTCGTCCCGGGCTGGCGGCTGCCACTCCGGGGGCAGGGTGTTGAGCAGATCGGCGTTCGCTTCGTACCAATGCGGGCGCTCCCAGCCGCCGGTTTCGAGGAAGAATGCCCCGAGCTCGGCTTGGCGCCGGTGGAACGGGGACAGGCGCAGGTCCCGGGGGGACTGGCGGGGTTCGAGCGGGTGGCGGATGTCGTAGATCTCGACGAAGTTCTGCTTCGAGGTTTCCAGCACGTATTCGGGCTGCACCTGGATTTCCTCGAAGCGGGCGACGTCGAGCTCGCGCAGGTCCGTTTCGGACCGGCCGGTCACCAACAGCTCGGCCACCGCTTTGGCGATGCCGGCCGAGTGCGTGACCCAGACGGCTTCGGCGATGAAGAAACCCTTCAGGTCCCGGGATTCGCCCACTAGCGACCCGCCGTCCGGGGTGAAGGAGAAGATGCCGTTAAACGCGTCCTCGATCCCGGTCTCATGCAGGCCGGGCAGCAGTTGCCTGCAGGCCTTCCACGGCTGTTCGAAGTCTTCGGCGGTGAACGCGAGCCGGGACGGCATGGCATGCTCGCTGACGGGCCCGCCGGGCAGTTCGTCATAACCAACGGCTATGGGACGGTGGGCGTAGGATCCGATGCCCAGCCGGGCGCCGTGCTGGCGGAAATAGAGGTCCTCATCCTGGTGGCGCAGCAGCGGCAACACGGCATTGTTGCCGCTGCCGATGACCTTGTCCGCTGCCGCGGGCAGCTCGGCCAGCGGTGTCGTCGTCACGTACTGGTGGGCCAGCGGCACCAGCGGCACAGGCATGCCGATCAGGTCCCCGACAGCCGGACCCCAGAAGCCTGCGGCGGAGACCACGACGTCCGCCGGGAATACTGTGTCGCCGCTGCGCACACCGGTGACCCGCCCTGCGGCGCGCTCGATACCGGTCACGGGGGTGCCGCCGATGAAGCGGGCGCCACGGGATTCGGCGCGTTCGCGCAGCAGTTCCACGGCCAGAACGGATGAGGCCAGTCCGTCGCCGGGCAGGTAGAGCCCACCCAGGACCAGGTCGTCGTCGATAAGGGGGTGCAGCGCCTTGGCTTCAGCGGCGTCGACTACCCTCGCCTCCAGCCCCCAGGCTGTGGCGAAGCCGCAGCGACGCTTGATCTCGGCGAGGCGTTCAGGCGTGGTAGCCACTTCGAGGCCGCCGACGCGGTTGAACGCGCGGGCGCCGCCGCGGGTCAGGGAGGTGAGCTTTCGTCCGGTGTAGGCGGCGAACTCGGTCATGGCCTTCGACGGGTTGGTCTGGAACACCAGCCCAGGGGCATGCGAGGTGGAACCGCCGGTGAGCGGAATCGGCCCCTGGTCCAGGACGGTGATGTCGCTCCAACCCCGTTCGGTCAGTTCGTCGGCCAGGTTGGCACCGACGATGCCGGCTCCGATGATAACGACGCGCGGTGATGGCATGATGTGGGCCTTTCGTTTGTGGACGGTGCCCGCCCCAGGGCAGGTACGGGGCGGGCAGCCGTGCGAGGGTCAGGTGAAGATGATGGTGCGGTGGCCGTTGAGCAGGACGCGCTTCCCGGCGTGCCAGCGCACTGCCCGGGCCTCGGCGTCGCATCCGATGGTGGCCAACTGGTCTGGGGTCAGCCGGTGATCAATGCGGAGGACTTCCTGCTCGATGATCGGGCCCTCGTCCAGGTCCGCTGTCACGTAGTGCGCCGTCGCTCCGATCTGCTTCGCGCCTCGGGCGTAGGCCTGATCAAGCGCAGGGCTGAGACTCTGTCTCTCCTTAATTAACGTGGTCTCAAAGAACCGCGCCCGCGGCTGCGGGCAGCGCCGGGGAGCCGGACGCATCCGGCAGGCCGTACACGGTGTTGCGGAAAAGCAGGGCGGTAGTGACGGCACCTACACCGCCCGGTACGGGGCTCAGGGCAGCCGCCACTGCACCGACAGAACCGGCCTCGACATCGCCGACGAGAGCGCCGGCGTCGTCGAAGTTTGTGCCGACGTCGATGACCACACTGCCCGGGGCCACATGGGCAGCCCCGATGAGCCCCGCCTTGCCGGCGGCGGCTACAACGACCGCAGCGGTGCCGGTGGCAGCGGCAAGGTCAGCGGTGCGTGAATGGGCCATGGTGACCGTTGCGTCCCGGTTGAGCAGCAGGTGCAGCAGCGGTTTGCCGACCACGAGCGACCGGCCGACGACCGTAATGGACCGACCCGCAAGCCCGACATCGTAGTGGTCCAGCAGCTCGACTACGGCGGCAGCTGTGGCCGGGGCAAAGCATGCTTCTCCGGCCAGCAGCCGGGTCAGCGAGGCAGGGTTGGCTCCGTCAACATCTTTTTCCACAGCAATGGCACTACCGAGGCCGGAGATGCTGACGCCGTCCGGGAGCGGGGTCTGCAGGATGATGCCGTGAACGTTTTCGTCTGCGCTGGCTGTTTCCAGAACCGTCCGGATGTCGGTTTCGGACGCGTCCGGCCCCAGATCGGCCACGGTGACCGTGACACCTGTCTGCCCACCGAACCGTTGCAGCGTGCGGACATATGAGGCGCTGGACGGATCATCGGTCGCGGTCACAATCAACAGCTGCCGCTTCACGCCCTGCCGCAATAACTCGTCGACATCTGATGCGAGCTGTGCCTGGATGGCCGCAGCCACCGGCCGGCCCGAAAGCACGCGGGCGTTCATGCCAGCACCGTCTTCCGGGCTGCCTCGGTCACCGCATCCAGCCGCTCGAGCAGCCGGTCGACGCTGTCGACGATTGCCTGCAGGCTCTCACGTTCGTTCCCGCTGGCCGCAGATGCCAGATTCGATTCCAGATTCACCCGGGCGATGGAAGCAGCGGCACGGGCCGACGCGGCAGAGGCCACGACGTCGGCGATGACGCTGCGGTTGCCGACCGGCAGCAGCTCTTCGGCAGCGGCAGCCAGGTCCGTGCAAATGTCGATAACGGCGCGTGGAGCAGTTGTCGCCCCGGCCAGCGCGGAAATGATGGCGGCCTTGCGTTCCGCCTTTGCCGCCTCCCCGTCGGACGGCAGGGCGTACGCCACACCTACCGCGGCGAAAGTGCGTGCGTCGTCTTCGGCCGCAGCAAGGGCGCGGTCCGTTAACTCGGATGCCCGCGCAGCCAGCCTCGTCATGATCGGTTCAACGTCGGCGTACTTTGCGCCGTTCGAATACCCGACCACCATCGAGAGCAGGCTGCCGGCGAAAGCGGCGTGCAGGCCCGCTACCGTCCCCCCGCCGGGTGCGGGAGTGCGGGCAGCGAGCTGCTCAAGCAGGCTGCTGATTCTTTCATTTCCTAGGTGCTGCAATCGGTCTCCTTAGGAGCGGCGTCCACTCGCTCGTGAACATACAACTGATATATAAGAAGAGAGTAGTGTTCGCCGTCACACGTGTCAACGATTTTCGGCCGCGGCCAGACGGCCCTGCCCGCCTTCCGCTTATGGTGGCCCTCCAACCCGTTGGCGCACCTGTGGAAGTTGCAAGTCGCTCGGCTGCAATAGGCCCCTCATTCGCGGCGTAGCCTCTGTCGATTTCGCGTCTGCAATTTTTCGAATCCCACTAGACAGGCGTAGTTAGGTTAGCCTAAACTCTCCGTGGCTTACTTCGGCTATTCTCTTTTCGTCTCCGGGCCTTCGTCTGTCGGCGTTGAACTTAGGTGGTTTTGTGCGCGCTCTGCTCCCGCTTTCGGCATCCATGGGATTCGTGGCCCTTATTGCACTGTCAGGTTGCGGATTCAGTGGCGGGGCAGGAGGAGCCGAACAGTCGGCCGACGGCCTTGACAAGAGGATCGTCGTGGATAATTTCCGCGCTCCAGTGGCCGGTTGGGCTTTGGAGAGCGATTCCGCCTACATCCTGTCCCTATCCGGATGCCTCGAGACGCTTACCAGGTACGACGAGAAACAGGGAAAGGTCGTTCCCTCGCTGGCCACCGAATGGAAGCAGGTCGCTCCCACCGAGTGGGACTTCACCATCCGTGAGGGCGTGCAGTTCCAGGACGGTTCCGAGCTGACTGCGGAAACCGTGGTTGCATCGCTGAATCATGTCCTTGAAGCGGAGGTCCCGGCTCGGGCCTTCAGCCCGACGGTAGTTAGCGGCGTTAAGGCGATCGACGATAGTACGGTCAGGATCACCACTCCGAGCGAGAGTCCGCTGGTCCCGTACCGGCTAGCCAGTGTCAACACGGGTGTCCTGTCGCCGGCCGCATTCGAAGACGATGCTGTCGATCCCTTCGGTCACTGCACTGGGCCGTTCACTCCCGTCTCTGAAAAGCCGAAGCAGTCCCTGACACTGGAGCGGAATGAGAACTACTGGGGCGGGCAGGTTCAACTTGCCGGCGCCGAGGTTCGGTTCATCACGGATGGGGCAACCCGTGCGGCTCAGGTTCAGACCGGTGAAGCCGATGTTTCCCTCTCCGTTCCGGTTTCAAGTCTGTCCACGCTGGAGGCAGATTCCGGCGTGAAGGTCCTCAAGGCGGATTCGCCGCGGACGGCAACGCTGTACATGAACAACGGCAGGGCCCCGTTCGACGACGTCGACTTCCGCAAGGCCATCCGCTCGGCGCTTGATCTGGATGCCCTCGCCGGCAGCGTGTACGAAGGGGCTGCTATCGCCTCCAGCGGGCCGTTTGCCCCGTCGGAGCCCTGGGCGACAAAAAATATTGAGCCTCACGGGCAGGATCTGAAGGCGGCCAAGGAACTGCTCACTGCCGCCGGATACACCGCAGAGCGGCCGCTGGAAATCATCGCTATCGTGGAACGTGCGGAGTTCGCGGACGTCGCGACGGTAATCCAGGCGAACCTGAAGAGTGTCGGCGTCCCGGTTACCATCCAGACCAAGGAATACGCTGCGGTGGAACCGGATCTGCTGGCAGGTAACTACGACATGGTGCTGAGTCAGCGTAACCGCCTGATCGACATCGCCGACCCGATCGGCTTCCTCACGGCCGACTACACCTGCGAAGGTAGCTACAACCTGAGCCATTTCTGTGACGAGGACTACGACAAGCTCATCGCGCAGGCGGCCGAGACCGCTGACGCTGAGGACCGCTACCGGCTGTACTCCGAAGCAGGGCAAATCCTTCAGGAGCAGGCCGTCAACATCTGGCTCGTGAACGAACAGGCTGTTGACGCGGTCCGTGCCGATCTGCAGTCCTACATCCAGGACCCGCTTTCACGCTACGTTCTCCGGGCGGAAACGACGAAGCCCGCATCATGAGGATGAGCGGCACGGCGGGGATTCAGAAGGAACAAGGTCCCGAATGCTGATGTTCCTCGCCCGGAGAACAGCCACCTTGGGCATCACGGTTCTTCTGGCGTCTTTCGTGGTCTTCCTCATTCCTTATGTCACACCTGGGGACCCGGTGCGGAAGATCATCCGCTCCCGTGTGGTCGGAGACGTGATCGATGAATCCGCAGTCCAGGCTCTGACGGTCGAGCTGGGTCTTCAGGATCCCCTATGGGTGCAGTATCTGCGGTGGCTGGGCCGGCTGGGCAGCGGAGACATGGGCCTGTCCTACACCAGCCGCACACCTGTGATCGACCAGGTCCTGCCTGCCTTCTGGATCACGCTGAGCCTGGTCGTCGTAACCCTGGGCGCGGCTGCCGCAATCGCTGTCGTGCTAGGAATCGCCGCTGCCTTGCAGGAGGGCCGCCCGGCCGACAGGCTCATCACCACTGTCACCCAGGCCTTCATCGCACTGCCGGAATACTGGCTGGCGCCGATGCTTGTGCTCGTCTTCGCACTGAAACTTTCGCTGCTGCCCTCCGCTGGCTGGGAGGGCCCTGCCTCCGTCATTCTGCCCGTTGCCGTGCTCGCCCTGCGTCCTACAAGCTATTTCACCTCAGCGGTGCGCGAGGGGATGCTGGACGCGTTGGGAGCGGAGCACGTCACCGCTGCCCGAAGCCGCGGACTCAGCTACTCCCAGGCAGTGTGGAAGCATGTGATACCCAACAGCCTGCTGCCCCTGACCACCATGGTGGCCGTGTGGTTCGCCGGTCTGCTGGGAGGATCAGTCATCGTGGAGGTCATCTTTGCCATCCCGGGGATGGGACGCTTGTTATACGATGCCGTGCTCAATAGCGACATTCCCCTGGCGCAGGGCGGCGTCGTCATCGTCGTCGGACTCGCCGTCGTACTCACGACAACAGCCGACCTGATCCACCGACTCCTCAATCCCCGCCTCAGGATGCACCATGCATAAACGGCACGCACTCATCATGGCAGCGGCAACAATTCTGGCCCTCGTCGTGCTGTCAGTGGCGCTGTCCCCGTGGATTAGCCCCTACCCGCCCGCGGAACAGGACCTGGCCGCCAGGCTGGCCCCGCCCAGTACAGCCCATTGGTTGGGAACGGACCACCTCGGCCGGGACACCTTCAGCCGACTGCTCGACGGCGGACGGTTCTCGCTGACCATCGCAGCTCTGGCAACAATACTGACCGGCGTCGTCGGCACAGCGGTCGGCGTCATCAGTGCCCGCCGCCGGGGCTGGCTCGATGAGTTCTTTACCCGTACCAACGACGTCCTCCTGGCACTGCCGGAAATGGTGATCGCTTTGTTTCTGGTCGCCGCGCTGGGGACCGGCTATCCGTCCCTCCTGCTGGCGCTGACCGTGACTGGCTGGACACCTTTCGCCCGGCTGGCACGCGCGCTTGCCTACGACGTCTCCGCACGCGGATTCACTGAGGCTGCCCACGTGCTCGGATGCTCCCCCTCGTTCATCATTCTTCGCCATATCCTGCCCCACCTCGCCGCTCCCCTGCTCGGGCAGGCAACGCTCCGGTTCGGACAGCTGCTGATCAACGTCGGTGCTCTTTCCTACCTCGGTCTGGGGGTGCAGCCGCCACAGTCGGACTGGGGATCCATGCTGGCCGCTGCACAGCCGTACGCGCTTAGGTCGCCGCTGGCGATCCTCGCCCCCGGGCTGGTGATCTTCATCGTCGCGCTCTGCGTTACCCTCATCGGCCAGCGGCTGTCACACCTGACCAGCAGCCGCCTCTTACTGACCACAACCTCTTCACAGGCGGCACCGAATGCTTGAAGGCCTGATCATCGAACAGCTGCACCTCAACCATCAGCCGCCCTTGGCTGAACGGAATGCCGCAGGCAGGTATCCGGACGGCAATGTGTCCCGGCCGATCCTTTCCGGCATCGACCTCTCCGTGGCCCCGGGTGAATTCGTGGCCCTGGTCGGCCCATCAGGGAGCGGCAAGACGATGACCGCAATGTCCGTCCTGAGACTGCTGCCCCCGCAGGTGCGCATCGATTCAGGGACGATCCGGTTGAACGGGGTGGACCTGGCACAATCCCGCGAGGCCGACCTGAACCGCATCCGCGGCGGCCGGATCGGCATGCTCTACCAGCAGCCCAAACGGATGTTCAACCCGCGACGGACCATCGGCAGCCACCTGGCGGAACCGCTGAAGCTCCATCAAGGGCTCCGGGGACGGAACGCCAAGGCACGGGCGAAGGATCTGCTGGCTGAAGCGGGCTTGGAAGATCCTGCCACTTGCGCGTCGGCATATCCGCATCAGCTGTCCGGAGGCATGGCCCAAAGAGCCATGATGGCCCTCGCCCTGGCCGGGCGGCCGGAGTTGTTGTTGGCAGACGAGCCGACGTCTGCCCTGGACAAAGTGCTCGAACGGCAGATCCTGCAACTGCTCGACCGAGAGCGGCATGAACGCGGATTGGGTGTTCTCTACATCACCCACAACCTCGCCACCGTCGCCGCATTCGCCGACCGGGTGGTGGTAATGGACGCCGGACGCATCCGAGAGTCGGGACGGGCGAGAGCTGTTCTAACGGATCCGAAAACAGCCTGCACGAAAAACCTCCTTAACGCGGCAACCCTCACGCCCCCTCCCCGATCCGTGCCGGCGGCCCCTAGCCGCACCCTGCTGGCGCTAGACCGTGTCAGCAAACGATTCCCCTCAACCAGGAGCGGCGGCCGGCCCGCCCTCGATGGCGTCTCCATCGACCTTCGGGAAGGCGAGATCCTCGGTGTCCTAGGCCAGTCCGGCTCCGGGAAGAGTACCCTGGCCCGGCTGATCGTCGGGCTCGAGGCCCCCACCGGCGGAAGCATCACCCGGACACCGTCCGCAACGAAGGCTGGAACCGGTCCGGCGGCCACCACGGTGCAACTAGTCTTCCAAGAGCCATACGACTCCTTCGACCCCAGAATGAAGCTGCGCACCAGCCTCGAAGCCCCCCTGCTGCAGTACCGCCACATCACAACCGAGGAACGCAGCGAGCGTATCCGCGACGTCGTGCAGGAAGTAGAACTGGATCCCGCACTCCTGGACAGATACCCCGGCCAATGCTCGGGAGGCCAGCTCCAACGGCTCACCATCGCCAGGGCGCTCCTGCTCGAGCCAGAAGTGCTGATCTGCGACGAAGCGACATCGGCCCTGGACGCGGTGACACAACGCACGATCCTGGACCTGCTGCTGCGCCTGCATACCAAGCACAGGCTGAGTCTGGTCATGATCTCCCACGACCTGGACGTCATCCGGTACATGAGCCACAGGGTCGCAGTGCTCTACCAAGGCGCCCTTGTCGAACTGGCACCCACCGGCGATTTCTTCGCAAATCCACGGCACGAGCACAGCAAACAACTCATAGCAGCGGCCGTCCCGCTTCACCACGGCACAACCTTGGATCACGACCGCAAGACCACCTACCCGCGGCCATCCGCCACTCTGAATCGTGCCGATACTCTCGCTGCGAGCTGAGCACCCTTCCATCAAGCGCCGCAGGAGGCCTTCGTTTGTCGTTCCGCAGCTATCGGGCTGAAACGCGCACCCTGTTAGGCGCCCAACTGGTGTTCAACCTCGGGTTCTATGCCGTTGTGCCCTTCCTCGCTGGCGCCATGAGAACCGAATACGGGCTTGGTGTCACTGCGATCGGACTCGTACTGGGTGCCCGCACCTTCAGCCAGCAAGGAATGTTCCTGATCGGCGGCGTTCTAGCCGATCGATGGGGCGCACGCAGGGCTATCCTCGTCGGATGCCTGGTTCGTATCCTTGGATATGCGACGCTGGCCGCAGCTTCCGACTTCACCTTGTTCCTCCTCGGCGCCGTGCTAACTGGTGCCGGCGGTGCGCTGTTCTCCCCGGCGCTGGAGTCCCGGCTGTCCCATGCCGACCAGCCAGTAGAGACCGAAGCGTTAACTGGAGGGCGGAAGTCCCGCCGATCCGTGTTCGTCTGGCTGGCGGTCATCGGGGAGATCGGCGCAGTCATGGGCCCTGTGCTGGGCTCGGTCCTGTTGAATTGGAGTTTCGACGCCGCACTGGCCGCGGGAATCGGGATCTTCTCGGCCATAACGGTTCTGCTCTGGTACCGCTTGCCCGCCGAGCATGCCCGCGAGCCGGATATCTCAGAGGCCGACCAAGCAGGCTCGGCCGCAGGGTCACATTCTGCTTTCCGATGTCTGGGTGACAGACGGTTCGTGCTGTTCTGCCTTCTGGCCAGCACGAACATGCTCGCATACAACCAACTCTATTTCGCGATTCCCATCGAGCTGAGCCGACGCGGGCTCGACGGCGCGTGGCTGGGCGCGCTGTTCCTGATGGCCTCTGCCCTGACGTTGCTCCTGCAGTTATCGGTTTCCGCGATCGGCCGACGCTTGGGCTCCGGTCCCGCCCTGTCGATTGGTTTCGTGTTGCTATCAGGTGCCTTCACCGTGGCCGCCATGACTTCCGTATACCCCGGCTCTTCCGACGCTTCGCTGGCGCCGGTGTTTGTAACAGTTGCAGTCCTGATCCTGGGCCATATGCTCCTGACCCCCACGATCCTGTCCTTGATCCCCACGTTCGCCACAGCTAGTGGACCAGCCGCAGGGAGGGGCGCATACTACGGACTCGCAGCCACCTGCGGCGGAATCTCTGTGCTGGCGGGCAACTCTGCGCTAGGGCTCCTGCTCGATCTGACCGAACAGCAAAAATGGTGGCCAGGCACACCATGGATCCCGCTGATCTTGCTTCCCTTCTTGGCAGCGTTGGCGCTCCCCCGCGTACTGACCAGTCATCGAGCAAATAGACTGTCGCACTCGTCAACCAACACCGATCTGTACGGAAAGACCGGCTAACGAGCTGCTTAGCTTCCGGCTCCACACAAACGCCGATAACAGTCGGTGAGGATCCCGTTTATGAACCATCACTGTGGTTTCAAGAGGACTCTCCGTTGGAGTCCCCGCGTGCATCCCACTGCCCAGCGGACCACAGCGTCAGCCTGCGCACCGCCGGAATAACGACGGCGATTGCGCTGGCCTTAATTCTGCTCCTCAATACGTTGCTGTCTCGCACGAAGACGTTTGGCTGAGGGGTATTCGTTATGAGAGCTTTCCGAGGATTTCGTCAGCTGCCCGACGACCGGAGCGGATGGCGCCGTCCATGTAGCCGTTCCAGACAGAAGAGGTCTCCGCGCCCGCCCAGTGGATGCGACCGACGGGAGCTGCGAGGGCCTTGCCGTACTGGGTCCAGGCGCCCGCGCCTAGACGGCCTCCGTAGCAGCCGCGGGTAAACTCTTCAGCCGTCCAGTCCTGCTCGACGATGTCGAACGGCTCCGCGGCCTTCGGTCCAAAGTACTTCACCAAAGCATCGATAACGAGTCGCCGACGTTCCTCTGCGCTCATCAGGCTCGCGGTGCGGGCGTGGGTGCCCTCTAGGAAGCCGACCAGCACGCCGCAGGAGCCGTCGTGCGGGCTGTTGTCCAGGACGACGTTGAAAGCGTCGTCGAAACTCCATACTGTGCCGTTCAATCCTTCCTCACGCCAGAAGGGCCTGTCGTAACCAACCTGGAACTTGATTACGGCCCCGGCCGGCATCTGCTGAGTTAGCCCGTCGCGCAGAGGGGGCAGAGGCGGGAAGTAGCGCAACCGTCCGGCCAGGGTCTGCGGCACGGCGACGACGACGTGCTTGGCCGTAACGCTGCCACCCTCGTACTCGACGAGCACTCCTGCCTCGTCCTGACGGATGGTCCGGACCACGCTATTGAGTCGGACTGCATCGCCTAGTTCGGCCGACATCAGCTCGGAGATTTGGTGGGTTCCACCGACAACTCGCATCTCTTGGGCGCCTCCCGTGGTAGTCATCAACGAATCGAGACTAGTGCCAGATTTCACGTAGAAAAGGAAGTGCAGGAGCGAAAGCTCGGGAGACTCGGCTGAGAACAGCGCCGGAACGAGAAGCCGGAAGAACCGCCGAGCGAGGCTGTCTTCTGTGTTTGCGACGAGCCAAGCGTCTAGGGTTTGCCGGTCCAGGTCCTGAGCACCCTCGGTCTTCCAAGGTTCTTCAAGCGCCACCGTCGAGGCCAGGACCTCCAGCTGCTCCCATAGACGGCCGACCTCCATGGCCGACTCGGGAGGAAGGCCATATGACTTGTCTGCGTAGCGAACAACGCTACCGTCGAACACGGTCAGGGCTTCGCCCTCATCGAAGCTGTAGAAGGTCTCAAGACCCAGCTCCTTGATGAGCTCAAGTGCCACGTCCTGTGTCGGACCGACCCATTGGCCGCCCATCTCTACAGCGACACCGTTGCTGAGGAAGCCTCCCATGTTACGGCCAGCCACCCGGTCACGGGCTTCCAGCACGACCACGCTCCTGCCTGCCTCGACCACCTTTCGGGCTGCGCTCAGGCCCGCCAAGCCCGCGCCTACGACAACTACGTCCACATCACACATTCAAGATCCTCCAACTCCAAAGTAATTCAGTCGTATGACTTAGAAGAAGGGTACGGCGCTCTTCGCAGTTGCGCAATACCAACAAAAACCTTTGCCCGTCAGGCAAAGGGGTCAGCAGGATTTGTGTTTTCTTTAGAGCTTTGTATCGAGGTGCAACCCCGTATCTCGCCGTACGCCTGCCAGTGAAATGAGCATCCCGGTCATAGCTTTGAGATCCTCGCGTGAGCGAGCTTCATCGGGATTGCACAGGTACTGCAGGATCAGGCCGTCCACTCCCGCGACCATGAGCCGGGCGAGCATTTCAAACTGCACGGCGCAGGTCTCGCCCGCCAACTGTGCCGCAAGTTGGAACCACTCTGCGGCAACGCTTTCGTAGCGCTCGTATTGGCTGCGCGCAAGGCCCTCTTGACCGGGAGTCCGCAAAGCATATGTCGTCAACTCGTATTGCATCAGCTGTAGATCCGTCCGACTGGCCACTAATTCGGACCAGAAGGCGGCGAGGCCTTGGCGGATCGCATGCTCAAGGCCCTGGTCCAGCTCAGCAGAGGCTTTGAGCACCGTAGCGATCTCGTCCACCACTGCTTCGATCACCGCTCTTAGCAGCATCTCCTTCGAAGGAAAAATGTACTGCAGGGTTCCCAAGGGGACTTCAGCCTCTGCCGCGACTGCTCGTAGAGATGTACGAGACACTCCATCTCGGGCCAGCGCCCTGCGTGCGGCGGCGATCAGTTGCTTACGGCGGACTCCGGCTTCGACATATACCATCGATTCCCTCTTTCGGTCATGTGACCGGAATTATCCCACAAGTCGAAGGGGTCGGGGCGGGACTCAGCCAGTCACACGTGCATATCCGAGCGGAACAGCAACAGGACCGAGCCGATACCGAAGGACTTCAGAACTGGGCGATCCGGTAATCCCCTCACTGGTGACCCAGCCGCGATTACGACCTGCCAGGAATCGGCTCAGTCGCTTGGACCTGAGCTCGCCACTTCTTAGGCGATGCCAGATGATGCCGCCTGCCCGATACTTCAAAGCGGTTTCTTCAGCGATAAGTCGCAGTGTCCGCCTTGGGGTCGCCGAGCTTCGGACAAAAGCAGAAGCTGAGTTTATGGTCCCTCACACTCCACAACTCGCTCAATAGCGGCAATGGACGGCTGCCGTCGGTCAAAATTGCGCCCGCCTGATTGGCAGTTAATATCAATCAGACGGGCACAGGCAGACCATGACAGTTCAAGACAGACATCCATCCGTCGAGAGATCGGACCGGAAGAAAGGCGCAAATCTAGGCGTCAGGACCAGAATTCGGGATGCGGACAGCCTTCGCGAACTGATCCATGCCAAATCTTGTCAATTCACGGCCTGCCCCCCCCCCCCCCGACCGCTTGACTCCACTGCAAGGGAGGTCCATTCCATCCGGCTGATTCAGTTGATCTGTCAGGACTTTATTGTTTCCCGTGGACGGGTGTTCACGTCCGGATCCTCGTCTTCTTTGATCGCTTTCTTTCCGAGTTTTGCCCAGGAGCTTCGGATCACCCTTTGGATAGATTGGTCGAGAGCGACGGCGATGATAAGGGTTGCACCAACGAGGATGGTCTGTAGGAACGGGGAGGCTTGCATGAACACCAGCCCAGTCAGCAGCACTCGGAAGAAGAGCAAGCCGGCAACAACGCCGCTGATTCGGCCGATGCCACCTTCAAAGGCGACCCCTCCGAGCAGAACGACGGTTAGTGCATCCAATTCGAGGGCGGACCCAATATTTGGATTCGCGGACTGCACCTTTGCAGAGAGCAGCAGTCCTGCCAATGCAGCGAATGAACCGCTGGCTACGAAGAGACTAAACCTGGTCCGCTTCACGTTCACGCCCATAAGTCGGGCAGCGCGCTGATTGCCGCCAATTGCCTGGACTTCCCTGCCAAACTTCGTGCGATTGAGCACGTACCAACCAAAGATGATTACGAGAGCGAGTAGCACGATCTGGATGGGCACCGGACCAAGTTTCATAGTCCCGATAACGCGGAAGGCCTCCGGAAGTTCTGACCGCGGAATGGTCTTTCCTCCTGACATCAGCAGAGCAAAACCAGCCCACACGCTAAGCCCACCAAGGGTGACGACGAAGGAGTTGAGCACGAGATACGATACAAGGAAACCGTTGAGAGCTCCGGCAAGAGCACCAAGGCCGATGGCAGCGAGAATGCCTAGCGAGGCTGAGTCAGTGTCGCTCATTACCATTCCGCCGGTCACAGCAGCAGCGGACGCGATCGATCCCACGGATAGGTCGATCATTCCGGACATAATGAGGAATGCTGCCGGAATTGCAATTAGTCCGAGTTCTGCCGCCTGAAGCAGGATGTTCTGCCCGTTGGCGACGCTGAGAAAATTGGGACGCAGGATCGCGAATACGACGATCAGAGCTATCAGCGCCAGGAAGATGCCGTTTCTGGCCAAGAAAATTTTAAGTCGCTCAGTGTTCATAGTTTTTTCTCCGGATCAAGCGCGGGTGTGTTCGGCCAGGGACAGAAGGCTGGCAAGGAGGTCTGAGTTGAAATCGTCAGTTCGATCGACGGCAGCCAACTTTTGACCGAGGAGTACATAGGAGCGGTCGCACATGGACGCGATCTCATCGGACTCGCTCGAGGCCACGATTACGCAGGCGCCCTCCTTCGCTGCATTTCGAACGGCGTCGACAATGTCGAGTTTGGCTCCGACGTCGACGCCTTGGGTTGGCTGCGCGAGGAGCAACAGTTTTGGTTTCGTCGGATACAGCCATCGAGCCAAGAGATGTTTCTGACGATTTCCACCAGAAAACTGCGAAACTTCTGCCTCGCCGCTGGGGCCGTGGATATCGAGCGCCTTGCGGGCGTGATCGTAAAGATCCGAGCCCGTGCGGTTCCCGATCCACCAGCCATGGTTCTCTAACGAGCCGTACCATGGCAGCATGATGTTGTCTTTTCCGGTATTGGATGAGATGAGACCGTCAACGTCACGATCCGGCGGCACGAAGAAGACTCCGCGTTGAATGGCCTGGTGGGGGCTTCCCACCCGAACGTGTTCGCTTCCTAGTTCGTAATCGATGACTCCTGTCACCCCTGCGAGGCCCGCTATCAGCTCGAATTGCTCACCTCCAGCCATACCGAACAGGCCAATAACTTCACCTCGCCTTCCCTCGATGGGGCCGTCCGGCGTTTCAAATCGCAGAACCGGCTCTCCTGCTGCCGTCTCAATAAATTCGGACTGCCGGAGTTCTGGGACTAGGGCTTTCGCAAGTTTCTCCGGCGTAAACGAGGCGGCTGCATCGTCGACGACCAGCTCACCCCCTCGGAGAACCACGATGCGCGTGCAGACTTCCATGATGTCCGGGAGCCGATGAGACACATAGACTACAGCGACGCCGCGATCCGCAAAGCTGCGGATGAGCGCGTGAAGCGAGTCTGTTTCTGCCTTCCCGAGCGCCGCTGTTGGCTCGTCGAGCAATAAAACCTTCATTTCCCCAGAAAGCAAGCCCCGGGCAAGGTCGACAAGTTGTCGCTCCCCCAGCCCTAATGCATCAACAGGCATTTCGAGCGGAATGTCCGCCCCCACCGCTGCCAGTGCTTCACGAGCCAGCCGCCTACGATCAGCTTGCACCGCCACCCTTCTCGCGAGGAAGAGATTCTCAAGAACGCTCAAGTTCGGCGCGAGGGCGGGCTCTTGATGGATAATAGTGATGCCCAACTCTGCGGCTTCTCTCGGGCTGAGTTTGCCGCCGACATTCGTTCCGTCGACCAAGAATGATCCCTGTGTTGTGGCAATCACACCACTTGTAACATTGAACAGAGTGCTTTTGCCTGCTCCGTTATGGCCGAGGAGGCCCACTATCTCCCCGGATCGTACCGAGAAACTTATGTTGGATAACGCCCGTGTCGCGCCGAAGTCGACGCTGACGTTCTCGTACTCGAGGCGCACATTATTACTCACAGCAGTCATCGGGCTCCTTTGTCACTCTCATCAGAGAGTTGCTGCTTACTGGTTTTCAATCAGGTAGGACTCTGCGTTTTCAGCAGTGGCTACGCTTGGGTTGAGGACAATGTCCTCAACTTTCTGTCCCTCTGCAGAGGATGTGAGCATTTCTGCGACCGCGGCACCGAACTTCCTCGCTGGAGTTATGTGCAGTACACGCCAGAAGGTATCGTCCATGACGATAGCCAGCTCTGAGTCCGTGCCATCAAGTGCACCGAGGAAGACTGAGTCGTCGGTCGGTGATACCCCGGCATCGGTTAGCGCCTGGTATGCGCCGAGTGCCGGATCGTTTGATGTGGCAATCCAAACTTTGGTGTCGGGGAAAGCATTCAGCTGGTTCTGCACGGCGGTGTAACCATCGTCGAGGCTAACGGCGGAGTGCTCTTTGATGTTGAGATTTAGACCGGACTCGCTTAGGGCCTCTCGGATCCCCTGGCCACGAAGGCGCCCAAGGTCAGTGTCGGGGTACCCGAGTAGGGCAACATCGACTTCCTCATTGCCATATGTCTTGTTGATCCACTCGGCGGCATCCTCCCCCAATGCCTTTCCATCGGCTGCGTGATCCGTGAGAATCGACGCGCTGACGCCTTCCCATTCGCTGAGGTATCCGAGAACTGGGATGCCAGCGCCGTTCGCCTGTTGCGTGACCGCGGTCAGCGAGTCCGACTGCACTGGGTACCCCATGATCGCGCTAACCTCACCCTGGACGATCCATGACTCCCAGTCCCTAACTTGGGTTTGCGCGTTCCACTCAGGGTTATCAGTAATGAGCTCATAGCCAGCGGCCTCGACGCTCTCCTCTATGAACGGGATCATGTCGTTCCAAACCTGGATATTCAAGCCAGCGAAGCTCATTGCAACTGCCCCTTTTTCGCCAGCGTTCCCGCCTTCCTCAGCCCCGGCGGCATTCGTACACCCGGCAAGGATAAGTGAAGCAATTGCCGTGAACGCGGTCGCGCCTATCATTCTTTTCTTTCGACACATTGTGGGGCCTCTTCTTTGAGTTATTCCGGATCCTCTAGCACGCCCTAGATCCAGCTGCACGAACAGTGTTTTTACGTAATTATCTTGAGAGTGCACTTTCTTCGAAGTTCACTTTACTTCGGAGTGCACTCGGCATACGGTAGCAGGACGCAGCATGGGGGTAAAGGGTTCAGCCAATTTCGAAAACACCTAAACGCTGCACGCTGCACTATTCGAGAGGACTACGCAATGGCGCGCAAGACTGGTTACGTATGGCATGAGAAATATGCTTGGCATGACACGGGCACTCATGCGGGAATTTTCCCTTCAGGGGGCTTCACGCAACCTTATGAGACGTATGAGAGTGCCCAGAGTAAGTCCCGGATGGCGGGCCTAATCGAGGTATCGGGGCTTCTCGAGCAACTCGTACGTGTGCCTGCTCGTCAGGTGAGTGATGAAGACCTGCTTCGCGTACACACCCCGGGCCATATTGAGCGCATTCGCGTACAGTCGCGGGAGGGCGGAGGTGATGGCGGGGATGGCAGCGCACCGTTCGGACGCAGTGGCTACGAACTTGCTCGGCTAGCTGCCGGCGGCACACTCGCCGCAGCTGAAGCCGTACTTTCCGGAGAGGTCGACAACGCTTACGCGCTGGTCCGTCCGCCAGGGCACCACGCCGAACCTGATCAAGGGCGCGGCTTCTGCATCTTCGCGAACGTGCCGGTTGCCATTGAGAAGCTCAGGGCGAGGGGCCTCGTAAACCGGGTTGCCATCGTCGACTACGACGTCCACCACGGCAATGGTGCGCAAAAGATTTACTGGGACGATCCAGATGTCCTTACGATCTCAATCCACCAAGACCGCCTGTTTCCGGTCGACAGCGGGATGCTCGATGAGCGGGGAGGCCCGCAAGCAAAGGGGACGAACATCAATGTGCCGCTCCACGCAGGCGCCGGCGACAGCGCTTACTGGGAAGCCATTGAACGCGTCGTCGGCCCCGCCGTCGCTGCTTTTCAGCCTGAGCTCATCATGGTCTCAAGTGGTTTCGATCCCTCAGCGTTTGACCCTCTCGGACGGATGAGCGTTACCTCCGACGGATTCCGGGGAATTGCCGAAAGACTCCTCGCCATCGCTGATGACGCTTGCGGTGGGCGCATCGTTTTCTCCCATGAGGGTGGATACTCCCCGGTACACGTGCCTTTCTGTGGACTCGCCGTGCTAGAGGCGCTCTCGGGGATTCGCACGGATGTATCAGATCCATTTGATGCAAGTGTTGGCGCATCGCCGACCAAAGAGCTAACCCCCTGGCAGGAAGAGGCAATCGAGCAATCGGCCAAGCTGGCCCGAGCCCTCGGACTCGTCATCGACGAGGAAATTTCGAACCTACTGAATTAGAAGGAAGGCAGGGCAATGTCCCAACTGTCAATCCTGGAGCTAACGATCGCAGAGGCACGAGCTTCGCTGTTAGAGGGAAGCACTACTGCAGTCGAGCTTGTGGCGAGGCATTTAGAACGAGTGGGCTATTATGACCGCCAAGGACTCGGCCTGAACGCGATTCCAATCATCAACCCAGATGTGTTTACCGAGGCGTCTGAATCGGACCGCCGATACCAGGAAGGTGGCACGGCAGTTCGCCTCTTAGAAGGCATTCCCTTCACCGTGAAGGACAGTTACATGGTAAAGGGACTCACCGTGGCTAGCGGCTCCCCTGCCTTCGTAAATCTCATCGCAAGCGCGGACGCGTTCACGGTTGCGCAGCTCCGTGAGGCCGGAGCGGTACTTATTGGCAAGACAACGATGCCCCCGATGGCCGCCGGCGGAATGCAACGGGGCGCTTACGGGCGCTCTGAGAGCGCATACAACTCGGAGTTCATGCCTGCCGCCTATGCATCAGGCTCATCGAACGGATCCGGCACGGCAACAGCGACAAGCATGGCAGTATTTGGCATGGCCGAGGAAACATTCTCATCCGGCCGCAGCCCCGCTTCGAACAACGCTCTGTGTGCTTACACTCCGTCGCGAGGGCTACTTTCCATGCGGGGCAATTGGCCACTTTTCCCTCTATGGGATGTTGTTGTCCCACATACCCGAACTGTTGAGGATCTCCTGGAGTTGCTGGACGTGCTCATGGTCTCCGACCCCGAGACGCGAGGAGACTTCTGGCGAAATCAATCAGTACTGACGCTTCCAAGCCCGGAGGATGTGCGTCCCTCCACGTTCAGGGAAGTAGCCAGGCGATGGAGTAGCAAGCGGCCCTTAGATGGAAAGCGCTTCGGAGTGCCGCGCATGTATATCGGTCAGGAGCCGGAATCCGATATTGAAGTACGACCAAGCATCCTCAAATTGTGGGAAAGCGCTAGAAATAGACTCACCGAGCTTGGCGCTACAGTCGTCGAGTGCGATTTTCCAGTGTTAAAGCACTACGAAGGCCGGAACCCGACGGGGGACGATCTTGAGGCTTCGCGCATCGTTCCAGAAGGGTGGATGCGAGGCGAGTTCAAGAATTTCATGTGGTGGGCATGGGACGATTTTCTGCGAAGCAACGCGGAGCTTGCTGCCGACATCGGACTGCCACAGCCCAAGCCAGCACGCCTGGCCGACGTCGATGGCGACCTCATCTTTCCATTACCCGAAGGGGCTCTCCCTGATCGTTATGATGCTGAGGCTCCAGGCGCACCCGATCCCGCAACTCAGGAGCATGGAGGCCGACACGTTTCCGAACAGGTCCCGGCCGTCCTGCCCCCTCCAGTACAGTTCCCTGGGTTCGCGAATGCGCTACGGGCACTCGAAAAACTCAGGCGAGAGACGTACGATACTTGGCTCGAACAAGAGAACCTCGACGGACTAGTGTTCCCCGCGAATGCAGATATTGCCCCAGCCGACGCGGATACGGATGAGACAAGCGCCGACAGGGCCTGGAAGAACGGAGTGTTATATTCAAACGGCAATCTTGTGATACGCCATCTGGGAATCCCAACTGTGACCGTGCCGATGGGGTCCATGAACGATACGGATATGCCCGTTGGCCTGACCTTTGCGGGGCCTGCCTACCAGGATACGGACATACTCGGATGGGCGTATGCGTTCGATACCAAGACTTCGCTCCGAGTTCCGCCCGGACTTACACCATCGCTACCAGGCGATAACATCCAATGTCGAAAGGCTCGGTCCTCGACGCCGCCGCCGCTCGTAACGATTGCGGCGGATGTGAGGATCCTCGCCCCACATCATGCATGGCACGTATACACACAGGGAAAGGTTTCAGGACTCGGCGCTGGTGAAGTGCGCTTAACGATCAACGGCGTCCAAGTTCCTGTCACGATTGAAGGTGAGTGCTGGCACGCCCAGTCCGTGCTCCCTCCGCCTGTGACTCACAAATCTTCACGAATGCCTTCCAGAGTCATTGCTGTTGTGACTGCGGTAAGTGAGTCCGGGGCCGCCTCTGCGGCGTACTGCGAGCATTAGTCCGGGCTTTCATAGGGCGAGTGTCTGAACTGTATGTTTATGCCGGAAGGGGTGCTCCGAGCTGGGAAAATGGGGGTTGTCGAGACCGTTATTCCGCCCAGCGAAGGAGCGCCCCTTCCGCCGTCTAATCCTTCCGTGTTTTTCCATTCGTCCTTGTCACTTTTACCCGGCCGGTCGCTGATCTCCCACATCGGGCTCAACGTCCTCACCGGTCTCAGGGACGCACTCCGTTTCGACGAGTTTTGCGAAGACCGCCTCGGCCATTCGTTCTGTCGGATGTGCAGCATCGACCGGGAAAACTCCTCTACTCACACGGGGCGATGCTCGCCGTCGACCGTGAACACTCACAAACCTGCACGTGCTGCGCACCAGGCCCGGCTTCTTCGGAACGGTACCATTGAGCGCACCGTCTCACTGTTCTTCGAACGCCGTAGGCGAACCCCGAACTCTTCGCCTACGGCTTCGAAGCCCTCTCCCCCCGAACTGCGTTCCCAGGTTAGGAAGGCCGCCGGAAAGCACAGCCCCGCGGCCAGGGCGATAGGCATGCAACCGCTGATCATCGACCTCGACGCGGTCCTCGTGACATCGCATTCGATAAAGAACAGGTCGCCGACCCATATAAGGGCCGGGTATGCCTTCGCCTCGTTCATCGCCTCCTGCGACTACGGTGCCGGCAACGGGTACCAAGGGAAATCCCGGCGGCTCGGCTATGCCCGGGCCACGTCGGCGAACAGCGCGATGACCATATCCGCCTCTTCGACGCCGCGACCGCGCCACTACCCGAGACCTGCTTCCTTGCAGAAAGCACCCTGCTTGAGGAGAAGATGCTTGGGCCGTATCGGCAGCGGGCCTTGGAATAGGACGGCAAGGGCCACATCCAAGCGGGGATCATCCAAGCCATGTATTACGCCCGTCGGACTGCCCGCCGGACACGAAATTTTTCCTTCGCGCCGAGCCCCTGCATCGGATGCAACGTCACTGCTGGGCGTGGACGGACACGGTCCCTGACCGACTCACCGCGCCGGCACGGCCGTACGTTCTTTCTCCTCTTAACTTATTCATTTTTGGCGTTGGAAAAATCGACAAGGGATGCTCTGCGACGGACCACCCTTGTTCTGTTTACGTCTCTTGCCATGGTGTCACCTGCATATCTGAAGTCAGACGCAACGCTCGCTTCAGCAAATACGTGTCGAAACGGTGCCTGGATACGCCCGTCGGGCATACCTCCGGATGCCCCACGCCCCTCTCCAAAACCGGCGGAAACAGGTCAACGTGCACCCTTGCGGAAACCCCTACCCAATGCTTTAATGAAAGTGCACTCCGAACAAAGTTCACTTTCAACCCAAGGCGATCCGAATCGCCGGCGAAAGGAAAGTCATGACGGTCGTCAACATCTCCGAGTCCGTGGACATACGCAAGGCCTTCTCCAGCTTTCCATCAGGTGTGGCCGCCATCAGCGCGATGGTCAACGGCGTCCCCAAAGGCCTCGCCGCATCCTCCTTCACCGTCGGCGTCTCCCTGGAACCACCCCTGGTTTCCTTCGCCGTGCAGAACAGCTCCACCACCTGGCCCATCCTGCGCCAGGCCCAGAGAATCGGCGTCTCCATTCTCGGAGTCGGCCAGGAACTGACCTGCCGCCAACTTGCCTCAAAAAACCCCGACAAATTTGATGAAATCTTCTACACAGCCACCGACCAAGGAGCCATCCGGATCCCCGGCTACTCACTCTGGCTGGACTGCTCCCTCTACGCCGAATACCCCGCCGGCGACCACGCCGTCGCACTCCTGGAAGTACACGACGCCCATATCAGACAGCACGAAAACCCGATCATCTTCCACGAATCGAAATTCAAAGCCCTCAACAGCACACGCCTCCCCTAACCAGGAAAACCAAACTGACCACAACACCACACAAACCAGCTCAACGGCGGCTGCAGCAGCCGGAAACTCGATCTGCCTCCGGCAAGTTAACAATCACGTAGTCGGGCCTGGCATCTGAATTCCGCGCACATGACTTGATTCTCGATCCATCGGAATACCCCTGGGTCGACCCATCGGCACCTCACAGTTTGGACTCACGTGCAGCTTAGGTACTGGGGCTAAAGGAAAAGAGCCATCAGTTTGTTGAACCGTGGAAATACCGGCAAGAACGGTCGCATTCACTCCGACTGTGGCTTTCACGTTTGGGTCTGCTGTGATCCGTTTATTGCTCGGGCGTCTCTTGTAAACAGGGGCCCACGCCGGTGTCGCCCACTCCGTCGTTCGCAATCGGGAGGCATGACTGAGAGACCGGCAGTATGGTCAGCCGGCCGTTCTTACGCAGTGGAGTGAGCAGCCGGGCACGAACTGAAAGTGAACCTTTATGCAGCCCATTCCTGTTGCATGTACAGGAATGGGCTGCTGACTCCGGTAGCCACTCGTAAGTCACAGCAACCGTTTAGACCACCGCGACGAAAGGTAATCATGAAATCCAACCGGAACCGCTCACGGCCTATCGTCGGGGAGACGGCACAACTGTCCCGCAGAATTACTGATCGAGACATTCCACTATTCACGGAAATCAGCGGAGACCGTAATGCGTTGCATTACGATGTACAGGCAGCCAAGGCCTCACGATTCGGTGAAATCGTAGTTCAAGGTGGAGTCACCAGTGCCATTCTCAACGCCGTTGTGGCAGAAGAGCTGCCAGGACCTGGGAGCGTCTTCCTGAACGTCAACTGGAACTTTAGGGCTCCGGTCCGTCCGGGGGACACGATCACCGGCCATGTCGAGGTAACAGATGTACGTTCGGACAAGCCCCTCACTACGCTTCGGACCTGGGTAGTCCGTGACGACGGGACAGTAGTGCTGGACGGAACAGCTGTCTGCTACACAATGGTCTTTGGCATTGAGGACTACTAGCAGGAAAGCAGCCATCAGCTCACTGAATACATCATTCAATCCCATGCCAACATGCGGCTCGTGGCGGGCCAGGAGTCTCGCCGGTGCACTCAAGGGAGTATGAGGCCAGGCATAAGCCCGGTTCCTTCAAGAAATGACTGTGAACATCTCAGCCTTTCCACTGTCCTGGGCCTCTGGCGGCCGCCGCGGCTGCCTTGCATCAGCAGCGCTGTCAGCGGCACCGGTGGCACATGCGTGAACTAGGTTTAGGGCTTGTAGGTGTAGTTAGGTTCGAGGCGCGCTGCACGTCTCCTGCGCAGCCAGCAGGAGCTATCGTGCGTTATGGCCATGACAGGGAAGTCCTGCGAAGCGACCAGCATGCTCCCAAGGGGCGACTACTGCCGAGTCTGCGACCCCGCATCCCAAATCGTGCGTGACGGCCGGATAGGTACCGTCTTCCCCTAATAAGCAGCGCGAGCAACCGTCCCCGTGGGCTGCCGCCGCCTCGGCCCCGCCACCAATCTCCAAAGTCATCTCCAGTATGAAGACCCAGCCGTTACCGTGATCTTCGAACTTGGTTAGTGATCCATTCCCGTCGAGGACTCATCCGGCTCTTGACTCCATATCATTCATCAGCGTGACGGCGCTGGAGGGCAGGACGTTAGCGGAGGTCTGGCGGCTGGATACAACAGCCGCAAAGCTCCCGTTTATGCAAGTCCATCGTGCAAGGACCTCACTCGCTGGTCGACGGTCGATTTCACTTTTCGGGGAGTTCTGTCGATCGTTTATGCCCCAGACCGGCATTCCTCGGCTGGACATCTTGGTTCTCCGTTTATCGTGCTTATGGTCCGATTTTCGATTCTCTAACATGAGTTGGCGAGAAATTTCGGCGACTCAACAATACGGGGATTGCTGCACGCAGCTGCACAGATTTCGACCACTACGGGTGCCGCCCAATCCCGACACGCCATCATGAAGTCTTGGGTGCGCACTTCGATCCTCCGCCAGCCGTCCTTGCTGAAGATAACCTGCTCGAGCGGAACTAGTCCGCTGCTTGGAAACACCAAAACATTTGACGCCACCTCCCGGCTTCCGGCACGGATCGGATTGCACTGAGCCATACGCACAGGTCGGAGTGCAACATGTCACCGGTAGAATGCAGCATTTAGCTGGGCCTGTTCGAGCCGGTCCGGGCCCTGCGGAGCAGTGTCCGGACCGGCTCCCAAAATAACTGATGCGTGGGAGGTTGTTGTCACGACGCATCGCTGGCTTTCCCGTCAGTGCCGCCCTTGTCCTGCCTGACTTTTGCGGGCCTCTGATTCCGAGGCCTGCGATGGTTCATGGAGGTCTTCATTTAGGTCCATGCCGCGGGTTTCCTTCATTTTGAAGCCGACGATGATCGTCACAACGGCCAGCAGGGCTAAATAGGCGTAGAAGGCGGATCCCCAGCCGATGCTGGTCAGCCAGGTGTAGAGGTAGGGGGCGGTACCTCCGAAGACGCCTGCCGCCAAGGATGTCATCACGCCGACGACCCGGGCCCGGGCAAAGGTTGGCGCCAGTTCTGCCATGAGCGCCGGGTAAAGCCCGACGGCGAGGGCCCATGCAGTCAGGCCAAGTCCTTGTGCGACGAAGAGGGTCCACGGCTGGTCGGTCAGGATGATCTGGATCGGTACGATCAGCAGGATCACCGCAATGCCGAGGGCCATGACCATGGGACGGCGGCCTACCTTATCCGACAGATGGCCGAACAGGACGATGAAGAACAGCACCATGAGCTGGGCAAGCAGGCTGGCGATGTATGCGCCGCCCGGGTCCATGCCTTTTTGGCTGATCGCGTTCACCGGGGCGAAGGTCACCCACGTGTAGTAAACGACATTAGTGCAGGAGGAGAGGAAAAAAATGAAGATGCATGCCCTAACCACCTTGGCACGGTCGGCGGCGGAAAGCTTGCCGCCGACCGCTTTGTGGGGTTGCTCAGCCTTCTGCTCCGTGAACACGTCGGTTTCCTTCGCAAACCGCCTAAGTACGAGAACGTAGAGGGCAAGCAGACTTCCAAGTGCGAAGCCGATCCGCCATCCCCAGTCATTCATGGCTTCACTGCCGAGAAGGTTGCTCAGTACGGCGGCCGTTGCCGTAGCACCCATGACGCCGATCATCACGCTGACGTAGACGACACTGGTCCACAGACCCCGGCGTTCTTTCGGGGCAATCTCCGCGACATAAGTATAGGAAACCCCGGCCTCACCGCCGTGGGCCAGGCCTTGCAGCATTCGCAACACCAAAAGGACAACTGAGGCCCACGCCCCGATTTGGGCGTAGGTAGGGACCAAGGCAATTGCCAGCGTGGTGAATGAAAGGGTCAGCATGGTAATCAGGAGGGCCAACCGACGCCCCACCCTGTCCCCGAGCCGGCCGAAAAAGAAACCTCCGATCGGGCGCGCAATGAAACCTCCGGCGAAGACGGCCATCGTGGACAGGAGCGCAGACGTAGGGTCGCTGTTGTCGAAGAAGTTAGCCGCCAAGTAAGTGGAAAAGATCCCATAGAGGGTCCAGTCGAACCACTCGAGCATGTTTCCAGCAGCTGCGGCCCGCATGGACCGGAGGCGGTCCTTCATGGACAGGGCAGCGGGCCCGCTTGTATGCAAACTAGTCATTGCCTTATCCCAAAGCTCTGGCGAAAACGTGAAGCGTCATCGCAACTGGTTACGAAGCTTGCATGAGCAAAAGTAATGTCTCCGGTTCGAGCATGGCGCGAGGCCAGTCCTAGAAACACTTTACGCATGCAGTGCGCCCATTTGCACGGCCGTTCACTCGCGAAGAGAGTTCACTTCGTTATAAGCGCGCTTCCAATTAGAGCACGCAGTGACGTGGGGCACAAGAGATATTAACGCGCGTTTTAGCAGTTATAGGCTTCACATCGCAACGGATACATGCTTTACTGACTGCATACTTCGATCGGAGTAAGCGATCAATTAGCATCTAGGAGAGCCCCGATGAGCAAGCGCATAAGTCTTAATGCATTCAATATGGCGACCCCAGGGCACCAGAGCCCCGGGTTGTGGCGGCACCCGAGGAGCAAGACGGAGGACTACAAGAGCCTGGAGTACTGGACGCATTTGGCGAAGGTCCTTGAAAAGGGCCGCTTTGATGCCCTATTCCTTGCAGATGTCCTGGGACCTTATGACGTGTTCGAAGGTTCTGCTGACGCCAGCCTTCGCGACGGCATGCAGTTCCCCGTGAATGATCCGCTGATGTACATCTCCGCAATGGCCGCCGCAACACAGAACCTTGGCTTTGCCGTCACGGCCGCCGTGACTCTCGAGAATCCCTACGCCTTGGCTCGTCGCCTCTCCACCCTGGACCATCTCACCGGCGGACGCGTGGGCTGGAATGTCGTCTCTTCATACCTCGAAAGTGCAGCCAAAAACCACGGGATGAACTCCCAATTGTCCCACGATGAGCGTTATGAAGTAGCCGAAGAGTTCATGGAAGTGGTCTACAAGCTCTGGGAGGGGTCCTGGGAAGACGACGCCGTGCGCGTCGACCGTGACAATGGCATCTTCGTGGATCCAGAGAAGGTCCACCCCATAGATCATGCCGGCAAGTACTTCAACGTACCAGGCTTCCACATATGTGAGCCCTCCCCTCAGCGCAGTCCTGTCATCTACCAGGCCGGAGGCTCATCCCGCGGCGCTGCCTTCGCGGCAAAGCATGGTGAAGGCCTCTTCGTCAACGTCCTTAATCCCAAGCTGAGCAGCAAGATCACATCCGGAATCCGGGAAAAAGCCGAAGAGAATGGCCGCAATGGAGACGAGCTGAAGCTATTCTCCCTTTTGACATGTGTCGTCGCTGATTCAGATGCCGCGGCCGAGCGGAAATTGGCCGAGTACCGCAAGTATGCATCCCATCCAGGCGCGATGGCGCTTTTCGGCGGATGGACGGGTATTGACCTGAGCAAGTTCCCCCCGCATGAAGCGCTGGAGAACCTCGAATCGAATTCCATCCAGACCGTGGTCGACCGCTTCACAAAGGCCGATCCGACGCGAAAGTGGACCCCGGCAGACATCGCTGAATACCTCAGCATCGGCGGGATGGAACCGGTCATCGCCGGCAGCCCCGAAACCATCGCCGACGAAATCGAGCGTTGGGTCGACGAAGGCGGCCTGGACGGCATCAACCTCTCCTACGCCGTAGCACCCGGCGACTTCGAAGACTTCGTAGAACTCGTGGTCCCGGAACTGCAGAAACGCGGCCGCGTCTGGAAGGAGTATGAAGGCTCCACACTGCGCGAATACGTTCGCGGCGAGGGCAATACTCGCGTGTCCGAAACACACCCCGCCGCAAGCCACTCCATCTCCAGCCATCTGGCCCGCAGCTAAGCGGTGAGCAACTCGGTGCGGCTGCCCCGGCAGCCGCACCGATCGTCCTGGAACGGACAGTCCGCACCAAGCGCGGTTGCGCGCTGGAAAGGCCGGTACGGCAAGCATGACAACGATCGCTGAACCACGCACCAGTCGCAGCTCTAAGGGCGCAGTATTCCTTATCTGTATCTCCACCCTGCTCTGCATAAGCGTATGGTTTTCTGCCTCATTCATCATCGAGGGGATCTCCGCCCAATGGGAAGTTCCCGATTCCCAATTGGTCTGGGTAACGTTCGGTGTCCAGGCAGGATTCATCGTCGGCGCCGTCACTTCCGCGCTTCTGCGTCTCCCTGATCGATTCAGCGCCCGGGTGCTGTTCACTTGCTGTGCGGTCGGCGCCGCGGTGGCCAACCTCTTGCTGCTCGTGTTTCCCGGTTACGGCGCCGCCTTGGTTCTGCGGCTTGCTACCGGAATTTTCCTAGCAGGCGTATATCCGATCGCAGTGCGGGAAATAATGGCATGGGTAAAACCAAATCGGCGGGGCTTGGCCTCCAGTACCCTACTGGCCGCGCTGACTGTCGGCTCCGCCGCTCCCCACCTGATCAACGGGTTAGGACCCACGGACTGGCGGGTAGTGATCCTAGCCACGAGCGTCTGCTGTTTCGCCGGGGCGCTACTGTTCGTCAGCGTCCCGGGTCCGGCTCCGCACCGGGACGCGCACTCAAAGGTGAGTTTCCGAGAGGGCCTTGCCATCCTCAGAAACCGTAGAGTCCTGCTGGTCAACATGGCATATTTCAGCCACATGTGGGAGCTTTATGCCATGTGGGCGTCGATCGGTGCCCTGCTCTCCAGCCGCTTTTCCGGCGAAGCTGCTGCAGAGGGCCTGATTGCGATGGCTTCCTTCATCGTCATCGCTTCAGGCGCATTGGGGTGTCTAGCGGGGGGTCTCCTGGGCGATCGCTTCGGCAAAATCATCATTTCGCAAATGTTCATGTTACTCTCAGGCGCGGCCGCGACACTGCTGGCGCTAAGCACCAACTGGCACCCAGCTGCAGTGCTGGCCCTGTGCACCGTTTGGGGAATCACCATCATAGGAGACTCAGCCCTGTTGTCAGCGCTGCTCCGGCAATATTGCCCCGAGGCCCACGTTGGCAGTGCGCTTTCTGTACAGATGGCCGGCGGCTATGCAGTCAGCGCTGGAAGCATAGCCCTGTTCCCCTTCCTTGCACAGATAGCAAGCTGGGAACAAGCAATTCTCGCGCTTGCCATCGGGCCTGCGATTGGCGTCCTCATCCTGCAATTACTCAAAGTTGGGACACGCCAGGGACAAAAGAACTCCGCCGATGTACATGCAGCTGCTAGGTTGCCCTTGTGTCCCTGATAGCGAATGTGCCCACAACTTTGCGTGAACGGAAGAAACGCCAGACCATGCAGAGCGTTCTGGCGGCTACCCGGGAGATGCTGGCAGAACGGGATTACGACAGTATTACAACCAAGGAAGTGGCAGCCCGAGCCGGTATCGGTGAGGCAACGCTCTTCCGTTATGTAGTCAGCAAGAAAAACCTCTTCCTGCTCATCTACGGTGAGTTCTTTGACGACGTGTTGCAGGCTTGCCTGGACGCCGATGCCAAGGACACTACCCAAAACGGTTCCGCCGAATACTACATCGGCCGGATCACGAGTATGTATAAAGCCCTGGCCGACCTCTACAAAAGAGATCCCGACAGCGGTTACCTTTACGTCCGGGACTCATTTAGCCCCGAAGACTTCGGTCAGCGGGGCCTGGAGCAGGGCGCCCGCTGGCTTGGCATGGTCGAGCAGGTAATACGGCGCGGCCAGGCCGCAGGCGTGCTCCGAGAAGCACCCCCGCAGCTCGTCGCACAGAATCTCCACGCGGTCTACATGCACGAAGTGCTGGCAACCCATGCCCGCCGGCGTGATCCCAAAACCATTGAAGAACGACTGATACCACGCCTGCTCGCCCTCCTCGGACCGCTGGCTCTAAGCGAACTTCCGCAAAGTTTTAACATCACCGGCAGCAGGCTGTATCGCGCAAGCAAGCGGTCTCCCAGCAGGATGGACGGCGGCCTTTGAGGCGACCAGGTTGCACTCGTTCGGTGGGGGAACGCCGGGCCGAGCTCCCCCCGTTCCCCTTCTCCACCGCGAGGTTTACCCAACCCGCCACCATCAACGCTGCAAATCCGGCATAAACCACAGCCCTATCTAGGCAGGAAGCCGGATACGACAACATCGTGTGCATTCTGGAAGGCACGCAGTGCATGGATATCACTGGTGTATGAACAGTCCGATGACATCGAGACGGCAAACAGCCACAGAAGCGGGAGCGGGTGGCAGCTGTAGGCAAGATGAGTCCCGCCTCCGGCAAGTTGACCATCGTGCGGCTGAATCTGGGATCTGAACTCCACGTGACGCCCTCGGTCGGCGCTACAGGATAAGTGGTTTTTGGCGAGCCCCGATTACCGGTCGAGCCGGCCAGGGTTGGCTCCAGCACTGAGTGGCAGTGTTACTTTGGCTGATCGCAGCTTGGCCATCAGGTCCTCAAGCGTAATTGTGACCGGTCACAGTCGGGGATCCACCGGCTTTATTCGACCCCTGATGACGCCCTGTCCGACACCCAAGCGGTTGCCTCATCCCCCGGTTACCCCGCCGCTTCTGCTGCGATAGGACGCGGTGGCCACATCAGGGTAGCCCAGCCTGGGATAAGCAGAAGCTACGTTTGTTCTCCCTATTGCACGCTCCAGGAAGCGGCTGCACCCTCCACGAAGCGGCAACACGGGCTGTCTTCGGGGACAACCGTTAAAGCCGGCGTCCGCCTGATTGCAGAGATGCCAATCAGACGGACGCAGCCAGCGGCGTGATGGATCAGGGCAGGCAGCCGCCCGTCCAAATCGGAGCCAAGAAAGGCAAATCTAGGCGTCAGGATCAGAATTCGGGATGCGGACGAGCTTCTTGTTCGCGAACTCATTCATGCCAAATCTTGCCAATTCACGTCCTACGCCCGACCGCTTGACTCCACCGAAGGGGAGGTCCGGGGCGCTCCGGCTGATGCTATTGATCCATACCATTCCCGTTTCTAGCTTGGCCGCAAGTTCGCGTGCTGATTCGAGGTCTGCGGTGTAAATGGATGCAGCCAGGCCAAAGGGGGAATCATTGGCAAGTGTGACTGCTTCGTCCGCGGATGCAACCGGATAAATAACGGCAACGGGGCCGAAAAGCTCTTCCGTATACGCCCGCATCTGCGGAGTAACCCCGGTCAGCACCGTCGCCGGGAAGAAGGCGTCACTGCCGCCAGGGCCTGTATCGCCGCTGACGGCATCCGCACCTTGGGAAACAGCATCCCGAACCAGTTCGGTCAGCTCTTCGGCTGCGGCCCGGGAAGCCAGCGGGCCGAAGGTGGTCTGGGCATTAGTGGGATCACCTGGAGCGATCTGGGACATGGCCTGAAGGAAGCGATTTGTAAACTCTTCATACACCTCGTCCGCCACAATGAACCTTTTGGAAGCGGTGCATGCCTGTCCTGCGTTGTACATACGGCCGGCGAGGGCGTCAGTTACAGCCTTGTCGATGTCGGCATCAGCTAGGACGATGAAGGGATCCGAGCCCCCCAGTTCCAAGACGACCTTCTTCAGATGACGGCCAGCAACCTCCGCAACAGCGGCTCCAGCCCTCTCGGATCCGGTCAGCGAGACGCCCTGGACGCGAGGATCTGCGACCATGGTCGCCACCTGATTGGTCGTAGCAAAGGCATTAGAGTACAAGCCAGACGGCAGTCCAGCGTCAAGAAGAAGCGATTCTATGGCAAGGGCAGACTGGGGGCAGTTGCTCGCATGTTTCACAATGACGGAGTTGCCTAGGGCGAGATTGGGCGCTGCGAAGCGCGCTACCTGATAGTAAGGAAAGTTCCACGGCATGATGCCGACGATTGGTCCAATGGGTTCGGTGCGGATGAATGCCTCCCCTGGCCCGCTGAAGTCCAATGGCTCATCCTGCAGGAACCGTTCGGCGTTGTCCGCATAGTATTTGTAAATAGAAGCAATCAGGGAGACCTCCTGCCGCGCTTCCGCAATGGGCTTCCCGATTTCCAATGTCAGCAGGGAAGCGAGCTCTTCTGACCGTTCCCGGTGCAGCTCGGCCGCCCGGTTCAGGACCTTGGATCGGTCACCGGGAGAAGCGAACCGCCAGTCTCGGTACGCGGCATCTGACTGCACAATAAGCTCCTGCACATCGGCGTCGGCCAATGTAGGAAATTCGGCGACTCTCTCGCCGGTAGTGGGATTAATGCTGGCATAAGTGCTCAAAGTACGCCGCTCTTTCTCTACGAAAAAAATGCTGTCCTTTTCAGAATCGCATCCGCTTTATGCCGTGTCTAATACTTATTAATCGAATCATTGATGCATGGCGAGGAATAATGTCAACTTCATGCAAGTCTCCCGAACCCGGTTACCTCTTCACCGGTGCGGCTCCTATTGCTGCGATCGCGGCGAACGCATCTATCGGCATGGGCTGATAGATTACACATGTGTCTCTCATGCCGAATGTGCCCACGACTTTGCGTGAACGGAAGAAACGCCAGACCATGCAGAGCGTATTGGCGGCTGCCCGGGAGATGCTGGCAGAACGGGATTACGACAGCATTACCACCAAGGAAGTGGCAGCCCGAGCCGGTATCGGTGAGGCAACGCTCTTCCGTTATGTTGTCAGCAAGAAGAACCTCTTCCTGCTCATTTACGGGGAGTTCTTTGACGACGTGTTGCAGGCTTGCCTGGACGCCGATGCCAAGGACACGACCCAAAACGGTTCCGCCGAATACTACATCGGCCGGATCACGAGTATGTATAAAGCTCTGGCCGACCTCTACAAAAGAGATCCCGACAGCGGTTACCTTTACGTTCGGGACTCATTTAGCCCCGAAGACTTCGGTCAGCGGGGTCTGGAGCAGGGTGCCCGCTGGCATGGCGTAGTCGAGCAGGTAATACGGCGCGGCCAGGCCGCAGGCGTGCTCCGAGAAGCACCCCCGCAGCTCGTCGCACAGAATCTCCATGCGGTCTACGTGCATGAAGTGCTGGCAACCCATGCCCGCCGGCGTGATCCCAAAACCATTGAAGAACGACTGATACCACGCCTGCTCTCCCTCCTCGAGCCACTGAGCACAGGTGCGGATCCGTCATAAACACTTCTCGTTCCCACAGATAGTCCCGAGGCATTAGTCTCAGTGATGGCTCCTCATACCCGCTGCCGATGAGCAGGCTCACCAGCCGAGGTATGAAGACCAAAATCAGAATTGACACCGGCAATCTGCTTTCGCCCGGACTCCCCCAGCGCCTTCCTCTGGGGCAGCTAAAGTAGTCCGGCAGGAGGACCCTTAGCCATCGCCGCAAGGCTCAAATTCGCGTCCCCAAAGTCTTGAGTCTTCAGGTCCCGCTTTCAGGCGCATGAGCTGTCGCGTCAATTTCTGTCACCGATGACATAAGGGACCAAAAGGCACGAAAGGAACTGGCCCGTGTCAAAAGTTCCGCGCCGGCTACCCAGAGCTTCCGCCTTGACCCATGATCAGGGCCAGTCGTAGAAGCCTTTGCCGGTCTTGCGGCCGAGCGCGCCGTCGGCTACCTTGTCGCGCAGGATCTGCGGCGGCGCGAAACGCTCACCCAGCGTCTCGTGGAGGTATTCGGCGATGCCCAGGCGCACGTCCAGACCCACAATGTCTGTGGTGTGCAGCGGTCCGGTGGGGTGCTTGTAGCCCAGCACCATGGCATTGTCGATATCCTCGGCGCTTGCGACGCCCTCTTCCACCATGCGCATGGCTTCCAGTGCGATGGCCACGCCGAGACGGGAGCTGGCGAAACCCGGTGCATCGTTGACGACGACGGCGGTCTTGCCCAGCCACTGCACCCAGCCCCGGGCCTGCTCGACGAGCTCGGGGCTCGTCTGCTTGCCGATAACGACCTCGATCAGAGTCGAGGCTGGTACCGGGTTGAAGAAATGCATGCCGAGGAAGTCCTGTGGCTGCACCAGCTTTTCGGCCAGCCCGGACACGGACAGGGACGACGTGTTCGAAGCCAGCACGGCGCCGGGCGCGAGCCGCTCCTCGACCGCGCGCAGCGATGAGACCTTCAGGTCCCAGTCCTCCGGCACGGCCTCGATGACCAACTCGCGGTCCCGGAAGTCCGCGTTGTCCACGGACACGCACAGACGGGAGACCAAGTCGTCAAGGTTCCCGTCCACGGCGCCGCGCTCGACGGATTTCGCCGCGGAGGATTCGACTCGTTCCCGGGCCGCCTGAGCGGCGGCTTCGTCGCGCTCGACAACCACTACCTCGGCTCCGGTGACCAGGAACGCGTGGGCGATGCCCGCGCCCATTCTGCCGCCGCCAAGGACGCCGACCTTCTCGGGGAGCCCTGCGGGCAGTACGGAATTGCTCATCTACTTCTTCTTTCTGTCGAGGAAGGCCTGCATGCGCTCGAACTTGGCCTGGGACTCGAACAGCATGCCCTGGGCCAGGGTGTCGATGATGGGGTGGGCTTCCCGCGGGGTGTGGAACACGGCCTTGGACACCCGCACCGCGAGCGGATCCTGCGCCGCAATGGCGTCCGCGAGGGCGTGCGCCGCGTCCATCAGCGTCTCCGGCTCCACCAGCTCGGTGATCAACCCGACCGCCAGGCAGTCCTCGCCCGTGAGGACTTTGCCGGCCAGCAGGATCTGCTTGGCCATCGGCTCGCCGACGAGCTCTTTCAGCCGCCACGTCGCGCCGGCCGCGGCCAGGATGCCCAGATTGGTCTCCGGATTGCCCATGCGCAGCGCCGGCGTGCCGATGCGGAAGTCCGCGGCGTAGGCGAGTTCGGCCCCGCCGCCGAGCGCGTATCCGTCCAGTGCGGCGATGACCGGCATCGGCAGCTTCGCGATCCGCTCGAAGATCCCGGAGTTGATCCCGGCCAGCGCGTCATCCCGGCGCCGCTCCCGCAGCTGCGCGATGTCGGCGCCGGAGGCGAAGATGCCCTTGGCTCCGGTCTCCGGGTCGCCGGG